>NZ_JBIWIY010000010.1:0-378203 GCF_044764885.1 Streptomyces sp. NPDC093591
CTGCTCGGCGCGGTCCCCTCCATCGCCAACGGCCTGGTCTCCGGCGTCGACCAGGTACCGCCACTGTTCCTGCGAGCGGGCCGCACGCTGGGCGCGACGGGCCTGAAGGGCACCTGGCACATCGTGATGCCGGCCGCGCTGCCCGGCTATCTGGCGGGCCTGAAGCAGGGCTGGGCCTTCTCCTGGCGCTCGCTGATGGCCGCCGAGATCATCGCCTCCCACCCCGACCTGGGCGTGGGCCTGGGCCAACTCCTGGAGAACGGCCGCAACAACAGCAGCATGTCCATGGTGTTCTTCGCGATCCTGCTCATCCTCGTCGTCGGCATCGCCATCGATCTGCTGATCTTCAGTCCGCTGGAGCGGTGGGTGCTGCGCAGCCGCGGTCTGCTGGCAAGGAGCTGAAGTCCTGTGTTCAACAAGCCGGTTCTTCTCGTCATCGCCCACGGCAGCCGTGACCCGCGGCATGCCGCGACGGTGCATGCCCTGGTACGCCGGGTGCGCTCGCTGCGCCCGGACGTACGGGTGGAGACCGGCTTCCTGGACTTCAACATCCCCTCGGTACAAGGGGTGCTGGAGTCCTTGGCGGCGGAGGGGGTCCGCGATGTCGTGGCGCTGCCTCTGCTCCTGACCAGGGCGTTCCACGCGAAGGCCGACATCCCGGCGGTGCTGCGGGACGCGCCGCCGCAGCTGCGGATCCGGCAGGCCGAGGTGCTGGGGCCGTCGCCGCTGCTCCTGGCGGCCCTGGAGCGGCGGCTGTACGAGGCGGGGCTGACGCCCGCCGACAAGTCCTCGACCGGGGTCGTGCTGGCCTCGGCGGGGTCCACCGACCCGGAGGCGATCGCAGTGATCGCAGAAATCGCGCGGGAGTGGCGGCACACCGGTTGGTGCGCCGTGCGGCCTGCGTTCGCCTCCGCATCCCTTCCCCGCACCGAGGACGCCGTCCGCGAACTGCGGGCCCTCGGCTGCGCGCGCGTGGCCGTGGCCCCGTACGTCCTGGCCCCGGGCTTCCTCCCGGACCGCATCGCGCGGGGCGCGGCCGAGGCGGACGTACTGGCGGACGTGCTCGGGGCCGCGCCCGAGGTGGCGCGGGTGCTGCTGGAGCGGTACGACGCGGCCGGGTTGCCGGTGCTGGCGGCCGTGGGCGCCTGATCTGGGAGCGACGGTCCGGTTCTACGCGGTGCCCGCGGGTCCGACCGCTTCGTCGGCCAGGCGTACCAGCTCCGCCACCGGCATCGAGCCCGCCGCCCGCCTCTCGCGCGCGAAGGTGTTGGCGAGGCGCTGGAGGAGTTCGTTCAGCGGGGTCGGTACGCCGTGCAGGCGGCCGAGGAGGACGATCTCGCCGTTGAGGTGGTCGGCCTCGATGGTGCCGGTGCCGCGGGTGAGGGACTGCCAGGAGGAACCGCCACCGCGCGGGGCGCCGTCGAGGGGTACGAGGGTGATCTTGTCGCCCCGTGCGGCCTGCTGCTCCTCGGCGCTCACGTACGCGATCCCGGCGGCGTCGAGCACGGCCGCGCCCTCGGCCCGTACACGCCGGAACAGCGCTGCGGCCTCCTCGGTGTCGACGGGTCCGGTCACCGCTTCCAGGGAGTTGCCCAGGTTGGCCAGCAGCTTGGCGTACTGCCAGCGGGCCACGTCCGCCACGACCGGCGCCTCGAAGTGCGACTTCTCCAGGTCGGCGGCGATGAGGCGGGCGGTCTCGTCGGTGCCGTGCGGGTAACGGCCGAGGTGCAGCATGCCGGTGAGGGGGCTGCCCGCGGCGGAGACGACGCCGGGTTCGACGTACGTCGACGGCAGCCACACACAGACGCCGTGGACGCGGCGGAAGAGCCGCAGGGCGAGGCGCTGACTCTCGACCCCGTTCTGCGCGCAGACCAGCGGCAGGCGCTCGGCGGCCGTACCGCCGCCCGCGACCGGGGCGGGGCCCCACGTCTGGAGGGCGGCCGTGCTGTCCTGCGTCTTGACGGCGAGGACGAGGACGTCGTCGGGGCGGAGCTCGCCGAGCGCGGCGGGCCCGTCGACGACCGGCAGTCGGTGGGTCAGCTCGCCCTCCGGCACCCTGAGCCGCAGTCCGTGGTCCCGCAGCGCCTCGAAGTGCGCGCCCCGCGCGACCAGAACGACCTCGTGTCCCGAGCCCGCGAGCCGTCCGCCGATGACACCGCCGACCGCCCCTGCCCCGATGATGATGTAGCGCATGGGACGAGCCTCGCACAGCCGTTCCGCCGGGTTGACCCTGCCCCTGGGGCAGGCTTCAGGGTTCCGCGGCATGGACGACTTCTACTTGAAGCAGACGCCGTACAGCGATCCGGGGGACCTGGATGTCACCGGACTGCCGAATGATCCTGGTCAACTCGCCCAATTAGTAAGGGATGTGATCATCCATCAGGGCGACGGGAAGCGCCTGGGGTACGCCATCCCCGAGCAACGGCTGCGCGAGGACGCCGAGTCCCGGTACGTCACCGAGATCCTGCGGATCCTGCGGGAGCGCCGGGACGCTCCGCTGACCGAGGCGCGGGGGCCGCAGGAGCGGTTCGTGGGCACGTGCCGGGACTTCGCGCTGCTGCACGTGTCGCTGCTGCGCGCCACGGGTACGCCCGCCCGGGTCCGCGGCGGCTTCGGCACCTACTCGTCGACGGCTTCCACGAGGACCACTGGGTCACGGAGTACCGCCTGCCGGACGGGAGTTGGCGGCTGGTCGACCCGCAGGTCCTGCATCCGGCGTACGGCGACCTGGGCTTCGACCCGCTGGACGTGCCGCGCGACCGGTTCCTCGTGGCGGGCGAGGCCTGGCGGGCCTGCCGGGCCGGGGACGCGGACCCGGAGACCTTCGGGTTCTGGTCCGTCGAGAGCCTGCGCGGCATGTGGTTCGTCCGGGGCAGCCTCGTCCTCGATCTGGCCTGCCGGAACGGCGTCGAGACGCTGCCCTGGGACGGCTGGGAGCCACTGGCGGGCTTCGGCGACCACGAGTCGCTCCGCGCCGACGACCTCGCCCTCCTGGACGCTGTCGCCGGCGCGCGCACCGACGAGGAGGGCAGGCGCCTGTACGCGGATCCGCGGCTGGCTCCGCCTCGCGAGATCCTCTCCCAGTCGCCCTGTTTCGGCCTGCGCGGGGTCACGCTTCCTCAGGGGTGAAGGGCGTCCCCTGGTGGAAGTACATCTGCCATCCGTCACCGGTCCGCCGCCACAGCGAACTGCGGTGGGCGTGCCTGCCGTTGTTCACCGTGTCGAAGGTCAGATGGACGAGGTCCGGGGCGAGCCGGACGCCCCTGAACTCGGAGGTGACGACGTACCGGTCCTCCGGATCGGTGACCAAGGGGAGGCGGGACACGGTCGACTGCCAGTCCCAGCGCCGCCCCGAGGAGCCGAACTCGTGGAACTCGGGGTGCAGCAGCGCCCCGAGGAGTTCGGGCGAGCGGCGGACCTCGGGGTCGAGCAGCCTCAGCTCGCCCTCGATGGCGGCGCTCACGGCGGAATCGCGCTCAGTCACTGGTCATCTCCACGAGCTTGACGACGGTGTTCCAGTTACGGCTGGTGGCGATCAAACCCTTGTTCAGCCGGGGCCGCGACAGAATTTCGCCGAGCTTGGACCGCCCGAGGCCGTTCGGGGCGTACAGGTACAGCGCCCGGTCGCCGAGCCGGAACTCCTCCGGGAGATAGGCGGCCGGGTCGATCTCCGCGAAGCGCTCGGCGTCGACCGGGGCGGAGCAGTAGGTGACATGGAGCTGTTTGGGCTCCAACTCCGCTGCGGGGAAGGGGCAGTTGTCGGCGATCGCCTTGAGGTAGGCGTGGTCGCGCACGATCACGTCCACGGTGAAGCCGAAGTGCTTCTCGATCGCGGACGCGAGCTCCGCGGCCAGGGACTCCTCGTCGCCGTGGTCTGCGGCGAAGACCGCCTGACCGCTCTGCAGGTAGGTGCGTACGCCGTCGTGACCGAGGCCGGTCATCAGGGTGCGCAGGTCGGCCATCGGGACTTTTCTGCTGCCGCCCACGTTGATCCCGCGCAGCAGCGCCGCATACGTCGTCGTCATTCGGTCACCATAAGGCGGCCCACTGACACGGACACCGACGCGGCGGTCGTGCCCCGTGGGGGTGGGCACGACCGCCGCGCAGACCCGTAAGTTACTTACCGGTCAGCATGAAGCACAACCTCATTCGGCTGATCCACTTCCCGAGCCCCGCCCCCGAGCCAGGTCCCCGAGCCACCCGGATAGATGTAAGGGACCCCCATCCTCCCCAGTGGGGAGGGGCCGGTGGCCGAGCGGATGACTTTCGGCCGCCGCACTTCACCGGACAGCACGACGAGATGGCCTTATCCGGCCCATACCTTCGAAACGAAAGGGGGCGGCAGGGGGCCGCCACCGCAATCAAGGGGGCAAGCCCGTCATGGGGAACGGAGACACACGCGTGCGGGGACTCGCCGCCCGCGCCGGCGGCTGGAGCGCCCGCCATCGATGGGCTGCCGTCGGCATCTGGGTACTGTTCGTCGTCCTGGCGATGGGGCTCGGTTCGGCGGCGGGCCGGGTCGACGTCAAGGACAGCGACCAGCTGAAGGGCGAGACGCACACCGCGGCCAAGATCATCGAGGACGCGGGGATCGAGGAGCCGGCCAGTGAGACCGTCCTGATCCAGGCGAAGGAGGCGGGCCTCAAGGCCACGGACGCCGAGTTCAGGTCGGCGGTCACCGCGGTCGTGAAGGCGGTCGAGGACACCGGCAGGGTCACGGACGTGACATCGCCGTACGACACGCAGACCATCTCGAAGGACGGCCGCAGCGCGCTGGTGCAGTTCGACATGCGCGGTGAGTCGGACACCGCGGGCGAGCGCGTGGAGCCCGTGCTGAAGGCCGTCGAGGACGTCCAGAAGGACCATGAGTCGCTGCGGATCGAGGAGATCGGCGGCGCGAGCATGATGAAGACGTTCGACGACGCGTTCGGGGACGACTTCCAGAAGGCCGAGTACTCGGCGGTGCCGGTGGCCCTCGGCATTCTGCTCATCGCCTTCGGCGCGCTGGTGGCGGCCCTGCTGCCGGTACTGCTGGCGGTCACCGCGATCATGGCGACGATGGGCCTGATGGGCATCGTCAGCCATGTGATGCCGATGAGCGAGACGGCGAACTCCGTGATGCTGCTGGTCGGTCTGGCCGTCGGTGTCGACTACTGCCTGTTCTACCTGCGCCGTGAGCGCGAGGAGCGCGAGGCCGGCCGGGACGCGCAGACCGCCCTGAGGGTCGCCGCCGCCACCAGTGGCCGCGCGATCATCGTCTCCGGTGTCACGGTGTGCGTGGCGATGGCGGGCATGCTGTTCACGGGGCTCGCCGAGTTCGAGGCGATGGGCCTGGCCTCGCTGATGGTCGTGGCGGTCGCCATGGTCGGGTCGGTGACGGTGCTTCCCGCGCTGCTGTCGCTGCTGGGCGAGCGGGTCGAGAAGGGCAAGATTCCCTTCCTGCACCCGCAGAGCAAGCTCCGCCGCAACCGTGGGCGCGGCAATCGCGAGAGCCGGTTCTGGACGGCCGTGCTCAAGGGAGTGCTCGCGCGGCCCGTCCTCTCGGTCGTCGTGGCGACCGGCGCGCTGCTCGCCGTAGCGGCTCCCGCGGTCGGCATGAAGACCCAGAACCTCACGCTGGACCAGGAGTTCGGCGACTCGCTGCCCATCGTGCAGACGTACAACCGGCTCAACGAGGCCTTCCCGGGCGGTTCCGACCCGGCCGAGGTCGTCGTCAAGGCGGACGACATCAACGCTCCCGAGGTGACGTCCGCGCTGGCCGACTTCCGTGAGCGGGCGGTCAGTTCGGGTGCCTCGCGCGGGCCGGTGGAGATCAAGCTGCACGACGACAAGAACATCGCGTTCGTGTACGTCCCGCTGGTCGGCGGCTCCGACCTGGACAAGGCGGGCGAGAGCCTGGACAAGCTGCGCGACGACGTACGGCCCGCCACGCTCGGCAAGGTGGACGGCGTCGAGGCGCCGATCACCGGACAGGTCGCCGGCTCGCAGGACTTCAACGACCAGCTGGCCGGAGCGGTCATCCCGGTCTTCGCCTTCGTCGTGGTCTTCGCCTTCCTTCTGATGCTGCTGTCGTTCCGCTCGCTGACCGTCGCGATCACGTCGATCGTGCTGAACCTGCTGTCGGTGGGCGCGGCGTACGGCATCCTCGTCGCCGTCTTCCAGCACGGCTGGGGCGCGTCCCTGGTGGGCGCGGAGGGCGTCGGCGCCATCATCAGCTGGCTGCCGCTGTTCCTGTTCGTGATCCTGTTCGGCCTGTCGATGGACTACCACGTGTTCGTGGTCTCCCGGATCCGCGAGGCGCGGCTGCGGGGCCGTACGACGAAGGACGCGATCCAGCACGGCGTGGTCACCACGGCCGGGGTCGTCACCAGCGCCGCGGTCATCATGGTCGCCGTGTTCGCGATCTTCGGCACGCTGTCCATGCAGTCCATGAAGCAGATGGGTGTCGGCCTCGCGGCCGCGGTCCTCATCGACGCGACCATCATCCGGGGCGTACTGCTCCCGGCGGTCATGGCGCTGCTGGGCGAGCGCAACTGGTACCTGCCGAAGTGGCTGAACCGGCTGCCGGACCTGACGCACGACGAGGCGCCCGAGGCCGTGACGCGCAGCGCGGCCCGGGACGACGAGGGCGAGCGGGTGCCGGTCTGACCCCACCCGCCCGACGCGCAGGGCCCGTTGACTCCGGGGGAGTCAACGGGCCCTCGTACGTCGTCTACTCGGCCCGGCGGGCGGGCAGTTCGGCCTCGATGAGGTCGGCGGCCCGCCGGGTACCGCCCTCCTGGGCCATCTCGGCCTGGATGTCCTTCAGACGCCGGGCCACCTCGGGGTCGTCGACGAGCGCGAGTACGGCCTCGCGGAGGGTTTCAGCGGTGGCCTCCTCCGTCGGGACGTGGCGGGCGACGCCGAGGGACTGGAGCACGTCGGCGTTGCCGAACTGGTCGGCTGCCTGCGGTACGGCGACCATCGGCGTGGCGGTCGCGAGTCCCTCCTGGCTGCCGCCGGCGCCCGCGTGCGTGATAAAGGCGTCGGCCTGCTTCAGGATGGCCAACTGCGGTACCCAGTCCCGTACTTCCACATTGGCCGGGACAGCGCCCAGCTCGGCCGGGTCGACGTGCCTGCCGATCTGGAGCACCATGTGCCAGCCGGGCAGATCACCGAAGGCCTTGACGCACTCGCGGTAGAAGCCGGGCTGCTTGGTGAAGGCGGAGCCGAGGGAGACGAGGAGGACCTTCTCCGCCCCCGCCGGCCGCTGCCAGTCGCCCTGCGCCGAGCGGTCGCCCTGGCAGGCGCCGACGAAGGTGTAGCGGCTCTCGTCGACCCGATCGGCGCTCCACTGGAGCGCCTTGGGGATGAGGACGAGCGAGCGGTCGGGGCGGCCGCCGAAGGAGTCGGGGTCCAGGTCGATCCCGTTCTCGTCCAGCCAGGCCTGGAAGCGGGCGTAGTACGCCTGGCCGCGCTCGGTCTTCTTCGGCTCGGCCCACATGGGTTCGGCGACCTCCTCCTCGTAACCCTCCCAGGCGACCATGTGCGGGGAGAGCGAGATCGCCTTGACGCCCCAGCGGTGGGCGAGGACACGGGCCGGGTAGGAGGCGGTGTCGTGCAGCACGAGGTCCGGTTCGTCCCCCTCGTATGCCTCGATGAGCTGCGGCAGGGCCTGGATCGCGTCGTCGAGGAACGGCTCCACGTTGTCGAGGAGCGTGCTCCCCCACGCCTCGGGATCGTCGTCGGGTCCGGGCAGGGTCGAGTTCCAGAGCTTCGGCTCGGCACCGGTCTCGGCGACCTTCTCGGCGAACAGCGGCGGAATGGCGTAGGTGACCCGGTGCCCGCGCGCCACCAGCTCGCGGATCACTTCGAGGCTGGGGTTCACGTGGCCGTGGGCGGCGATGGAGAACATGGCGATGTGAGCGGGGCGACTGGTCATGGGCCCCACCGTAGGCGAGACGATACGTCTCGTGCAACTGGATTCCGTGGACTGGTGCGGCTTGGTTCCCGGGGGTGTCCGCTCGAATCCCGCCTCGATTCCGAAGGGTGCCGAGCTCACCGCTCGGGACAGCTCGCGCCGCTCCCCTCCATCTCCCGGCCGTCCGGCCCCGTGACGGTCACCGGCGAGGGTTCGGCACGGGGGTCCGCGAGGCGCTGGACCCCGAGGGCCGTGCAGGTCAGCTGGTCCACCGCGAGGCCGGGCAACTCGCCCGCCTCGGCGGCCAGTTCGATGGACACGCCCGTGTCGCTGGTCGTCACCTCGACGGGGTCGGCCGCAGGGGGCTCTTCCGGAGGGAGACTGTAGGTCGCCGCGGGAGTGGCTCGCGGGTCCGGTGCGAGCGTGGGCATGCCCGACAGGACCAGCCGCGTGGTCAGTCCTTTGGCGCGTTCGGCGTCGCTCGGACCCAGGAGCAGGAGCTCCACGGCCGACTCGACATCGACCGACGCGGGCGTCCTGCGGGGCGCGGCGATGAGGCTGCCGTCCGCCACGAAGTACACCGGGATCATCGGGATCACCCCACTGGCGGGCCCGCCCGCCTCCACCACCCCGGTCTCAGGGATGCCGCAGGACGCGAGCGTGAACAGGGCGGACAGGGCGGGCACGGTCAGCAGCGCGGCTCGGCGCACGGCTCTCACTCTCCACCTTCGGGGGCCGACTCGTCCCGGCGCAGCGGGAGTTCCACCGTGAAGACGGCGCCGCCCTCAGGACGGTTCGCCGCCCGGACGGTGCCGCCGTGCACCCTGACGTTCTCCGCGGTGATGGCGAGGCCGAGACCGCTGCCCTCGGTCCGGGTGCGGGCGGCGTCCGACTTGTAGAACCGCTCGAAGACATGGGGCAGGACGGCGTCGGGGATGCCGGGTCCGCTGTCCAGCACCTCGATCACCGCGAGGTCCTCCGTGCTGCCGTACAGCCGCAGTCGGACCGGCCGGGTCCCGTGCCGCAGCGCGTTGCCGACCAGGTTCGCGACCACCACGTCGAGGCGGCGCGGGTCGACGCGTCCCCGTACGGCGTCGGGCGGAGGCAGATCGGCGTCCACCTGGTCGGTCCAGCCCCGGGCGGCGAGGGTGCGCCGCAGTGACTCGGCGAGGTCTATCTCGTCCAGGTGCAGCACGGCCGCGCCCGCGTCGAAGCGGGAGATCTCCATCAGGTCGTCCACCAGCCGGGCCAGTTTCACGGTCTCCTCGCTGATCAGCCGGACCGCGGTGGCGGTGTCGGGGTCGAGGCGGGCGGCGTCCTCGTCGAGGACGTCGGTGACCGCCGACATGGCGGCCAGTGGGGTGCGCAGTTCGTGCGAGACGTCCGCGGCGAACCGGCGGGCCCGGGCCTCCATGCCGCGCAGTTCGGCCACGGTCGCCTCCAGGGCGGCGGCCGTCTCGTTGAACGTGTGGGAGAGATCGGCGAGTTCGTCGGAGCCGTCGACCGCGAGCCGGGTGTCCAGTCGCCCTTCGGCGATGCTGCGGGTGGCGTGCCGCAGCGCGCGTACCGGCCGCAGCACTCCGCGGGCGGCGAGCAGCGCGAGGAGTACGGCGAGCCCGAGGGCGGGCAGGGTGGCCCGTTCGATGGCGGTCACCAGGGCGTCGACGGAGGCCGCCTCGGCGGTCTGCGGCACGGTGAGGAAGACCTGGACCCCGGACGCGGCCATGTCGGGCACGGCGAACACGATCGTCATGCCGACGACCAGCGCGGTATGGTCGCCGCTGCGCACCCGCTGGAAGACGGTGGCCCGGCTGGAGTTCACCGCCCCGCGCAGGGCGGGGGTCAGCTCCTCGAACGGGTCGTCGACGGCGGAGGTCGCGCTCAGCTCGCCGTAGGCGACCAACACCCGCCAGGTACCGGCCGGTTCGGCGGCGGCGACGTCGGCCGCGAAGCGCCGCAGCTCGGACTCGCCCGGAGGGACGGCGAGCTCGGGGGCGAGCCGGTCGAGCTGGGCGCGCAGTTGCTTGATCACGGCGTCCTGGCTCTGCTGGAGGACCCCCGTGCGGGCTTCCCGGAAGGTCAGGGCGCCGGTGGTCGCGGCGGTGAGCGCGGCGACGAGCGCGAACGCCACCACCAACCGCATGCGCAGACCGCGCAGTTGGGGACGCCTTATGTTGATGGTCGGCCTCGCCTTGGATCCGTCGCGCGTCCTCACGGGGCGACGGACCGGGCGGCGAACCGGTAGCCGAAGCCGCGCACGGTCTGGATGTAGCGGGGTTCGCGCGGGGGTTCGCCCAGCTTGGCGCGCAGCCGTTTGACGCAGGCGTCCACCAGGCGCGCGTCGCCGTGGTAGCTGTGCTCCCAGACCGCCTCCAGGAGCTGCTGCCGGCTGAACACCTGGCCGGGCGAGGCGGACAGGGTGAGCAGCAGCCGCAGCTCGGACGGGGCCAGCGCAACCGGCTCGCCCCTCTGGCTGACCGAGAACCCGGCCCGGTCGACGGCCATGTCCCCGTAGGTCTCGATCTTCGGTATGCCCTCGTCGGCGGGTGCACCACCGGCCCTGCGCAGCACGGCCCGGATCCGGGCCTCCAGCACCCGCGCCTGTACGGGCTTGACGACGTAGTCGTCCGCCCCGGCCTCCAGTCCTACGACGATGTCCTCGTCGTCGCCCCGCGCGGTCGCCATGATGATCGGCAGCGTCTGGTCGAGGGCGCGCATCCCCCGGCACACGTCCAGGCCGGGCATCCCGGGGAGCATCAGGTCCAGCACCACGACGTCCGGCCGGAAGGACCGCAGCCGCTCCAGACCCTCCTCGCCGGTCTCGGCGGCGGCGACCTCGTGGCCCTGGCGGCGCAGCGCGAGGGCCACACCCTCCCGCACGGCACGGTCGTCTTCGATCAGCAGAACGCGTGGCATGTGCCCAGTATCCGCACGCCGTTCACCGACCCAGGGCTCTGTTACCGGATGATCACATCAGGCGCCGTTATCCATTCGTTACCACGCGGGCCAGATTCGATCACATAGTGGTCACAACCTGAACCATCATGACCGCGCACCGAACAACTCCGCCCCGCAACCGCCGCCGCAGGAGCGGCCCCGCACACGCCTCCGGGCTCGGGCGGAAGGAGACGCGGAAGACGCGGAAGGGGACGCTGTGGGGAGGTCTGACCGCGCTGGCCGTTCTCGGGGCGGCCGGTTTCGCGGCCGCGGGGTGGACGTTCGTGTCCGGGGGCGGGGACGGGGACGGGGGTGTGCGCGGGGCCGGTCGCGCCCCGAGCCCGTCATCGAGTCCGAGCGCGACCACGAGTCCGAACCCGCCCTCGTCGAGCCCGAACTCGCCTTCCAGCGCGAGCCGGCCGTCGAGCCCCTCCTCGAGCCCGTCCGCCCGCCCCTCCGAGCCCGACATCCCGGCGACGGGACCCGGCACGTTCACCACCGCCCCCGGCGAAAGCGCCAAGGTGGGGACGGGAACGGCCCTGCGCTACCGGGTCGAGGTGGAAGACGGCCTCAAGTTGTCGCCGGCTGACGTCGCCGAACAGGTGGAGCGCATCCTGGGCGATCCACGCGGCTGGACGACGGACGGGAAGTCGGCGTTCCAGCGGGTGTCGGGCGGCGCCACCGATTTCGCCGTACGCGTCGCGACGCCCGGGACCGTGGACGAGATCTGCGGGCAGTACGGGCTCGAAACCGGCGGCCGGGTGAACTGCAGCGTGGGCCGGAACGTCATGGTCAACCTCAGGCGCTGGGAACTGGCGACACCTGTCTACGCCAAGGACGTGGCGGCCTACCGGGCGCTGATCATCAACCACGAGGTCGGCCACTTCCTCGGCCACGACCACGTCGGCTGTCCCGGCCCGGGCAAACCCGCCCCCGCGATGATGCAGCAGATCAAGGGCATGCACGGCTGCGTGCCCAATGTCTGGCCGTACGACGAGGACGGCCGGTACCTCACCGGGCCCGCCGCGCCGTGAGGGCGGGCGGGACCGCGGGGCCCACGGGCGGGCGGGACGCGGGCGGGCGGTACTGCGGGCGGGCGGCTCAGCGCTGGTACCGGGCGAGCACCAAGTTGCCGTCCTTCTCCAGGCGTTCGCGCAGCTCACCGAGGTCGATGGCGCCGCTGTAGTACTCCTGGAACGCGGGGGTGGCGACCTTGTCCTTCCACTCCGGGTAGCCCCGTACGGACTGCGCGGGTGCCGAGCGCAGGTGGGCGGCGAGGGCGGTGCCGGTCGCCCAGCCGTTCTCCGTGGTGTGCAGGGCGGGGTCCTTCAACGCCTGGGTGCCGGTGGGCAGCATCCAGTCGCCCAGGGCCAGCCGGACCATGTTCTTCGGCTGGAGCAGGAAGTCGATGAACTCGGCGGCCTCCTTCTTGTGCGGGCTGTCCTCGGCGACGGACAGGGTCTGCGGACTGACGCCCTGAGTGAGCCCGTCGGCGCCGGCCGGCGCGGGCAGCACCTGCCACTGGAAGCCCTTGGGCGCCTGCTGGACGATCTGCTGACGGTACGAGAACCCGAGCGGCACCATCGCATACTTGCCGCCGAAGAAGCCGGGCAAGGTGTCCGAGCCGCCGCTGCCGAGGGTGGTCGGCGAGGCGCTGCGGTCGGTGCCGGCCTGGTCGTGGATCGTGCGGGGCACGACCTCGTCCCCCTGGTCGAACCGGATGGTGACCTTGCCGTCCGCGCCCCGGTGGAAGAGCCGGCCGCCCGCCGACAGCGACAGGTTGAGCGTGGCGGAGACGGGTTCCTTCAGCGGCCAGGCGACGCCGTACTTGCCGTCGCCGCTGAGCTCTTGGGTGATCCTGCGGAACTCCGGCCAGCTCCAGGGGCGTTGGGTGGTCGGGACCCGTACACCGGACTCCTTCAGCCACTTCGCGTTGGCGATGAGGACGCGCGGCTCCTGAAGGAAGGGCACGCCGTAGATCCCGTCGCCGAACGTCGTCGTGTCCCAACTGTGCCGCGGTATGTCGGACTTGAGCCGCTCGGGCAGCAGGTCGGTGAGATCGGCGAGGTAGCCGCCGTACGCGAAGTCCGCGAGGTCGTCCGAGGCGTCGTGGATGATGTCGGGCGCCTCACCGCCCTCGAAGGAGGTCAGGAGCTGGTCGTGGACGCTGTCCCAACTCCCCTGTACGTACTCGACCTTGACGTCGGGATGGGCTGTGTTCCACTCCTTCACCAGCTCCCTGTTGGCCTCGACGGACTCCTCCTGCCAGGCCAGGGACTGGAAGCGCAGGGTGACACGGCCGTCGGCACCGCCACCGTCGTCGCCACTGCATCCGGCGAGCAGCAGAGCCAGGACGACCAAGGGCCACAGCACTCTCGTACGCATCAGTTCTTCACCGCCCCGGCGAGCATGCCGCCCGTGATGCGGCGTTGGATGATCGCGAAGACGACCAGTGAGGGAAGGGTCGCCAGGAAGGCGGCCGCCGCCAGCGGGCCGAGGTCCGCTACGCCCTCCGCGCCGATGAAGTGGGTGAGGACGACCGGGAGGGTCTGCTTCTCGGGCGTCTTCAGCAGCACCAGCGCGAAGAAGAACTCGTTCCACGCCGTGACGAACGCGAACAGCCCCGTCGCCACGATCCCCGGCGCCAGCAGGGGCGCGGTCACCGACACCAGCGTCCGCACCCGTCCGGCCCCGTCGACCGCAGCCGCCTCCTCCAACTCGGGCGGCACCGCGCGGACGTACCCGACGAGCATCCACAGCGCGAACGGCAGCGCCCACACCACGTACACCATGACCAGCCCCGGCACCGAGTTGATCAGCCGCAGGTTCTTCAGCACCAGGAACAGCGGAATGATCAACAGCACCAGCGGGAACGCCTGGCTGACGACCACCCAGCCGGTCGCCGCTCGCGCGAGCGGGGTGCGGCGGCGGGCCATGACGTAGGCCATCGGAGTCGCGAGCAGTACGGCGATCAGGGCCGCGCCGAGCGCGGCGACAAGGGAGTTGAGGGCGGCGTGCAGCAGGGGCTGTTCGTCGAAGGCCTGCCGGAAGTTGGCGAGGGTGGGGTCCTTCGGGATCCAGGTGGGGTGCAGGCTGCCCAGCTCGCGCGGGGGCTTGAAGGCGGTGGAGATCAGCCAGAGGAAGGGGAAGGCGAGGAAGACGAGGTAGGCGAGCAGGGCGGCGTACTGGCCGACGCGGCCCGCGGTGCTGGTCCTCATGACTCGTCACCTCCCCTGAGCCGGCCGACGAGGAAGACGGCGAGGAGTATCGAGATCACCGCGACCATCACGCATCCCATCGCCGCCGCGTAGCCGAACTGCCCGTAGCGGAAGGCCTCTTCGTAGGCGAAGAGCATGGGCAGCCGGGTGCGGCCGCCGGGCCCGCCGCTGGTGAGCACGTAGACCAGGGCGAAGGAGTTGAAGTTCCAGATCAGGTTGAGTGCCGTGATGGACAGGGCGACGGGCCTGAGGGCGGGCCAGGTGACGGTGCGGAAGCGGCGCCAGGCGCCGGCGCCGTCCACGGCCGCCGCCTCGTGCAGTTCACGCGGGGTGTTCTGCAGGCCGGCGAGCAGAGCGACCGTCGTGGTCGGCATCCCCGCCCACACGCCCACGACGATGACAGCGGGAAGCGCGGTGCCGAGCCCGCTGAGCCAGTCGCGGCCGTCGCCGAGGCCCAGGTCGCGGAGCGTCTCGTTGAGGATGCCCGCGTCGGGGTTGTAGACCAGCCGCCACATGACGCCGACGACGACCTCGGGCATGGCCCACGGGACGATCGCGAGGGCTCGGGCGAGCCAGCGCAGCCGCAGGTCCTGGTTGAGCAGGAGGGCGAGGCCGAGCGCCAGCAGGAACTGCGGCACGGTGACGCCGACCGCCCACACCAGGCCGATCCGGAACGACTCCCAGAACAGCGTGTCGTGCAGCAGGTCCCGGAAGTTGAGAGCGCCGATCCACTGAGTGGATCGGGTCCGCCCGGACTGCGCGTCGGTGAAGGCGAGCAGGATGCCGTAGAGCAGCGGTCCGACGCTCAGGATGAGAATGGGGATCAGCGCGGGGAGTACGAGGAACCAGGCGCCGTGATCCGTGACGCGCCGCCGCCCGGTGCCACCCGGCGGGCGTCTCACCGGCCTTTCCGCCTCCGTCACCGTCGTCACGGAATCAGCCCCTTTGCGCCGCTCGGGATGGGCCCCGTCATGGTCGTGAAGGCGCTCTGCCCCGTCAAGGCAGCGCGCACGCGCTCCGACCTGTGCGAATGCGAGACTGAGCGAGGGATGGCGGGAATCCGACGCCGTTCCTGGAGGCGTACGACCACACGGAGGCGGGCGATGGACGAGGCACGGGCGCGGGACGTACTGGCCGCGGCGGGGGTGGTACCCGTCCCGGCGCGGGACGCGCGACTGCTCGCCCTGGGCGAGAACGCGGTGTTCGCCGCCGGTGACCTGGTCGTCAAGGTGGGCCGCGACGCCGAACTCCTGGGCCGGGCGCGGCGCGAACTGGACATCGCGCAGTGGCTGGCCGAGGCGGGCGTGCCGGCGGTGCGGGC
Organism: Streptomyces sp. NPDC093591; assembly: GCF_044764885.1. Lineage (NCBI taxonomy): Bacteria > Bacillati > Actinomycetota > Actinomycetes > Kitasatosporales > Streptomycetaceae > Streptomyces > Streptomyces sp. NPDC093591. The sequence goes on from NZ_JBIWIY010000010.1 coordinate 15,377, forward strand.
GGCCGACCCCAAGGCACTGCTGGTGGAGGGGCACCCGGTGACCGTGTGGCACCGGCTGCCCGATCCGGTACGGCCCGCCGAGCCACGGGATTTGGCCGAACTGCTACGGGTCGTGCACACGTTGACGGCTCCCTCCTTCGAACTGCCGCCCCGTGAGTTGCTGGGCGGCGTGGAACGGTGGCTGCGGCTGGCGGGCGACGCGATCGATCCGGCAGACGCGGCGTATCTGCGGGAGCGGCGGGACGGGTTCGCCGCCGCCGCGGGTGCGCTGACGCCGCATGTGCCGCCGGGGCCGATTCACGGTGACGCCCTCCCCCGCAACGTCCATGTCGGCCCGGACGGGCCGGTTCTCGTCGACCTGGAGACCTTCTCGGTGGATCTGCGGGAGCACGACCTGGTGGTCATGGCGCTGTCGCGGGATCGGTACGGCTTGCCTGCGGCGGCCTACGACTCGTTCGTCGAGACGTACGGCTGGGATGTGCGGGAGTGGGAGGGCTGCTCGGTGCTGCGGGGGGCTCGGGAGACGGCCAGTTGTGCGTGGGTGGCCCAGCATGCGCCGAGCAGTCCGAAGGCGTTGACGGAGTTCCGTCGCCGGGTGGCTTCGCTGAGAGAGGGGGATGAGACGGTGCGGTGGCATTCGTTCTGAGCGCGTGTTTCTGACCTCGAAACAGCACGTCAGGCTGTGGCCACCCGCACCGCCGGCACCCTCGACCCGGTTCCGGTGGTCGCCCGGATGCTTTACGCGAGCATCAGCAGCAGCCGCGTGTTCGGTACGAGCTTGCGGTTCACGCTGGTGCTCTGCACGAATATCGTGAAGTCGGCGTTGTGGTCGGGCTTGACGCGGACTTCCACGTCCGGCAGGCCGAGCAGGGCTCGGGCCTCGGGCCCCGTGTACACCCGGTCCGTCTTCTTCTCCAGCACCGCGATCTGCTTCTGCGCCTGGATCTTCTCGGACTTGCTCAGCTGGTAGAACGCCCCACCGGTGCGGTAGGTGTGCCCGCATTCGACGACCCAGTCCCGGATCGCGGCGTCACGGGCCACGGGGATCAGCTGGTACTGCGACGGATCCACCGGGGTGAGCCCGGCTGCCTTGATGGTGTCCTTGTTGACCACGTCCGCACCCGTGGAGAACACCGCCCGTGATCCGCGGATGCCCTGGGCGCGGCCCATCATGAACTTCTCGGTGGCCTGCTGGATGACCTGCCCGGCCTCCTCCAGGCCCTGGGTGCTCGTGGCGTCCCAGATGGCGATGTTGTCCTTCGGGAACCCGCACTGCATGGCCTCGCGCTTGCCCATCTGATCGGGCACGAGGACGGCCAGCGTCCAGTTGTCCTCCTGTGTCGCGATCAACTTGGCGACGCCGTGCACCAGTTCACGCGGATCCCTGTCACGGGCGTCCGGGCAGCGGTGACTCGCGTTCTCCTGCCCGTCGGTGAGCACGAAGGTCAGGAAGCTGTGGTCTCCGTACAGTTGAGCCGTCTGCGCCAGCTCCCGCTGCGATTTGAGCGTGGCCGCCAGCAGCGCCGTCATTCCCCCGACGCGGTACAGCTGCTTCAGGGACGGCATCCGCAGCACGTCCTTGTCGTAGATGACGCACTCCACCGTGTCCGCGAAGACGTACACGGTGACGCGGGTCTCCTGGTCCAACTCCTGTGAGCGGCGGGCCAGATAGGCGATCTGCTGGTCGGCGACCTCGACGACCTTGCGGCTCAGGTGCGACATGGACGAACTGGCATCCAGCACGAGAGCGACGTGATTGATGTAGTTCTGGCTTCCGGACATGGCAGCTCCCCCTCTTTCCGAATCTTTCCGACTCGATGCTTCGATGCTCTCACCCACCACTGACAATCGATCTTGACGTCGGCGGCGGCCCAGCGGGCCTACGCGAGAGGGGCCGGGGCACCCGGGCCGGGACGCCATGCCGTGGCGGCACTCAGGGCATCGCCCAGCCGTCACTCTCCCTGCTCTGGATCCTGCGAGCCGCGCGCCCCAGTTCGGCGAGTACGGTGCGCACCGCCGACCTGGCCGTCCGCTCGGGGCGGTAGAGGGCGTCGATATGGCGTCGCGCCTGCACTCCGCTGAGCGGCCGCAGGACCAGCGCCGGATGCGGGCGCATCGTCCAGCGGGGCATCAGGGCCAGGCCCCCGCCGGCCGCGACGGCCTCGGCCACCACCGCGAACTCGTTGATGCGGTGGGCCAGATGGAGTCGGCGTCCGGCCGCGGCGGCGATGGCTTCGATGACCGCCAGGACCGGGAAGCCGTCGTGTACGGTGATCCACTGCTCCTCGGCCACGTCGCGCGGGGTGACGCGGCGCTTGGCAGCGAGCGGGTGATCGACGGGCATCGCCACGTCCAGCGGCTCGCGCAGCAACGTCGTCGCGGTCACCGTGCCCGGCCACGGCGGGGCGTGGTCCAGGCGGTGGGCCAGGACGATGTCGTACTCCCGGGTGAGCCGGGGGAAGTCCTCCTGCGGTACGTCCTCGTCGGCCAGCACGGGCACCGGCTTGCCCGGCCCGGCCAGCGCGCGGATCAGCAGCGGGAAGAACGCCGTGGCCGCGCTGTGGAACGCCGCCACGGACACCTCCCCGTCCGGCCGCTCGACGAACTCCTCGACGGTGTGCCGCGCCCGCGCCAGCGCCGTCTCCACCTCGACGGCCGCTCCGGCCAGCGCCTGTCCCGCGTCGGTGAGCACCAGCCGGCGCCCCTGCCGCTCGGTGAGCGGCACCGGGATCGCGCGCTGCAGCAGCCGTAGCTGCTGGGAGATCGCCGAGGGCGTCACCAGCAGCGCCTCGGCGACCGCCGTGACACTGCCCAGTTCGCCGAGCTCCCGCAGGATCCTCAGCTGCCGTTCGTCCATGGCCTCAGTGTAGGGACGATGTAGGGCTTCTAAATGATCGTTTTAGGGACTGGTACTGGGCTTCAGGGTCGCCGTCGGTGCACCGTATGCGGGTGTCCGACGTCCGCCGTACCGATGCGGTACTCCTCCTTGTCGCGCTCGTCTGGGGCTCCAGCTATCTGTCGGCCCAGACGGCCACCGCCGCGCTCCCCGTCCTGCTCGTGCTCTTCGCCCGCTACGCCCTGTCCGCGCTCACCTGCCTCGGCGTCGTCACCTCCCGTGGGCGCGGTGCGCGCCGGTGGACGCGTGACGAACTGCGGGCCGGTGTACCCCTGGGGGTGACCCAGGCCGCGGTGCTGCTCGTGGAGACGTACGGCGTCGCCCACACCAGTGCCGCCAACGCCGGGCTCATCATCAGCCTGACCATCGTCCTCACCCCGCTGCTCGACCGCGGTGGCCGCCGCGGCGCGCTGCCGGTCTCCTTCTTCGCCGCGACCGGCGTGTGCGTCCTGGCCGTCGGACTGCTGATGTCCGGAAACGGCTTCCATGCGCCCCGTCTCGGCGATCTGCTGATGCTCGGCGCCGCGCTGATCCGGGCCGGGCATGTGGCGCTGGTCGGCCGCTTCACCACCGGGCGGGCGATCCGCCCCCTGCACCTGACGACCGTGCAGACCCTCGTCGGCACGGCGCTGTTCCTGCCGGTCGCCGTCCTCGACCTGCCGACGCTCGCTCACGCGACCCCGGCCACCTGGGCCCAGCTGGTCTATCTGGCCCTGTTCTGCAGTGTGTTCGCCTTCCTCGCGCAGACCTGGGCCGTGCAGCGCACCTCCGCCAGCCGGGCCAGCCTGCTGCTGGGCACGGAGCCGGTCTGGGCCGTCGCGCTCGGCATCGCGCTCGGCGGCGAGCACCTCACCGCGCTCACCGGTCTCGGGGCGGCCCTGATGCTCGCCGGCACGTACTGGGGACAGGCGGTGGAGCGGGCGCACCGCGGCTCTCCAGGACTCCGGCTTCCCCCATCCCACCCACTCGACAAGGACCCGGCATGCCCGACCGAACCCTCCACGACACTTACGACCACCTGATCTCCCTGCTCGACTCCTCCTGCGTGGACTACCGCCTCATCGACCACGAGCCCGAAGGCGGCACGGAGGCGGTCTGCGCGCTGCGCGGGCACCCGGCCTCCGAGGCCGCGAAGTGCATCGTGCTGCGGGTCAAGGTCGACCGCCGCACCACACGGCATGTCCTCGCGGTCGTACCCGGGGACCGGCGGGTCGACCTGGACGCCGTCCGGGCGCTGTTCGGCGCGCGCTACGTCGGCTTCAGCGACCCGGAGACCGCCGAGCAGCTGGCCCGCGCCGTCCCCGGGACGGTTCTGCCGTTCAGCTTCGATCCCGATCTGGAACTGGTCGCCGACCCGGATGTCCTGGCCCAGCCGAGGCTGTACTTCAACGCCGCCCGGCTCGACCGTTCGCTGCTCATCTCGGGGGCCGACTACGAACGGCTGGCGAGGCCACGTGTCGAGCGCGTCGCGTCACCGGCACCCGGATCGGCGTAGGCCCGGACGCCGACACGTCGGGGGGGGCACCCGCCGTTCCTGTGGCGTCGCACCACGATCCTGCCGAGGATCTGACCATGGCCCACCGCACCACCTCCCGCACCCGCCGATCCCCCGGCCGCCGCCCGGGCCGGCCCACCTGGCTGTGGAGTGCGGTGGGCTTTCTGGTGCTGGCGGCGCTCGTGGGCGCCGGGACCGGCCTCTATCTCAACGAGCGGGACGAACGACAACGTCCCCTCAGAGCAGGCAGCAACGGCCCCGGCCGGATCGAGGTGCTGGCCGGCGTGCAGAAGACAGACCCTGACGAGCGCACGGCGACAGTCCACCTCAGCGTGACAGCGACCGGCGCGTACGCGGACTCGGACGGGTCAGGCTCCCCGACCAAGGACGTCACCGTCTTCACCAACTCGGCGCAGCAGCCTGAGGTGACATTCGACGCGGAAAGCCTCCGCTTGGTCAAGAGCGTAGTGGTTCCCCTGGAGTCGGGCACGGCGTCGGACTACCCCTTCGACCGCTACCAGGTCAGCCTCAGTGTCGCGGCCACCGTCGGCGACACCTTCGTCCCCACCCGCCTGGTGCTGCGCGACCAGGATCCGCGCTTCACACTGCGCCGAGCCGCAGTCGCCTACAAGGCCGAGGCCTCGGCTGTGCGAGTGCACGCGCAGAGGTCGCGCAGCACCTTCATCCTGGCCTGGTTCATGATCGTCGCCATGTGGGCCGTCACTCTGGCCGTTCTGATGGCATGCCATCTCGTCGTACGCCAGCGGCGCGGCCTGGTGTGGGGTGCCCTCGGCTGGATGGCGGGCACGCTCTTCGCGCTGGTCGGCCTGCGCAACGCCGCACCGGGGGACCCTCCCAACGGTTGTCTGCTGGACTACGCCGCCTTCTACTGGGCCGAAGCCCTGATCGCGCTGAGCCTGACCCTGCTCGTCTTCCGCGGCCTCTACGTCGAGCACCACCACGGCGGACCGCTGCCCGAGCCGGCTCTCGGGAGCCGTACGTTCCCTCCCGGACGCCGCCCCGTGCGGCCGCGAGCCCGTACCTCCCCGCATGTTCGGGTGCGGCATCCCGGCCGACGAGGCTGAATCGCGGCGCTGTGCAGTGGGTCCTCAGCGAGCCCTCAGCGAGCGAATCATCCAGGTTTCGCCTAGTGTCGTGTTCGGGTGGTGATCCCGTGAGCTGCGCACGGGCGAGGAGGTGCGAGGCATGAATCGGATCGCTGCGCCCACGCTGGCCGTCGCATCCGTCCTGGCGGTCGCCGCCGGGAACATACCGGCCGGCACGCCGAGCGATGAGGCGGCGATCCGCACGGTGACGTTCACCGCGGCCGACCGTCGCGAGACTCTCGCATACTGGACGGCAGACCGGATGCGTGACGTCGGTGCCGCCGACGTCCTCGGGCACGACGCCGCGTCCGTCCAGCCGTGGCGTGGCCCCGCAATGAAGACGGTGGGGCGGCTCTTCTTCACCAACGACAAGGGCCAGGACACCTACTGCACCGCCACCGCGGTCCAAAGCCGCAACCGTTCCACGGTAATGACGGCCGGGCATTGCGTGCAACCGCCCGCCGCCCCGGACAATTACCACATCAACATGGTCTTCGTACCGGGCTACAGCGACGGCAAGCGTCCGTACGGCGTGTTCGCGGTCCGGGCGGTCGCCATGCCGCGCAGTTGGGCGCAGGACGCCCAGAACGACGTGGCCGCTGTCGTGGTCGATCAGGGGAACGAGGCCCTGACCGACGCGGTCGGCGCGCAGGCAGTGGCTTTCGACCGCGAGCCGGGTGACGCGGTGACCGTCTTCGGGTATCCCGACAGCCAGGAGCAGCGCGGCGAGCACCTGATGTACTGCGCGGGCACCACGTCGACGGCCTCCGACCGCAAACAGAGCGTTCGCTGCCCGATGGAGGGAGGGTCGAGCGGCGGGCCGTGGCTGGCCGGATTCGACCAGAAGTCGGGCCAGGGCACGCTGGTCTCCGTGAACAGCTCTGGTGACGCGCTGGAGAACGGCACGGTCATGGAGGGTGAGGTCCTCGGCGCGGTGGCGGACCAACTGCACGCACAGGCCGAGAAGTTGTGAACCCCAGCCCTTGGTTCCTCAGGACTTGAGGTAGGGCTCAAGAAGCGTGCCCCAGGAGTGAGCGATCTTCTGGAACTCCTCGGGGCACCCCTCGGCCCGCTCCTCGGGGAGAACGCCGTCCGGGCTGTCGTCGCTCCGCACGATCCATTGGTACGCGGCCGGGTCCGAACCGTAGAGCCAGCAGGACCAGTTGTAGAACCGCTGGATGTCGAGGGAGTGCTCGTCGGCATACTCGTCGGCGGGCATCTCCCCGGCCGCGTCCGCCTCCGCGAGGCCGGCCCAGGCGTTGATCGTGTCGATGGCGTACTTCCGGTGTTCGTCGTCGCCGCCGGCGAGCAGCAGTGCGGACAGCTGATCGACTGCGTCCTCCTCCTTGCCGGTGGCGGGCAGGTCGTACATGGTGATGAGGCCGTGGCCGAGTTCGTGCAGGAGGACGCCGTTGGTGAGGCCGATGAGGTCCTGCTCCACGGCCGCGCCCCTTTGCCTCGCGCTGCCCTCGGTCTCCTGCTTCTCGTAGATCGGCCTGAGGGCGTCGATGAACTCGTAGCAGTAGGTGATGTCCTTCGTCTCTGGGTTCCAGAAGGCGTTGGCGAATCCGCAGCTCTTCGCACGCAGCGGCACGTCGTACGGAAGAGCGATGATGTCGTCGGCGTAACTCGACACGCGCTCCAGGACTTTGGCGCGTCTGAGGAAGTCTTCGGTCCTCCGGTCGACGGGGTTCTTCGGCCTCTCGTACGAGACCACGAGATCACCCTGGCCCGCGGACGGCGACGGGGCGGCGGTGACGGCTGCGGAAGCGGTGACCTTGACCGGCCGCACCCCGTCCTTGGTCTTCGTCGTCGCGTGGTGGGGGCCGGACGAGCAGCCGGTGGCGGTGGTGAGGGCGGCCACGACGACAGCGGCGCCCGCTCGGACTCGCGCATTTCTCACCGCTGTCACGAGGAATCACCCCTCACGGTACTGCCGCAGCGGAACGCCTCCGCACCCCACCCTGGTCACGGAACCTGCGCCGGGCAAACGGCACGGGCCGGACGGGTGGCCTCACTCACTCAGACCGTCTCGCCCGCCACCGTCTCCCCCGCCGGCTCCCTCAGCGGCCACGTCCCGTCGACCACCGCCGTCGCGTCGCCCTTGCGGCGCAGGAAGCTCTGGAAGTCCGCCGCCCACTCGGCGTACCACTCGATCTGGCGGCGGTGCAGCTCCGCCGGACCCAGGGCCGCGATCTTGGGGTGGCGGGTGGCTATCGCGCAGGCCAGCCGGGCCGCGGCGAGGGCGTCGGCGGACGCGTCGTGCGCGGCGTCGAGGGAGATGCCGTACTCCCGGCAGACCGCTTCGAGGTTGCGCTTGCCGCGGCGGTAGCGGTCGGCCCAGCGGTCGATGGTGTACGGGTCGATGACCGGGGCGGGATCCGGGCCGCCCAGCCGGTCGCGCAGGGACGGCAGGCCGTACCGCCGCAGTTCGGCGGAGAGCAGGCTCAGATCGAAGGCCGCGTTGTAGGCGACGACCGGTACGCCTGTCTTCCAGTGGGCCACCAGGACCTCGGCGATGGCGTCCGCCACCTGGTCGGCCGGGCGGCCCTCGGCGGCCGCGCGTTCATTGCTGATGCCGTGGACCGCGACCGCGTCCGCCGGGATCTCCACGCCCGGATCCGCCAGCCATTCCCGGTGCCCCAGGGCTTGCCCGTCCCTGACCTCGATCACGGCCCCCGTGACGATGCGCGCCTCGTGCGGATCGGTCCCGGTCGTCTCCAGGTCGAAGCCGATCAGCAGCTCCCGGTGCCAGCCCATGGGCGGTCCCCCTTCTTGGTGGTGCTTTCCCCCAGTGGTCTCCACCCTCCCATGCGCCACTGACAATCAGAGGACCGCATTCCGCTTATGCGGTGTGAGACCGCGCCGGCACGGCGGGACGACGCTTCCACGGTGGGACAGTTCAGGACACTGGTCGCGAATCCGCCCACATGAGCTCGAACTCCTCGCGATACGTCGGAAAAAGCCCACCTGGGTCGATCTCGTCCGACTTGACCACCCTGCTGCCGTTGCGCAGCACCAGGACCGGCGCCTCCAGGCCTCGCGTGCGCCTCAGATAGGACTGCACCACCGCGATGCCGTCGGTGCCGTCACCGTCCACGAGGTACGCCGTGAACCGGGGCGTCTCGTCGAAGACCTGGATCTCGAAGGCGCCCGGGTCCCGCAGCCGGGACCGCACCCGGCGCATGTGCAGGATGTTCATCTCGACCGCGCGGCTCAACTCGCCCCGCTTGATGCCGAGTTCACGCTCACGCCGCTTCACCGCGCTGGAGGCCGGGTTCAGGAACAGCAGCCGCACCCGGCAGCCGGACTCGGCGAGCCGCACCAGGCGCCGCCCGGAGAAGTTCTGCACGAGCAGGTTGAGGCCGATGCCGATGGCGTCGAGCCGGCGCGCGCCGCCGAAGATGTCCTCGGCCGGGAACTGGCGCAGCAGCCGCACCCGGTCGGGGTGCACGGCGACCACGTCGGCGTACCGGTCGCCGACCAGGTCCTCGACCGCGTCGACGGGCAGCCGGCGCGCGGAGGGTACGTCGCCGCCCGCGCCGAGGATCTCGAGCAGCCGTGCCGAGGCCCGCTCGGCCTGGTTCAGGACCGCCTCGGACAGGGCCCGGTTGCGGGAGACGACGTTCCGGGTCACTTCCAGTTCGTCCAGGGCGAGTTCGACGTCCCGGCGGTCGTCGACGTACGGCTCGAAGCACGGCCAGTGCTGCACCATCAGCTCGCGCAGCTGCGGCAGCGTGAGGAAGCTGAGGACGTTGTCGTCGGCCGGGTCGAGCAAGTAGCCCTTGCGGCGGCTGACTTCGCGTACGGCGACCGCGCGCTGCACCCACTCCTGGCCCGCCGGTCCGGCCGCCGCCACCACCCAGTCGTCGCCGTGGACGGGTTCGTAGATGGGGCGCAGAACAGCGGCCACGACCGCGCGCAGCCGCTGTTCGACGAGGTTCAGCCAGATGTAGGCCCGGCCGGCGCGCTGGGCGCGTGTCCGCACCTCGCGCCAGGCGCCGGTGTCCCAGTCCAGCTCCGGGCCGATGGAGTTGGTCTCCATCGGCCTGGCCAGGGACACCGTGCCGGGCGGGACGTCTGTGGAGTTCCCCTCGTGACCCTCGTCACCAGGGGGCAACTCCAGCCCTCCCGAGCCCACCCGCGCACCGCCTTCCGCTCCCCCGAGCACTCCCCGTCCCAACGATCAAGGAAGGGTACTCCGGGAGCGGTCGGCGGTGCAGCCGGATGGGCAGGGTCATTCTCAACGAGGGAATCCCCAGTTGCCGTTCTGCCAGGCGACGTCGGCGGGAGTGAGCGGATTCATAGCCGTCACGTCCCTGGGGACGACGGAGAATCCCTGCCAGTGGACCGGCATGGGCTGCTGGTCCTCGTCCCGCACGATGTGGTGGAAGCCCACGTTGGCCCAGACGACCGGGCGCGTGAGGTTCTGGCCGTTGACCCACTTGTCGACGGACTTGGGGTGGCTGCCCGCGCACGTCGGGTTGTGGCTGGCGAACTTCTCGCAGCTGTTGTACTGCGTGAAGTAGAAGTCGTGCTTGGTGAAGCTACGCCCCGGGAACTTCGTGCTGATGCCGGGGACGATCTCGTACGACCGGGCGTGTCCGTCCTTGTTCTTGCCGGTCGCGCTGACCACACGCCACCAGCGGTAGTTCTTGGAGTCGCCCGTCAGCTCCTTGGTGACCTTGGTGGCGGTGGTCTTGGTCTTCGGGCGGCCCTGTCCGGTGGTGACGGCCGAGTCGTACTGCTCCACGCGGTTCTTGGTGGAGCCGTCGAGCGCGAAGTCGAGCCGCCAGAAGACGTTGTGGCTGTGGCTGGTGGCCTTCGCCCGGGCACCCTTGCCGATCGGCCAGCCACGGCCGTCGCCGGCGTCGTAGTCGTCGTAGGAGAGGCTGCCGGTCGCGCCGACGTTCATGTTGATCGCGCCGTCGTCCTGGAAGCGCCACTCGGTGATGTACTCGTACCAGCCGACCTGGTTGACCGTGTAGACGAGCAGGTCCTTACCCTGGGCCTGGTAGGTCTTGTTCCCGTCGTTCATACGGTAGGCGTGGCCCCGGGAACGGGTGGTGGTGCACAGGCCCTTGACGTTGGGGTCCTCGGTCCAGGCATCGGGGACCTTGACCGTCTTGATGGTGCCGCCGGGGCACTCGCCCGGCGACAGTTCCATCAGGCCCTGGGCGAAGGGCTGGCCCGTCAGGTCGTCGAACTCGTTCTTCCCGTCGTCGTACGGGACGTGGATCTGTCCGAGCCGGGCGCTGTTGAGGACCTTGATCGGCTTGGTCTCGCCCTTGGGCTGGTAGGAGATGTGGTCCAGGACGAGTCCGGCCTTGCCGTCGTAGCGCCAGCACATCCGCCAGGTCGTGCCGCCGGAGAGCTTCTGCTCGATGCGGTAGGCGGCACTGCAGTCGGCGGCCGGCGCGGGGGCGGCCTTCGGCTGGGCGACGGCCGGTCCCGCGGCGGTCGTCACGCCGGCGGCCAGCGTGGCCACGGTCAGGCCCACGGCCGCATGGGTGCGGGCACGGCTCAGTCTGTTCACGCGCATGAAGAAATGACTCCCTTACAGGAGGTGCAAGTACTGGGTGCGAGTTGGAAAAGTGAACGGAGAGCCGCTCAGTCGAGCTTGGCCACCTTGCGGGCGCTCAGGTCGATCACGAGAGCACGGGTGTCGATCCACGGGCCGTTCTTGACCTTCACGAACAGCCGCACGCAGCGGTGCTCACCGCACTTGTCGAGAGCGGCGGACTGGGCGCCCGGATCGGCCCGGTAGATGCCGGCGCTGAGCTGCAGCTGGTCCGGGGAGGTGAGTTCCTTGCCGATGGCGTCCTTGTAGTCGGCCTTCAGGTCCGCGCCCAGCGGGTCGGCGATCAGGAGCCTGGCCGCCTCGATGCCCTCGTCGCGACTCGGGGGCGGCTGGACGCCCTGCGCGGTGTAGGACTTCTCGACCTTCCCGGTGTCGAGATTGACGGTCTTCGTCACGAGGGAGTCGTTCTTGTAGTCGTAGAACGTCACCTCGGCCCGGCGCGGCACGTTCGAGGAGTCCAGTTCGCCGGCCTCCGGCTCGGCGAGGCCGACACTGAGCCGCTGCGCGCCCCGGTCACCTTCGACGTCCTCGCCGGCGCTGCGCAACTGCCGGTCCGCCGCGATGCTCGCGACCCGGTCGATCTCGTCGTCGGTCAGCGGATCGCTGCCCTTGCCCGTCGCCCCCTGGCTCGGCGCCTCCTCGACGACGCCCGGCGCCACCGCACCGGGCCCCTGCCCCTGGGCCGCCTGCTGGGCCGACTGGGCGCTGCTGTCGGTCCCTCCCGCCGTGTCGGCCCCCGCCGTCCCCGGCAGGGTGATTCCGACCATCACGGCGGTTCCCGCCACCGCGATGGCCGCACCGGCCACCACCTTGCCCAGATGGCGGTGCACTATCTTGCGCACATCTTCCCCCTACTCCCCCTATGTCCTCGGGAGTACGTGATTGCCCCACTGGTTCGGCATACCGCGTATGCACTGGTCGACCGGTAAGAGGGACGTAAGTCATAGGTGGTTCCATCACTTTCGGGGAGACTCGAAGCCAAGGCGCCCCCGACGGCGCGCTCCAGCTGAAAGAGTCGTGTCCATGCAGGTCTGGCCTGGAGAGGCATATCCACTCGGTGCCACCTACGACGGCGCCGGCACCAACTTCGCGGTCTTCACGGAGGCCGCGGACCGAGTAGAGCTGTGTCTGCTGCACGACGACGGCTCGGAGACGGCGGTGGAACTGCGGGAGAGCGACGCGTTCGTGCGGCACGCGTACGTGCCGGGCGTCATGCCGGGGCAGCGGTACGGGTTCCGGGTGCACGGCCCGTACGCCCCCGAGCGCGGCCTGCGCTGCAACTCCGCGAAGCTGCTGCTCGACCCGTACGCCAAGGCGATCAGCGGCGCGATCCGCTGGGGCGAGGAGGTGTACGGCTACCACTTCGACAAACCCGACAGGCGCAACGACCTGGACTCGGCGCCGCACACGATGTCGTCGGTCGTGGTCAACCCGTACTTCGACTGGGGCGACGACCGGCCGCCGCGCACCGAGTACCACCACACGGTGATCTACGAGGCCCATGTGAAGGGCCTCACGATGCGCCACCCGGGACTGCCCGAGGAACTGCGCGGCACCTACGCCGCCCTCGCGCACCCGGCGGTCATCGAGCACCTCACCGAGCTGGGCGTGACGGCGCTGGAGCTGATGCCGGTCCACCAGTTCGTGAACGACCACCGCCTGGTCGACATGGGCCTGAACAACTACTGGGGCTACAACACCATCGGTTTCTTCGCCCCGCACAACGCCTACGCCTCCTGGGGCGACCGCGGCCAGCAGGTGCTGGAGTTCAAGTCGGCGGTGCGGGCGCTGCACGAGGCCGGCATCGAGGTCATCCTCGACGTGGTCTACAACCACACCGCCGAGGGCAACCACCTGGGCCCCACGCTGTCCTTCCGGGGCCTGGACAACCCGCAGTACTACCGCCTGACGGACGACCCGCGCTACTACATGGACACCACGGGCACCGGAAACTCCCTGCTCATGCGGTCCCCGCACGTCCTGCAGCTGATCATGGACTCGCTGCGCTACTGGGTCACCGAGATGCACGTCGACGGCTTCCGCTTCGACCTCGCGGCCACCCTGGCGAGGCAGTTCCACGAGGTGGACCGGCTGTCGTCGTTCTTCGACCTGGTGCAGCAGGACCCGGTGGTCTCCCAGGTGAAGCTGATCGCCGAGCCGTGGGACGTGGGCGAGGGCGGCTACCAGGTGGGCAACTTCCCGCCGCTGTGGACCGAGTGGAACGGCAAGTACCGCGACACCGTACGGGACCTGTGGCGCGGCGAGCCGCGGGCGCTGGCGGAGTTCGCGTCCCGGCTGACGGGCTCGTCCGACCTGTACCAGGACGACGGGCGGCGCCCGCTGGCCTCCATCAACTTCGTGACCTGCCACGACGGGTTCACGCTGCACGACCTCGTCTCGTACAACGACAAGCACAACCACGCCAACGGCGAGGACAACCGGGACGGCGAGAGCCACAACCGGTCCTGGAACTGCGGGGCGGAGGGCGATACCGACGACCCGGCCGTCCTGGAGCTGCGCGCCCGCCAGATGCGCAACTTCATCGCCACGCTGATGCTGTCCCAGGGCGTGCCGATGCTCAGCCACGGCGACGAGTTCGCGCGCACGCAGCGCGGGAACAACAACGCCTACTGCCAGGACAGTGAGCTGGCGTGGATCGAGTGGCCGCAGGAGGGCGGCGCGGACGGGGAGGACGGCTCGGCCGGCGAGGGCACGCGCGGGCTGCCCCGTGAGCTGCTCGCCTTCACGCGCGCGATGGTGTGGCTGCGGCGGGACCATCCGGTCTTCCGCAGGCGACGCTTCTTCCACGGGCGGCCGGTGCACGGCACCCACGACGACCTGTCGGACATCGCCTGGTTCACTCCGCAGGGCAAGGAGATGACCCAGCGGGACTGGGACCGGGCGCAGGCGTCGGCGCTGACGGTGTTCCTCAACGGCAACGCGATCTCGGAGCCGGGGGCGCGCGGGGAGCGCATCACCGACGACTCGTTCCTGCTGATGTTCAACGCCTCCCACAAGACCCTCGACTTCGTCGTGCCGGTCAACCACGGCCGCCAGTGGCAGGTGGTCGTCGACACCGCCCGCACGGACGGGGTGCCGCCGGGGACGGGAGCGAAAGTGCAGGCCGGGGACCGGTTGACGCTGGTGGACCGGAGCCTGACGGTGTTGCAGCGGCCGGTGTAGTGCGGTGCGTCCGGTGTGCGACGCCGGGCGCGCCGTCCGCCGGGGGATCCACGTCGGGACGGTACCGGTTCGTCGTTGCGGCAGTGGCCCACGTGGAGGCGCCGATGACACGAACGGCGTCCGGGCGGGTACGTAGCTTTCCATGACACCTGAGCGACCCGACCCGATGGTGCCCACCGCCACCTACCGGCTGCAGCTGCAGCCCGCGTTTCCCTTCGGGGCCGCGGCGGCGGCCGTGCCGTACGTGGCCTCGCTCGGTGTCTCGCACCTGCACCTGTCCCCCGTCCTGGAGGCGGTCCCGGGGTCGGGGCACGGCTACGACGTCGTGGACCACGCGCGCGTGCGCGAGGAACTGGGCGGCGAGGACGGGCTGCGCGCGCTGGCGCGTACCGCGCGCGAGCACGGCCTGGGCCTGGTGGTGGACATCGTGCCGAACCACATGGCCATGGCCCCCCGGCACAACCGCGCCCTGTGGGAGGTGCTGCGCGAGGGCCCCAAGTCGCCGTACGCGCGGTGGTTCGACATCGACTGGGAGGCGCAGGGCGGCCAGGTGCTGCTGCCGGTGCTGGGGCACCCGCTGGGCGAGGAGCTCGGCCGCATGGAGGTCGACGGTGACGTCCTGCGCTACTACGACCACGTGTTCCCGCTGCGCGAGGGCACCGAGGAGCTGCCGCTGCCGCAGCTCCTGGACGCGCAGTGGTACCGGCCGGCGTGGTGGCGGCTGGCCCGTACGGAGCTCAACTACCGGCGGTTCTTCAGCATCTCGGAGCTGATCGGGGTGCGGGTGGAGGACCCGGAGGTGTTCGAGGCCACCCACGCCAAGATCCTCCAGCTCCTGCACGAGGGCGTGATCGACGGGCTGCGCATCGACCACCCCGACGGCCTCGCCGACCCCGACACCTACCTCCAGCGCCTGCACGAGGCGACCGGCGGGCGCTGGACCGTGGTGGAGAAGATCCTGTCGGACGGGGAGCAGCTGCCGGCCTCCTGGCCCGTCGCGGGCACCACCGGCTACGACGCCCTGCGGCACATCGACGGCCTGTTCACCGACCCGGCCGGGTTCGGGGAACTCCTCGGCCAGTACCGGCGGTTCGCGGCCCCGCAGACGGACCGGGGCGGCGACTGGGAGGCGACGGTACGGCGGGCTGCGTACAAGGTGCTCACGCACGAGCTGGCCACGGAGGTCGACCGGCTGACGCGCGTGGCGAGCCGGGTGTGCGCCACGTCCCCGGAACCCGCCCTGCGCGACCGCGCGCCCTGGGCGCTGCGCACCGCGCTGCAGGAGCTCCTCGTCCGGCTGGAGGTCTACCGGCCGTACCTTTCCGGTGACGCGGCCCGTGTCGTCACCGAGAAGGCCGCTGCCGAAGCCCGGCTCGCCTTCGTCGTGCCCGAGGAGGCCGGCGCGGTCGACGTCGTGCGCGACCTGGTGCTCGGGCGGGCCGGTGACGGGCCGGAGCACCTGGAGTTCCGGACCCGGTTCGCGCAGACGGCGTCGGCGTTGCGGGCCAAGTCCGTGGAGGACACGGCGTTCTACCGCTATGTGCCGCTGCTGTCGGCGACCGAGGTGGGCGGGAATCCGGGGAGCCCTGCCGTCTCGTCCGACGAGTTCCACGCGTACTGCGCGCGCGTGCAGCGCGACTGGCCGCTCACCGGGACGGTCGCGTCCACCCACGACACCAAGCGCAGTGCCGACGTACGGGCCGCGCTGGCCGTGCTCACGGAGTGCCCGGAGCGCTGGGCGGACGTGCTGGCCGAGGTGACGCGCGACGGCGAGGGCGTGCCGGACGCGCAACTGGCGTGGGCGGCCTGGCAGACGGTGTTCGGGCTGGGCGACGCGGCCGGCGACCGCGTGCAGGGGGCCCTGTTGAAGCATGTGCGCGAGGCCGGGCTGTTCACGAGCTGGACGGAGCAGGAGCCGCCGTACGAGGAGGCGGTGGCGGAGTTCGTCGCGGCCGGGCCGTGCGGGGCGCCGTACGCGCGCGTGGCCGCCTTCCGGGACAGCCTGGAGCCGCACATCCGGGCGAACATGCTGGGCATGGCGCTGACCCAGCTGACGATGCCGGGCGTCCCCGACGTCTACCAGGGCACCGAGGGCGAGTACCGGGCGCTGGTCGACCCCGACAACCGGCGGGCCGTACGGTTCCCGCACGAGGATCCCGGCGAGAAGGGCGCCGTGACGGCGGCGGCGCTACGGCTGCGCAGGGGGCGCCCCGATGTGTTCGGTGACTCGGCGTCGTACACGCCCTTGACGGCCGCGGGACCGTCGGCCGCGCACTGTGTGGCCTTCGTGCGCTCCGGTGAGGTGGTCACCGCCGTGACGCGGCTGTCGCTGCGGCTGGCGCGGTCGGGCGGCTGGCGCGACACGGTACTGGCGCTGCCGCCCGGGCGATGGGCGGACGCGCTGGCTCCGGAGCGGGAGTTCAGCGGACACGCGCGCGTGGCGGAGCTGTTCGAGCGGCTGCCGGTGGCGTTGCTGGAGCGGGTCGGTGCGGAGGAGGCGGGGTGAGCGGGCTGAGCGGACGCACGGCCGTACGGCGTGCCCATGGAGCATGCTCTCGGGCGCGTACGGCCGTCCCGCGCGCCGTGGTGTCCTGCCGGCGACCGGCTCGGGCCCGCGCACGCTCCCGGGGCTCGGGCACGACGGCCGGCGCGTGGTGACGAGCGACGACGCCCTCTCGCGCCCGGGCTCTCGGCGGCCGCCGTGACGTTCGCAAGTGGTGCGAATGGGTTGAAAAAGGGCCCGCGATCCCCGGCAGGACGGGCCTCATGCACCCGAGAACGGGCCTCGTGCTCCCGTTGCCACCGGCCGCTCCTTGCCTGCCCGTGGCAAATGCTCCTGGGCGCCCCCAGGAGCCTCCCCCGTGAACTCCTTGACACGTAAACCAGACCATGGGGTACTGCGGATTGCGAAGCAGGGCGGACGTGACGGGGGTGAGTCTCCTGCCGGAGCTGCGCTACCCAACTCTGAGCGAACTGACCCTGTCCGCCCGAGCGTTGGCCGCTCACCGGCCCGACCTGTGTGTACTCAGACAGGTGGGGGCCTCCCGGGCGGGCAGACCCCTCCATCTGCTGTCCATAGGTCACGCGCGACGCGCCGTACTGGTGGTGGCGGGCGCGCACTCCAACGAACCGACCGGCAGCTCCACCCTGCTGGCGGTCGCCGAACGGGTTCTGCACGAGCGGGAGTTGCGGGCCGAAACCTCCTGGCACTTCCTGCTGTGCGCGGATCCCGACGGGGCGAGCCTGCACGTCACGCCGGCGCCCCGCAGCCTGTTCGACTACCACCGCGGCTTCTTCCGGCCCGCGGCCCCGGAGCAGCCGGAGTGGGCGCCGGCCGCGCTGCCGCCGGACCGGCTGCCGCCCGAGACACGCACGCTGACCCGGGTCATCGACGAGCTGCGCCCCTACCTTCAGGTGACCCTGCACGGCACCGACCTGGGCGGCAGCTGGGTGCAGTTGACGAAGGACGTCCCCGGTCTCGCCGAGCCGTTCGCGAAGTCCGCGGCTCAGCTGCACATCCCGGTGGAGACCGGCGCCTCGGACGCGGCGGGCTGGCCCGCGGCCGGCCCCGGGGTGCATGTGATGCCGGCGCCGGGCGCCGGCGCGGCGTATCCGAGCATGCCGGACGACGCACGCAGCAGCACCTGGTATCGCGTACACCGGTACGGCGGCCTGACCGCGGTCGTCGAGGTGCCGATGTGGGCGAGCGACCTGGTGGACGACCCTGCGCCGCATCCGGACCCGGCCGGGGCGATGCGGCGACTGGCGGCCCGGCTGCGGCGGGACGCGCTGGAGGTGGAGCGGGTGCTCGCCGAGGCGCTCCCCCGCCTGGACGGTGTCGACGGGCCCCTGTTGCGGGCCGCGAAGTGGTCGCTGGAGCTGGTGCCGGGGCTGGCCGCCGACTGGATGCACACGCCGCCCGCCGACGACACCATGGCGTACGTCGGGAGCGTGGACGCCTTCGGGCGGCGGCTGCCGCTGCGGGCGGCGGCCATGCTGCTGCGCGTCCTGCGGGAGACCGGCGACCGCGCGGCGCCGCCGCTCGAACGCCTGGTGGCGACCTGGAGCGACGCCTTCGCCGAACGCTTCCGCGCCCGCTGGGTGCCGCTGGAGCACCAGGTCGAGCACCAGTCCCGGACGGTCGTCGCGGCCGCGCTGCACGCACGTGACCGGGCGGCGTGAGCCACACCGACGGCACACGCGCGTGCAGCGCCGTGCGGTACGGCGTCAGTCGTCCAGGGCGAACACCGCGCCCGTCCGGGCGGACATCCCGCATCCGTTCGAGAACGTCTCCCGGTACTCGACCGGGCGTCCGTTCCACTCTCCGCGCGCGTGGGCGGTCACCGGCGCGTAGATCATCGGGCAGAAGGCGTCCTTGCGCTGGAGTCGGCCGATGTCGCCGCCCACCCTGTTGAGCTGCTCGCAGGCCTCCGCCGCCTTGCCGTGACCCTGCGGCGGATCGCACAGCAGCAACCTGCCGGGCGCCTCACCCTGGGGGGCGTCGCCCCGGGTGACGGTGACGAAGAGCCAGTTGACGGGGTCGGTGGCCCGGGCCGTCGCCTGGGGCGCGGCGGCGCCGAGGGCGAGGGCGGCGGCTGCGGTGAGCAGAGTGCCTCGTACGGCTGTGATGCATCGCGTCATTCCCGATGCATCGGCACGGCGGCCCCGGCATTCCACCCCGACTCACCCGAACGAGAGCACGCGGGCGCGTGCCGCGTGGCGAGTTCGAACGCGGCGAGCACCACCCGCGACTGGTACTCCACCTGGCGCGCGACCGGTATCCAGCGCGCTCCGCAGCCGTCGCGGTAGTCGTCGCACCACTCGTCGAGGAGCCGGTCCAGTTCGGGCAGCACCCGGGCCGGGTCGCGCCCGGCGCCGATCACGAGTTGGTGCAGCAGCCCGGCCGTCCGCAGGGCGAGGCGCCGTCCGGCGATGCGCAGGGCGGCCAGGTGGGCGGTGCTGAGCGGGGGCAGGGGGCGGGCGCCGACGGGTTCCTCGACGTCGGGGTCCCAGGTGTCGGCGAGGCCGGGGCAGACCAGTAAATAGTCGTCGACCGGGGCGAGCAGCCGGGCCGTCTCCGGTCCGGCGGGAAGATGGGGCCGCAGACGCTCCAGCAGCCGCTCCAGGACGCGGGTGTCATGGCGCAGGGTGTGGCTCACCCTGCGCAGGACCGTTTCCTCATCCGGGTGCGGGGCGCCGTCCGCCACGGCCGCCACGCCCCACATGGGGGCCTCGACGACCGCCGTCACCGTGCCGTGCCGGTAGGGATGGAACCAGGTCGACTCGACGGCCGCCTCGGTGATGGCGGCGGCCAGATCGCCCCGGCGGGGCCTGGGGATCCGGTAGACGGCGGGTCCCAATGCCGGCCAGTACAGGGTGTCGTAGGGGCCGAGCTCGCGCGGGATGCCGAGGCGGGCGGCGGTGTACGCGACGCGCTGGGCGAGGCCGGGCAGGTCGTGGGTCAGCTCGACGAAGCCGCCGCCGACGTCGACGCCGTGCAGGGAGCACTGGAGGAAGGGCCGCAGTTCGTCCTGGACGTCGAGCAGGGTGCGCGTCTCCGGCAGCGTGGCGGCGTCCGCGCCGTCGGGCAGCCATTCGGGCTGCTCCAGGAAGCCGGGCCGGAAGAAGTGCCGGAAGTAGCCGCCGAGGGCGTACGGGCCCTGCAGCCAGCCCTCGTTGCGGCGCAGGCCGTCCGGGTCCAGGCACAGCAGCAGGTTCCACGTGGCGTCGGCGCCCTCGTGCAGACGGGGGTCGGCCAGCACGCGTTCGGCCAGCCGCAGCACGGTGGCGCCGCCCACCGGTTCGTTGGCGTGCGGGCCGGCGACGACGAGGGCCTGGCGGCTGCCGTGGCCGACGGACAGCAGCCACAGGGGTGTGCCCGCGCGGGACGTCCCCACGCGGCGCAGCCGGGCGTCACTGGGGCGGCGGGCGACGAGCGCGGCAGCCCGGGCGCCCAGCTCGTCGACGGTCGGGTAGCGGAGGAGTGGCGGCAGGGCACACCTCCACAATGTGGTGCCGTCGATTCACCTGGTGTGCATGGTGTACGCACAGTCAGTCACGAGTTGACGAGTTCGTCAACACCACAGAGGGCAAAGCGACTTGAGTCAAGCGTCACGTAAAGCCAAGGCCAGAGCAGGCCGGAGCTGAGGTTCGGCTCAGTTCGCGGCGAGCCGGAACGACATCCGGCCGAAGCCGAGCTGGTCGCCCTCGCGGACCACGACGGCCCCGATGACGCGTCGGCCGTTCACCGTGGTGCCGTTGGTGGAACCGAGGTCGCGCAGGACCCACAGGCCGGCCTGGTGGCTCAGTTCGGCGTGCACCCGGGACACCGTCTCGTGGGTCAGCCGCAGACCGTTGGCGGGGTCGCGGCCGATACGCAGCGGATGACCGGTCGCGGGGTGGGGCAGCAGCAGCTTGGGCAGCCGCTCGGCCTGCCAGGCCCGGCGCAGCCGTACGGTGAAGCCGGAGATAGCCTCGACCGAGCCGAACACCAGGCGCGAGATGCGGCTCTCGACGGGCAGGTCGGCGGTGAGCACGGCGAGCTCGTCCGCGCGGCGGGCGGCGAGGGCCAGTTCCATGCGCCGCACGAACGTGTCGTGCGACAGCCGGCCCATGGCGACGCCGTCACGGAGCACCTTCAGCGCCTTGTCGCGCTCCGCGTCGGAGAGCCGCGCGGGGTAGGTATTGAACTCGAAGGACGACGTCACGGTGCTGATTGTCGGTCAGTGAACCCCGGGTGTCCAGAAAACGGGGAAACGGCCGCCACGCGCGCGTGATCGGCGAGAACGGCACGACACCTGCCGCAAAAGGGAAGATTCAAAAGCGGATTGATCTCGTTTGAAGCACCATGGACGGGCTACATCACGGTGAGCAGACGAAGGGGAACCGTCCGTGCAGTTCGAGGTGTGGGCACCGCAGGCCGACCGTGTGACGCTCCAGTGCGAGGGCGCCACGCGCGCGTTGGAGCGCGATCCCGATCGCGCGGGATGGTGGTGGGGGGAGGCCGAGGCGCGGGACGGCACGCGGTACGGCTTCGCGCTCGACGACGGCCCCGTGCTGCCCGATCCGCGCTCGCGCCGGCAGCCGGACGGCCCGGACGGGCTGAGCGCGGTCGTCGATCACGGGCGGTACGAGTGGCGTACCGAGTGGGCGGGGCTGCCCCTGCCCGGTGCGGTCCTGTACGAGCTGCATGTGGGCACGTACACGCGCGAGGGCACGCTGGACGCGGCCGCCGAGCGCCTCGGGCATCTCGCGGAACTGGGCGTCACCCATGTCGAGTTGATGCCGCTGTGTCCCTTCCCCGGGCGACACGGCTGGGGATACGAGGGCGTCTCTCTCTGGGCCGTGCACGAGCCGTACGGCGGGCCCGAGGCGCTGAAACGCTTCGTCGACCGGGCGCACGAGCTGGGCCTGGGCGTGGTCCTCGACGTCGTGCACAACCACTTCGGCCCGTCCGGCAACTACCTGCCCGCCTTCGGGCCCTACCTCACGGACACGCATCAGACGCCCTGGGGTTCCGCCGTCAACCTGGACGCGCCCGGCTCGGACGAGGTGCGCGCGTATCTCGTGGAGAGCTCGCTGGCCTGGCTGCGGGACTACCGGATCGACGGACTGCGCCTGGACGCGGTGCACGCGCTGGTGGACACGCGCGCGTGCCACTTCCTGGAGGAGCTGTCGACAGCCGTGGACGGCCTCTCCGCCGACCTCGGCCGGCCGCTGTGCCTGATCGCCGAGTCCGACCTCAACGATCCTAGGCTCATCACCGCGCGCGAGGAGGGCGGTCTCGGTCTGCACGCCCAGTGGAACGACGACTTCCACCACACCCTGCACGCCGCGCTGACCGGTGAGTCCCAGGGCTACTACGCCGACTTCGCCCGCGCCCCCATGGCGGCCCTCGCCAAGACCCTCACCGGCGGCTACTTCCACGACGGGACGTACTCGAGCTTCCGGGGCCGCAGTCACGGGCGCCCCCTGGACCGCACGCGCGTGGGCGCGCACCGGCTCCTCGGCTACAGCCAGACGCACGACCAGGTCGGCAACCGCGCCCAGGGCGACCGGCTCGCGGCCTCCCTCTCCCCGGGTCTGCTGGCCTGCGCGGCCACGCTGACGCTGACCGCGCCGTTCACGCCGATGCTGTTCATGGGCGAGGAGTGGGCGGCGGGCACGCCCTGGCAGTTCTTCACCGACCACACCGATCCGGAGCTCGCCGAAGCGGTACGCAGCGGCCGGCGACGGGAGTTCGCGGCGCACGGCTGGGCCGAGGAGGACGTGCCCGACCCGCAGGACCCGGCGACCCGGGACCGTTCCTGCCTCGACTGGTCCGAGCTCGACGGCGAGCACCACGCGCGCGTACTGGCCTGGTACCGGCGTCTCATCGCCCTGCGCCACGAACAGCCCGATCTCACGGATCCCGACCTCGCCGACACCAAGGTGGCCTACGACGAGCGGGAGCGCTGGCTCGCCTTCCGGCGCGGCGACGTACGCGTGGCCGTCAACCTCGCCAAGGAACCGGCGACGATCCCCCTGGGGCCCCGTCAGGCGACCGTACTGGCCGCGTGGGAGCCCGTGGAGGCGCCGGGCGCGGACGGCGTGCTGCATGTGCCCGGGGAGTCGGGCGTGGTGCTGTTGCAGGGATGAGCGGGGCGCCGGGGGCGTGAGCGTCCGCGCATGCGCCTCCGGCCGGAGAAGGTGCCCGCCGCCTACAGTTCCTCGTCCCCGTCGTCCTCCCGGAACTCCGTCACGCGTTCCAGCAGGATCGCCTCCCACGCTTGCCGGAGTTGCGCCCTCAGCAGCGGGAGGGGCGCCTCGCCCTTGCCGTCGAGGCGGCCCGCGAGGCGGACGAGCGCGTCGCAGCGGGCGAGCCAGAGGCCGCGCAGGCACGGGCGGGCACCGTAGCCGGCGAGGGTGGCGGCGCGTACGGCGGCCGGGGAGCCGACGGCGAGGGCGAGGCCGGCGATGTCCTCCGCGGGGTCGCCGAGGACGGTGTCGGCCCAGCCGAGGACCCCGCGCACCCGGCCATCGGCGCTGACGACGAGGTGGTCGCCGGTGAGGGCATGGTGGACGAGGACCGCGGTGCCGGGCTGGGCCGCGAGCTGGACGGCGGCCGGCGGGGTGAGCTGGCGCAGCCGGGCGGCATCGAACTCGTCGGCGTCGGCGAGGCGCGCGGTGGCCCGTTCGGCGGCGCGGCGCAGGGCCTCCAGGGAGCGCGGCGCGGCGCGCGGCACGCCGAGCGTCTCGGCCTGCCGTGCCGGGACCTCGCGCAGCCCCGTGAGCAGCCCGGCCAGGTCGGCCTCCCCGAGGGCGGAGACGTCGTGCTGCCCGCCCGCCCCGCCGGGCACCTTGGTGTCCAGGGTGTAGGTCAGCCCCGGCGCCCACTCCCCGTGCGCGACGCTCGTCGGCACCGCGACCGGGAGGTGCGGGCGGACGAGGTCGCGCAGGCGCAGTTCGCGGCGCTGACGGGCGGCGGCCTCGCGGTCGGGGGCCAGGCGCAGGACATGGCGGGTGCCGACCAGCCAGGTGGCGGGTTCGGCACCCGGGGCGGCAGGGCGGACCTCGGGTCCGGCCGAGTCGTCCACGCCGTCCTTGAGCAGGGAACGGACCAGTCGGCGGACGGTGTCCGCGGTGGGTGTCGGTGCCTGGGTCATGGTCGCGCCGTTGTCGCTCGGGGGTCTACGGGGGCTCCTTGCGCCGGGATCGGTCACCGGGGTCAGTCCACTATGACCATCTCGCGGGTCGTGTCGTTGAGCCGCCGGCCGCCGTCCTCGGTGACGGTCACGATGTCCTCGATGCGCACCCCGAAGCGGCCGGGCAGGTAGACACCGGGCTCCACGGAAAAGCACATGCCGGGCACCAGGGGCTGCTCCTCGCCCTCGATCATGTACGGCGGCTCGTGCGTGGTGACGCCGATGCCGTGCCCGGTGCGGTGGATGAAGTACTCGCCGTACCCGGCGTCCGCGATGACCGCGCGGGCGGCCCGGTCGACCTCCTGGCAGGCGACGCCGGGCCGTACGGCGCGGTAGCCGGCCTCCTGGGCCGCGCGCACCAGGTCGTGCACCCGGCGCTCCTCGTCGGTGGGTTCGCCGACGTGGACCGTGCGGGAGGTGTCGGAGCCGTAGCCGTCCTTCAGGCCGCCGAAGTCGAGGACGACCATGTCGCCGCGCTCGATCACGCGGTCGCCCACCTCGTGGTGCGGGTTGGCGCCGTTCGGGCCGGAGGCGACGATGGTGAAGTCGACCTGGGAGTGTCCGAACCGGCGCAGCAGGTGGGCGAGGTCGGCGGCGACCTCGGACTCACGGCGGCCACCGAAGGGAACCTTTCGGATCTCCTCGAACGTTGCGTCCGCGGCCGCGCCCGCGGCCGCCAACAGCTCCAGCTCGGCCGTGTCCTTGACGGCCCGCAGCATCGGCAGGGCGTCGGTGAGGGAGGCGTACGAGGTGCCGGGCAGCGCCTTCTGCAGAGCCAGCAGATGCATCGCCCAGGCGTTGTCGCTGATGCCGAACCGGCCGCTCGCGTCGAGAAGGGTCGCGGTGGCGGCGTAGGGGTCCTTGCCGTCGGTCCAGTCGCGCAGGGCCAGGCCGGGCACGCCGGCCGCCTTCGCGGCGTCCGGGGCCTCCAGGGCGGGGACGACGAGCACGGGGTCCTGGCCGGGGACGAGGACCAGCAGGGTGAGCCGCTCGGTCTCAGCGGTGGGCGCGTAGCCGGTGAGCCACACCAGGTCCGGGCCGGGGGCCACCAGGAGGCCGGCCAGTCCGGCGTCCGCGGCCGCCCTCGCGACCCGTTCCCTGCGGGCCCGGTAGTCGTCGGCGGTGAAGGGCGCGGGTGCGGTGCCGGTCATCCGGGCCTCCCTGGGCGCGTGAAAGGACTACGGTCAGCATCCTGCCCGGCCGCAGAGGGCGGCGCGAGCCGGTCGGCGGGGGTTTCCCGCGGCCGGCCGGGCATGACGTCAGCTGTCCAGTGCCATGCGGACACCCAGGAGCAGCAGCACGCCTCCGGAGACCTGCTCCAGGCGCCGACGCACTCCCGCGCGGGACAGCACGGTCTTCATCCGGCCCACGAACCACACGTACAGGCCGTAGTAGCCGACCTCATAGACCGCCCAGAGCGCGGCGAGGCCCACCATGGCCGGCAGGTGCGGGGCGCCCTCCGGCACGAACTGCGGGAGGAAGGACATCGCGAAGACGGCCGCCTTGGGGTTGGCGAGATTGAGCAGCAGTCCGCCGCGGTAGGAGGCCCAGCCGCTCTTCGGCGTGCCCTCCCAGGCGTCCTCGTGAGCCCCCTTGGCGCGGCGCGCCTGGCGCAGCGCCTGGACGCCGAAGCCGACGAGTACGACCGCGCCGACGATGCGCATCACGTCGTAGGCCACCTCGGAGGCCGTCAGCAGCGCGGTCAGGCCGAATGCGGCGACCACACCCCAGATGAAGACGCCGGTCTCGTTGCCGAGCACGGTGAGGAATCCGGAGCGCCTGCTGTGCAGTGACTGCTTGATGATCAGGACGGTGCTGGGGCCTGGCGAGGCGGCGACGAGGGTGCACGCCCCCAGGAAGGCGATGAGGGTGGTCGGCATGGGGTCATCGTGGCCCTGTCGGTGGAAGGGGACCAGTGGTTTTCGCGTACTCCCCCACGAGCTGCGAGGTGGTCAGGTCACGACGCCCGGGACCGCCGTCAGCTGCTGGAAGCCGCCGCTGCGGTGGCGCACCGTCAGGGTGACCTCGCTGCCCGGGCGGGCTCGGGCGACGGCTCGCGCGAGGTCGGCGGCCGAGTCGACGCGGGTCTCGTCGAACGCGAGGATCACGTCGCCCCGGATCAGGCCGGCCGCGTATCCCGGGCCGGGCACGTGGACGCCGACCACCAGGGCGCCCACCTTCTGGGCGTCCACCGCCTCCACGCCGAGGGTCGCGACGGCGGGGGCCTGCGGCGAGGCCGGCGGCGGCGACGGCCGGGCCGAGGCACCGGGGTCCGCCGAGGGGGCCGGGGCTGCCGGGGCGCCCTGCCCTGCCTGCCGCTGCAGCTCGGCGAGCTTGCTCATGCCGATCACCGTGGCCCCCACCGTGCCCAGTCCGACCCCGGACAGGACCAGGACCGTCCCGACGAGCAGGGCGGCCAGGAGGGGCGTGAGCCGTCGTCCGCATCGGCCGGGCCCGCCGTGCGGGCGCCGGGTGCCGGGGCCGGACCTGGCACCGTCGCCGGGCCCCTGACCTGGCATGGGCTTGGGTCGCAACGCAGTCTGTTCCATCGGATCGCCTCCGGCTGGTGACTACCCTGCGCACCGGCGCACAACGAGACACGATCGAGTGAGACTGACCAGTGGTCAAGGGCGGGAAGCCGTAGGCGTCACGGCGAGAACCGGACGTCAGAGAGCGTGACGGGACGTGAGGGAGGGGCGGAGGGATGGGCGGGCCGCTGCCTCGCGCGCGTGCGGCGAGTGCGTCATCTCCCTGCCCCACGTTCGTACGGCGCGTGGTCGCCCCCTCTCACGCCCGTTCGGTCAACGCCTCCGCGACCGCCGCCGCGGCTCCCCCGAGCGCTCCCGCGTGGACCAGTTCCGTCCGGTGCACGACACGCGGTTCCGTGACCGGTACGGCGACCGTGCCGGCCGTGCCGGTGGCTGCCGGGCGCGGCAGCAAAGTCAGGCCGTGACCCGCCGCGGCCAGGGCGGTGAGGGTGCGGACGTCGGTGCCCGCGTAGCGCAGGGCGGAGCGGAAACCGTGGCCGCCGTTCGCGGCGCGGAGGTGGGCGAGCGGCAGTCCCGCATCGGGGGCGTCCAGCCAGCGGGCGTCGGCGAGGTCACCCAGACGCAGGCCCGTGCGCCGGGCGAGGGGGTGGGTGTCGGGCAGGAGGACGCAGACCGGCTCCTCCCCCACGCCGTACGTCGTCAGCGGTGCCACGTCGGGCAGGCGCAACGGGTCGCTGGGGGCGGCCAGGCCGTCCACGAGGCCGAGATCCGCCATGCCCGTGGCGACGGCCGCGGGCACCTCGTCGCGCGGCAGCACGCGCAGGGTCACTCCGGAGGCCGGCAGCGCGGCGAGGACGCGTGGTCCGAGCGCGGTCGGCGCGGTAGCGAGCGTCAGCCCGTGGTCCGGTGCGGCCACCATGCGGGCAACGTCCGCGCGGGCCGCCTCCAGGCGCAACAGCAACGGCCCCGCGTGTTCCAGGAGCCGCTCGCCGGCCGATGTGGGCGCGACGGGGCGACGGGTGAGCAGCGGGGCGCCGAGGTCCTGTTCGAGCGCGGCAATGTGCTGGGACACCGCCGACTGGGTGTAGCCCAGCTCGCGCGCGGCCTCGGAGAACGAGGCGAGGCGGACGACGGTGACGTAGGTACGCAGCAGGTGCGGGTCCATGCCGGACAGCATCCCGCATGCCATCAGCTCTGCTTATCGGAGGTGCAGGAATCATCGTTGGACGTGAAGTGCGGGCCGCGCCCAGGATGAGTGCCATGACGAACACCGCTGCCCGGACGGCACAGACGGCAAAGCTCGCCCTGGTCGGGGACCGCTCCCCCAACGTCACCTCCCACACGCGCGTGCCGCTCCTGCTGGACGCCCTCGCCGAACGTGACCGGCTCGTCCTCGACGCCTACTGGATCCCGTCGCAGGACGCGGCGGCCGATGACGCGGTGCGCGGCTTCGATGCCGTGTGGGTGCTGCCGGGCAGCCCGTACCGCAGCGAGGCGGGCGTGCTCTCGGCGGTCCGCACCGCGCGCGAGGAGGGGATCCCGTTCCTCGGCACGTGTGGCGGCTTCCAGTACGCGCTCCTCGAGTACGCCCGCCACGTGTGCGGGCTGACCCGGGTCGCCCACGCCGAGAGCGACCCCGACGCCGACGACTTCCTCATCGAACCGCTGGCCTGCTCGCTGGTCGGCCATGAGGCGGTGGTCCGGATCGAGCCGGGCTCGCTCGCCCAGTCGGTGATCGGCTCGGAACGCACGGTCGAGCGCTACTTCTGCGCATACGGTCCCTCCCGCCACCTCGACACCCTGCGGGCACACGGACTGCGCTTCTCCGGGCACGACGAGGACGGCCACGTCCGCATCGCCGAACTCGCCGGCCACCCCTTCTTCCTGGCCTCCCTCTTCCAGCCGGAGCTGTCCGGCGACGGCTCGCGCCCACACCCCATCGTCAGGGCGCTGGCACGAGCCGCGGTCGAGCACGCGGCGCGGAAGGTTCCCACACGCGCGTGACGCGCCACGCGCGCCCACGGAGGCGCATGGCGTGCGCGCACCGGCTCGCGGCTTCGAGGAACTCGGCGACCACACCCAGGCACTCCGCCCCCAGCGTCTGCACACCGCGTTGCAGACGGCCGGAGACCGGATATCGGCCCGCCTCACCCAGGTGATCACGGGCACGCTCGATCCGCACCCGGCCCGCTACCCCGACGACGAATGGGCCCAATCGCCACAGCCCAGCTCACCGGGGTCCGTGCCACCCTCGCCCAGCTCTCCAAATAGCCCCCCGTCCACCCCCGATCACCTCTGCCGAGCCCGCCATGCCCGCTGCTTCCCGTCGCCGCCGCTGCCCGTCCGACGCATCCGTCGCCGAATGAGCCCTCCTGGAACCCTTGTTGCCGGTCCCGGCTTGCCAGACGAAGAGCGGCGGCCACCCGGAGAAGTGGCCCCGGACGTCGTCGACGGCATCCGCTACGTCGTCGACAACGGCGGGAAGTGGCGGGCCCTGCCTGCGGACCTTCCCCCGTGGGAGACGGTCTACGGGTTTTTCTGGAGGTGGAACCGGACCGGGGTCGTCACCTACATCCGTGACCAGCTCCACCGGAGGATCCGGGAGCCTCCACCGTCGGCCGGGACAGCCGCGGCTACGACGCCGCGAAGAAGATCAACGGACGCAAGCGGCATATCACCGTGGACACGCTCGGCCTGCCCGTGATGATCACGGTGACGCTCGCCGATGTCCAGGACCTCGACGCCGCCCGCGACGTGTTCTGGCGCCTGCGTCTCACGCAGTCGCAGATCACGCAGGTCTGGGCCGACCGCGGCTACGCCGACGACCTCGTGGACCAGGCCCGCGAACGCCTCTGGCTCACCCTGCGCATCGTCTCCCGGCCCAAAGGCACCAAGGGATTCGTCGTCCTGCCCCGCCGCTGGAAAGTCGAGCACACGAGCGGCTGGTGCATGAACGGCCGCCGCGACGCCCGCGACTACGAACGTCTGCCCCAGCACTCCGAAGCCCACCTGAACTGGGCACTCATCACCCTGCTGACCCGCCGCCTGACCCGCAAGAACCCCTCCCCTGACCGGGCGAAGAAGACCACGCAGCCGGAGACAATGGCTCCGTGATCACTTGCCACCTGCGCTACGAAATCGATCCACGGCAGATCTCCGCGTTCGAGAGGTATGTCACCGGGTGGATACCGATCGTGAACCGGCTCGGCGGCACCCACCATGGCTGCTTCTTGCCGCACGAAGGCGCCAATGACATCGCCTACGCGCTGTTCTCGTTCCCCAGCCTCACCGCCTACGAGACCTATCGCGAGGCCATCCGCCACGACCCCCAAGCACGCGAGCTCTGGCATCTCAGCGAGAGAACCGGCTGCATTCGCCGATTCGACCGAACCTTCCTCCGCCCAGCGTTCGACTCAGCCGACACCGAGGCTTCACCCGCAGCACCGCCCGGGACCACCGAGCCAGCCTGAGGGAGGGCGCCCAGGCACTGCCGCTGGCCTCTGTCGTCAGGCGACCAAGCCTTTCTGCCGGAGCAGCGGCAGAATCTGATCCCGCACCGCCGGAGCGAGCCGCACGTCCGGTTCACTACCAGAAATCCATCGCAAGTCCGCCAGCTCAGCTGCAGGCCGAGGGTCCTGGCTGATGCCCGCCTCGAAGACCGTCATCTTCATGGGCACGCCCTCAAGAGCCGCTAGTGCTTCAACAACAGCCAGGAACCTCGGCTTCAGCGGACGGACCCCCAATTCCTCATCGAGCTCTCGAACCAGTGCCTCCAGCAACTCCTCGCCCGCGTCAGGCTTCCCGCCGGGCAGATAGAACACGTGGGGAGCCGCCTTCTTGCTCACGACAAGCAGGCGCCCGTCCTGGACGATCGCGGCAGCCACGACCACCAAGAGCTCTGCCTCGTCGAGATCGCCGGGAACGACCACCCCACCGTCTTGTGTCATGCGTGCCATCTCCCCAGGCATCCCACCAGCGCTGCGCCAGCGGACTCGGAGGGATCAAAAACACCTGCTGAGGATGGGTACAGCCGGCGGGCGGTCCGGCAGGAAGCCGTGGGCGCGGCGGGACAGGAAGTCGGGCTTGTAACGGTCGACCGACCGGTGCCAGTTCAGGATGGCCGCCGTGTAGTTCCGCAGGTCGTCCACATAGTCCCCCATGGCCTTGCGCGCCTCGTCCGAGAGGCCGAAGTCCTCGTACACGACCGGCAGTTCATGCGCGGCCACGTGCTCGAACTGGCGCATCCGCTGGGTCATCAGGTCGTGGACGACTCCTAGCGCGGTCGGGTAGTCGATCCCGAAGAAGTTCTGCACGACGAGGATCGCGTTGTGGATCTCGCCCTCGTACTCGATCTCCTTCTGGTAGGAGAAGACGTCGTTGATGAGCATGGCGTAGTCGACGGCGGCGTTCTCCAGGGAGCGCACGGGCCCGCTGCGGTAGACCTCGGGCGGGACGGCGGGACCGCAGCCGGTGCGGCACAGGTTGAGCGTGAGGTCGGCGCCGAAGGTGGCGCGCCGCATCTCCAGGTAGTCGACCGGGTCGGGGATGCGGTTCTGGAACTGGTTGGCCAGCTCCCACACCCAGCTCTCGGTCATCTTGTTGATCGCGTCCTTCAGGGAGCGCCGCTGGGCCGGGGTCATCCCGGCCGTCGTCCGCGTCCAGAGGTCGGCGAGGCCGCACTCCATGCCGCCCACCGGGGTGACGGCGGCCTCACCGTCGAGGGGCATGCAGTCCGCCAGGCGCCGGGTGGTCAGCCGCGCGGCGGCCAGGTCGCGGCGGTGGCCGAAGACCAGCGGGTAGTAGTCGTCGCCGTACGTCCCCCAGGCGAGCCACTGCGCACTGAGGTCGAGCGCCTCGGGTGTGGCGTCCGGGTCGAGGCCGGCGGAGCACAGGGCGAGGTCGTAGGCGGCGAGTTTGTCCTCGTCCCAGACGCCCTCCTGGAGAATGCCCATGCGGTGCGTCCACTCGGTGAGGCGGGTGCGGGCGCCGGGCAGGTGCGGGCTGAGCTCCACCGCGAACGGCATGTAGAAGTCGGGCAGCCGGGACGGACCCACCTTCTGGAAGGGCACGTGCGTGTATGCGCGCAGGCGTTCGGCGCCGGCCGCGGCGAGCAGCGCGCCGACGTCGGCGGCGGAGGTGCCGGGGCCGGTGAGTGTCTGCCATGGCGTGGAGGACCGCGCGCGCTCGTTCATGTAGCGGCTGGAGCGCATGTGCCATTCGTGGCCGCCCGACTGCCAGTCCTGCAGGCCTTTGGTGTACGCGGCGACCGCGGCGACCTCCTGCGGCGTGAGCCCTTGCTCCAGTGCCACGGCGGGGACTTCGGTGAGGGCGGTGTGCTCGAACTGGTGGAGCCGGGAGGTGAGGACGTCGTTGACGGTGTCGGCGGCCTCCTGGGTGGTGCAGCCGAAGAACTTCTCCAACACGAGGACGCCGTTGCTGAGTTCGCCCTCGTCCTCGACCTCGCGCTGGTAGGAGAACAGATCGTTGCGCAGGTGCACGGCGTCCGAGAAGGTCTCCATCAGCACCCGCAGCGGCCTCGACTCGGCGACGGACGCGGGCACTTCGGCCGTCGCGTACTCCACGAGGCCCGAGGACCAGGGGGCGCCGCCCACCTTGCGGCGCATCTCGATGTACTCGACGGGGTTGGCGACGCGCCCCTCGTTGATGTTGGACAGCTCCCACAGGGACTCGTTGAGAAGGTGCTCGGTCGCGACGGCGAAACGACGGCGCCAGTCGGCCGACATCGAGGGCACCGTGCGCGTCCACAGGTCGGCGAGGCCCGCCTCGACCGGGTTCTGCGGCTCCGGCATCGGGGTCGACAGGTCCATCGGCATGAACAGCGGCAGCCGGTCCAGGTAGGTCTTGCCGCCGGCGCGGTCCTGGGTGCGCTTGAAGATCTCCAGGAAGTGGTCGTCGAAGAAGAAGACCCACACGTACCAGTCCGTGATGAGAGACAGGGCCGGGCCGTCGCAATCTGGGTGGGTGTAGGCGCAGAGCAGGCCGTAGTCATGCGCGTCCAGGTCGGCCTGCTCCCAGATCCCGGACCCCTCCAGCATGCCCATCTCGCGCGCCCACTGGGTCGAATGGGCGCGGGCCTCGTCCACGTGCGGGTTCAGCCGTGCGGGATACGGCATGTAGAAGTGCGGGAGTTCGAAGGGCTGCTGCGTCATGGCCGGGCCCTACCCCCGGGCCCCAAGGGGCATCCACCGCACGGCACATGATCACACCATCGCGTGAATCGCGGGTGAATCCGGGAGTTCTCGCCGGACCTTGTGGCGTTCATCTCTACGCGCGCAGAATTTTCGAGCCTCATGCGTCGCCTCCGTCCCCCTCCGCCTTCCCCCAACTTCCGCCTCTCGCCCTCCACCTCCACCTCCACCTCCCTCTCTCCGGAGCCTCGATGAACCACACCGGATCCCTCTCCCGCCGCACGGCGCTCGCCTCCCTCGCCGGAGCGGCGCTGGCCACGACCGCGGCGTTCCCGGCCTCGGCGGCCGAGCGGCACGGCCGCCGGTCCGTACGGTTCGCCACCTTCAACGCCTCGCTGAACCGCTCGGCCCAGGGCGCGCTGATCACCGACCTGTCCACGCCGGACAACATCCAGGCGCGCAACGCCGCCGAGACCATCCAGCGGGTCGACCCGGACATCCTGCTGATCAACGAGTTCGACTACGACGACCAGGGCCGGGCGGTCCGCCTGTTCCTGCGCAACTACCTGTCCGTCGGGCAGGGCGGAGCGAAGCCGGTTCGCTTCCCGTACCACTTCACCGGCCCGGTCAACACGGGCGTCGCGACGGGTGTCGACCTCGACGGCAAGAACGGCGCGGTCACGACACCCGGTTCGGATGCGTACGGGCAGGACGCGTACGGCTACGGCTGGTTCCCCGGGCAGTACGGCATGGTCGTGCTGTCGAAGTACCCGATCGACACGCGGGCGGTGCGGACCTTCCAGCGCTTCCTGTGGAAGGACATGCCGGGCCACCTCATGCCCCCGGGCTACTACAGCGACGAGGCCCACGCGATCCTGCGGCTGTCGTCGAAGAGCCACTGGGACGTGCCGGTGCGCATCGGCCGCTCCACCGTGCACTTCCTGGTCTCGCACCCGACCCCGCCCACCTTCGACGGCACCGAGGACCGCAACGGCCGCCGCAACCACGACGAGATCCGGCTGTGGGCCGACTACATCGGCGGGCGCGGACGCAGCGCCTACCTCTACGACGACAAGGGCGTGCGCGGCGGACTGCGGCCCGGGGCTCGGTTCGTGATCGCGGGCGACAACAACGCCGATCCGTACGACGGCGACAGCTACGACCACGCCATACGGCAGCTGCTGGACCACCCGGCGGTGAACCTCCCGGCCACTCCCCCGGCCAGCGCGGGCGCCGTGGAGGCCGCGAAGCTCCAGGGCGGCGCCAACGCCTCGCACACCGGCGACGCGGCGTACGACACCGCCGACTTCGGCGACACCGCTCCCGGGAACCTGCGGGTCGACTACGTCCTGCCGTCCAAGGGCCTGATACCGGGCGCGAACGGCGTGTTCTGGCCGACGTCCGACGACCCGCTGTACCGGCTGGTGGGGAACGGGACGACGGTGCCGACGTCCGATCACCGGCTGGTGTGGCAGGACGTGCGCGTGGGGTGAGCGACGGCGGCGTGGGCGGCGCGGTCTCTCGCCCCTGCCGCCCCAGCCCCGTTTCGGCCCTGAACGGGCCTCGTCCTCAAACTCCCCCAGAGGGGGCACCCCCAGACGGGCTGGGTCGGTTGCGCACCGCCCGTCCCACCTCCGACCGCAGGGCGACGAACTCCGCCAGGCCGCGGGTCGTGATCTGGTCCCGGGTGCCGGGGAGGTCGACCGGCAGGTCCAGGACGACCTTGGCGCCGGGCCCGGGGGACAGGACGACGACTCGGTCGCCCAGGTAGACGCTCTCGTCGATGTCGTGGGTGACGAAGACGATCGTCGCGCCGTCCGTGCGGTGGACCTCCAGGAGCAGGTCCTCCAGGTCCTCGCGGGTCTGGGCGTCCAGGGAGCCGAAGGGTTCGTCCATAAGGAGGAGGGAGGGGCGGCAGACCAGGGCGCGGGCGATCGCCACGCGTTGCTGCATTCCGCCGGAGAGCTGCCAGGGGTGGCGGCGGGCCGCGTCGGTGAGGCCGACCCGGGCCAGGATGCGGTCGGCCTCGGCCCGGCGTTCGGCTCTCGGCAGGCCCCGGCGGCGCAGCGGGAGCGCCACGTTCTCGCGGACGGTGAGCCAGGGGTAGAGGGAGCGGGCGTAGTCCTGGAAGACGACGGCCAGGTTGTCGGGGACGCCGCGCACGGGCGTGCCGTCCAGCGCGATCGTGCCGTCGTACGCCGGCAGCAGGCCCGCGATGGTGCGCAGGAGCGTGGACTTGCCGCAGCCGGACGGGCCCACGACGCACAGGAGTTGGCCCTCCGGCACGGTGAGGGTGATGTCGTGCAGGATCTGGTGGTCGCCGTAGTGCTGGCCGACCGCGTCTAGGCGGAGCATGGATGTCCCTCGGCGAAGGTGGTGGGGGGTGTGCGGGTCATACGGTGGTCGTCCTCCCCCTGCCGACGAGTCGCTTCTCGACCGCCAGCAGGCCGGTGTTGAGCAGGTAGCCGAGGGCGCCGAGCAGGGCCAGCGCCGCCCAGACGGTGAGCAGGTCGGAGCGGGACTGGGCGTCGGTGAGTGTGAAGCCGATGCCGTTGGCGGTGCCCGGGAGCAGTTCCGAGAACACCATGAGGATGAGGGAGAGGGAGAGGCTCAGGCGCAGTCCGGCGAAGATGCGCGGCAGCGCGGAAGGCAGGATCAGGAAGCGGAGCCGTTCGGTCGGGGTGAGGCGCAGGACTGCGGCGACCTCGATGCGCAGCGGGTCGGTGTCGCGGGCCCCTTCGGCCGTGTTGATCAGCACCGGCCAGACGGCGCTGAAGGCGATCGACGCGATCTGCATCGGCGTACCGAAGTCGAGGAGCACGACGAAGACGGGGACCAGGGCGGGCGGCGGGACGGCGCGCGCGAACTGCAGGACGGGGTTGCACAGGGCGTACACGCGCCGCGAGCGGCCGACCGCGATGCCGAGTGCGATCCCGGCGACGGCGGCGATCCCGAACCCGGCCGCCATTCGGCCGAGGCTCGGCAGGACGTCGGCCACGGCGACGTCGGTGAGGAAGGCGTGCCGTACGGGGCCGGAGAACCAGAGGTCGCGCGCGTGCCGGGCGATCTCGGCGGGCGGCGGGAAGTAGACACTGCCGTGGGCCCGGGCTGCCAACTGCCAGACGGCGACGGCGAGAGCGAGGACGAGCCAGCGGAGCAGGGCGTGCCGTACGGGGGCGGGGGCCAGGGTGCGGTGGATGACGGGCGGGAGCTTGGAGTGGCGTGAGGAATGGCGTGCGGCGGCCGGCCGTCGGTCGGGTGGCCCGGCGGATTCGGCTGCGGTGGTGCGCGGCTGGTTCACTCGGGACTCCTCGCAGCGCGAGGCGGCGAGTGTCGAAGGTGCTCGGGGCGGATCGGCCTGGGAGCCGGTGGGCGGGTCACGGGGGCGGCCCCGGGACGGCTGACGGGCGTCATGACCGCCGGGGACGGCTCGGGCCACGCGCCCGCTTCGCACAACGCGCCCGGCAGCGACGCCCGGGCGCCCAGCCCATGGGCCCTGCGCCCCACCACCCGCCGCGCCCCCGTGCCGAGCGCGCCACCCGGCACAGCAACGCGCGCACCCGCACCCGCACCGAGCGATCCACCCCGCGCAGCACCCCACACGCCGTCCCCCGCGCCCGCGCCCGGCAATCCACCCCCCACAACACCCGCCGTGCCCAAGCCCTCCACCCCAACCCCGCTCACGTCACCCCACGCCCCCTCCGACACCACTCCTCCCGGCCACGGCACCCCAGCCAGGGCCCGCCGATCAACCCACCGCCGCACCGCACCCCCGCGCACCGCACCCCCGCGCACCGCACCCCCGCGCCTACCCGACACCCCGCCGCCCCGGTGTCCACGGAAACAACCTCCGCTCGCCCCACACCAGCGCCCCGTTGATGACCAGCCCCAGCACCCCCGCCCACACCACCCCCGCCAGCACATCCCGCGTCCCGTCCGTGGCCAGGCCCGCCTGGGCAATGAAGATGCCGAGGCCGTCTCCGAAGCCGGAGAGGATCTCCGTGGCCACGGCGAGGATGAGGGCGACCGCCGCCGAGATGCGGATGCCGGCCGCGATGAAGGGGGCCGTGCCCGGCAGTTCGACGCGCAGGAGGACGGCGAGGCGGCCGAAGCCGAAGGCGCGGAGGGTGTCCTTGGCCAGGGGGTCGGTCTCGCCGAGGCCGTAGATGGTGTTGAAGAGGATCGGCCAGACCGACGCGTACGTCACCAGCGCGACCTTGGTCTCGGTGCCCGAGCCGAGGAGGAGGGAGACCAGGGGGATCAGCGCGACGGACGGCAGCGGCCGCAGGAACTCTACGATCGCACGCACGGCGGCGTCGACGACCGGCACGCTGCCGAGGACGAGGCCGACCGGGACGGCGATGGCACAGGCCAGGCCGAGCCCGAGCGCCCAGGCACGCAGTGTGGCGGCGATGCCCTCCAGGAAGACCGCGTCGCCCGCCAACTCCACCGCGCGGGCGACGACTTCGGAGGCGGGCGGGAGATAGCTGCGCCGTACGAGACCGGCGCGGGAGACGGCCTCGCAGGCGCCGAAGGCCAGCAGTACACCCAAAGCGCCCAGCAGAAGCCGCTCCTGACGGCTGCCCTTCACGTCACCACGTCACTTGACCATCAGCGTCGCCGGATCGATCGGCTTTTTCAGCATCCCCTGCTTTTCCATGAGGTCGGTGAGCCGGGTGAGCTGCGTGGCGTCCATGGTGGGCGGAAAGACGGGCAGGTCGATCGACTCGGCCTGCTGCTCGGTCACCTTGGTGTACGTCGGCAAGGTGTCGCGTACGACGGACGGGTCCTCGGCGGCGATCTGGACGGCCGCCTTGATGGCCCGCTGGAACGCGGCCAGGGTCTCGCCGTTCCCCTCGGCGTACTTGCCCGTGCTGATGTACCCGCTGAGGGGAAGGGCCTCCACAGGCGCGGACGAGCCGTCGACGAGCACCCTGGCCTTCAACTCGTCCTGGATGGAACTGTCGTAGGGCTCCACCGCGTGCACGGCGTCGACCTGCCCCTTGTCCAGGGCGGCCCCCATCTGTGGGAAGGGAATCGCCCGGTAGACGGGGTGTCCGACGCCCTGTTTGTCCAGGATCTCGTTGAAGGTGAGCGACTGGACGTTGTTCAGGGTGTTCACCGCGAGCTTCTTGCCCGCGAGGTCGGCGACGGTCTTGATGTCCGAGTCCTCGGGCACCAGGACCTCCATCATGCGCGGGGCCGCCCTGATCGCCTCCGCGACGATGCGGGCGTCGAGGGTGCCCTGCTCGTGAGCCTGCAGATAGGTGACGTAGTTCGCGCTCGCGACCATGTCGATCTGCCCCTTGGCCAGGGCGGGCAGCGCCTGGAGGCTCTGCTGGACCTGCTGGATGCGGACGTCGAGACCCTCCTTCTCGAACAGTCCCCGATCGCGCGCGATGTAGAGGGCGACACAGTCGATCAACGGCAGGGCGGCCACCGTGACGGTCTTCTGCCCCTCGGCCCCGGACGAGGAGTCCCCGTCGTCGCCACAGGCCGTGAGTGCCACCAGCATGAGGGTGGCCGTGGCGGCGGTCGCTGTCCTCGTTCCCGAGCGCAATTGGCGTAACGGCATGTCGACATGACTACCAAGCTTTTGTCATGATCACCACATACAGCATGTGAATGACGTCCCGTCAATCTGCCGGTCTCCGCCGATATGCGCCACCTTGGTCCCATGACCTCCTTCACACTTCCGCACGAGTTGCACGGCGACGGCACCCACAAGGTGTTCGCCGTGCACGGCTGGTTCGCCGACCGGTCCGCCTACGCGCCCGTCCTGCCCGACCTCGACCGCACGGCCTTCACCTACGCCTTGGTCGATCTGCGCGGATACGGTGACGGCAAGGACGCCGTCGGTTCGTGTACGACCGCGGAGGCCGCCCTGGACCTGGTGGAACTCGCGGACCGGCTCGGCTGGGAGCGCTTCTCCGTGGTCGGTCACTCGATGGGCGGAGCGGTCGGACAGCGCCTCCTCACCGTCGCCCCGCACCGGCTGCGCAGGCTCGTCGGAGTCTCGCCGGTGCCGGCCTCCGGGCTGGCCCTGCCGCCGGAGCAGTGGGAGCTGTTCGCTGACGCGGCGCACAAGCCGGAGAACCGGCGCGCCATCATCGACATCACCACCGGTGGTCACCGACCGGCCGCCTGGCTCGACCGTATGGTCGCCCGTTCGCTCGCGGTCAGCGACCAGAAGGCGTTCCGTGCCTGGCTGGACTCCTGGGCCGGGGAGGACTTCCACACTCAGGTCGAGGGCTCGCCCGTGCCCGCGCTCGCCGTGGCCGGCGCCCTCGACCCGGCCCTGTCCGCCGACCTCCTGCGCCGGACGTGGATGACCTGGTATCCCCGTGCCGAGCTGCACGAACTCCCCGCCGCCGGCCACTACCCGATGGACGAGACCCCGTTGGAGTTGATCCGGGTGGTCGAGGACTTCCTGCGCACGGACGGCACGGACGGCACGGACCGCGCGAACGAAGGTGGGCGGGCGTGACCGTCCACGACGCACCGCCCGTCCCCGACGTCTTCGACCCCCGGCAGTACGCCACCGGCGTGCCCTACGACGCCTATCGCACCCTGCGCGACCACCACCCCGTGGCGCGACAGGAGGAGCCCGAGGTGCTGGGCTGGCCGGCCGGGCCCGGGTTCTGGGCGGTGACACGGCACGCGGACGTCGTGCGCGTGCTCAAGGACTCGGCGACGTACTCCTCGTACATCGGCGCCACGCAGATCCGGGACCCCGACCCGGACGACCTGCCGTTCATCCGCCGCATGATGCTCAACCAGGATCCGCCGGGGCACGGGCGCCTGCGGCGGCTGGTCAGCCGGGCCTTCACTCCCGGCCGCATCGACCGTTTCACCGAGGTCGCGCGGGAACGGGCCCGATCGCTCCTCGCGCGCGCCCTGGGCGAAGCCCGCGCCTCGGACGGCACCGTCGACCTGGTCACCGCCGTCACCGACGACTACGCCCTGCTCAATCTCGCCGACCTGCTCGGCGTGCCGGAGGCCGATCGCAAGCTGCTGCTGCACTGGACGCAGCGGGTGATCGGCTACCAGGACCCGGACGAGGCGGGCGCCCCGGTGCTGGACGCGGCGGGTCGGCCGGTCAATCCGCGCTCGCCCGCGATGCTGGCGGACATGTTCGGGTACGCCCAGCAACTGGCCGCGCACAAGCGGCGCTACCCCGACGACGACGTCATGACCACCTTGGCCCACGACGCCGAACTCTCCCGCGCCGAGCTGGAGATGTTTTTCTTCCTGCTCACCGTCGCGGGCAACGACACCGTCCGCAGCGCGGCCCCGGGCGGCCTGCTGGCGCTGGCCGAGCACCCTGAGGCGTACGAGACACTGCGAGCCGGACGCGCCGAACTACCCTCGGCTGTCGATGAGTTGCTTCGCTGGCACCCGCCCGTCCTCACCTTCCGCCGCACCGCCGTCGAGGACACCGAACTGGCGGGCCGACACATCCGCGCGGGCGACAAGGTGGTCGTCTTCCATGCCTCCGCCAACCGCGACGAACGGGCCTTCGCCGCCCCGGACCGGCTGGATCCGTCCCGCGCCCCGAACCCGCACGTGTCGTTCGGTGACGGCCCGCACGTCTGCCTGGGCGCGCACTTCGCGCGGCTGCAGCTGCGGGTGCTCTACCGGGAGGCGCTGCGGGTCCTGCCGGTCCTGCGGACGGCGGGTCCACCCAGGCGGCTGGTGTCGAATTTCATCAACGGACTCAAGTCGCTTCCCGTACACATCACTTGAGAGCCGCCGAGCGAGCCGGCGCGGTCGTCACGTCCGTACC
This sequence comes from Streptomyces sp. NPDC093591, assembly GCF_044764885.1. NCBI lineage: Bacteria > Bacillati > Actinomycetota > Actinomycetes > Kitasatosporales > Streptomycetaceae > Streptomyces > Streptomyces sp. NPDC093591. Next base: position 55,745 of record NZ_JBIWIY010000010.1, read on the forward strand.
TGGACCAGCGCATGCGTCCCGCCGGTACGCCACTTCTGCCCCTCCGCCGCCACCAGTGCCGCCTCCGTGCGGGCGTCCAGGCCGGTGATCACGTCGGACTTCAGGGTGCGCAGGGCGGCGACCGGGCCGGGGAAGTGGGCGGTCACCTCGGCGAACGGCGTCGTCGGCGGCCACAGGCGGTCGCCGACGAGGCGGCGGTAGTTGAGATCGCCCTTGACGATGGTGAGGGTGGCCGCGGCGAGCTCCTCGCGGAGGTCATCGGGCATCGCCGCGTACGGCAGGGGGGCGGCGGCGAAGGGGTGGGCGCGGACGGCGAGGCGGCCGTCCGTCATCGCCGCCCAGAGCACGCGGCCGTACGTCGCGGCCGCGCCCGGTGCTCGAGTCAGCCGGCGCAGGGCGTCGAGCACGTCTGCGTGGGTGGCGTCGGAGACGTAGTAGGGGTACGGCTTGACGTGGAGGACGGCCCGTCCGACGCGCCCCTGGGTGAGGAGGCGGGCGATGAGGAGCAGGTCGGGGACGAGTTCGCGGCCCGCGTTGTCGGCGATCAGGCACAGGGTGGCGGAGCCCGAGGGTGGGAGCAGGGACCACAGGGTCTCGCTGTCGTCGGCCACCAGGGGCGGGGTGTCGGAGGAGGTCTCGTCCTGCGCGGCCGACAGACGGAATCCGAGGTCCGCTCGGTTGCCCCACAGCGACCCGTGCAGCAGCGCCCGGTCCTGCTCGTCGGCGGGCAGGTCCGCGAGGGCGTCGAGGGCGGCGAGTTCCTCGTCCGTCTCGGGGGCGTCGAGTTCAGCCAGCTTGGAGGGCCGGAAGGGGTCGATGCCCTGCCAGGGGCCCGGCGTGAAGTAGCCGACGGCTTCGAGGAGTTGGCGGTAGAAGTAGCTCTCCGACCACAGCCACGGTACGTCGAACCAGGACCGGCCGGTGCAGGTGTCGGCGCCCCAGGACGCCCAGCGGCCGCCGTCGGGCGCGTCGGCGGGGAGCGGTTCGATCACGCCCTTGGTGCAGCTCGCGAGGAGCGCGTCCAGCGCGCGGTGCCGCTCGGGGCCGTACGGGAACGACTCCCGTACCTGCCGGATGATCGCGGGATGCCGCTCGGCGAGCACGCTGTGCGGGAACGAGCCGGGTTCGTTGCCGAGGAGTACGGGTGCGAGCTGGGGGTCGGACCTGTCGGGCATACGGCTCACCGTATCGCGCCTGTCATACGGCTCTGATCTCCCGCTCCAGCTGCGTCGCGAGCGCGAGATAGCGGGCCCGGCGGGGTACCGGGACCAGGCCGCGGATCATGAGGTGCCACATCTCGGCCACCCTGCGGGGCTGGCGTGCGACGGGTTCGAGGGGGCGGCCGACTACGCGGGTACCGACGAAGAAACAGACCAGGGAGTGCGCCGCGGCCTCGGCGTCGACGTCCGGATGGATGTCGGACTCCTTGGCGGCGCCCAGGAGTTTGCGGGTGGTGATGTCCAGCAGCTCGGTGTAGGGGTGCCGCAGGGGCGGTCGTATCACCACTCCCCCCGTGGCCAGGCGCAGGCCGGCCCGGGGTATCGGCCCTTCGACGGACAGCCGCGTGATGCCGAACGTCGTGCGTATCAGGGCCTCCAGCGAGGAGTAGCCCCTGCCGTCCATCTCGGCCGCCACCTGGCGCGAGGCTCTGGACTGGAGCTCCAGGATGGCCTGGGCGAGGTCCTCCTTCGCCGCGAAGTGGAAGTACAGGGCGCCCTTGGTGACTTGGGCCTGCTCGACGATGTCGCTGAGACTGGTCGATTCATAGCCGTGACGGTCGAACAGTTCGGCGGCGGCTGTGAGGATCGTGGTGCGGGTCTGTTCGGCGCGTAACTGCCTCACCATCGGCGGGACTCTCCTGGGACGGAAAAGAACGGGTCATGCCGTTTGTTTCTAACTCTCCGCACACGATATCTCACCGCCCCTCGGTTCCCACCTCGCACTCGAAAACCGTCGATTCTCCCTGCCCTCCCAGCACTTGGACGCGGTCGCCGTTACCGCTGCCCCCGTCGACCGCTTCTATCCAGGTGAGCTGGTCGAGTTCGGCGTACTGATGGAAGACGGCATCGAACGCGACGGGCCGCCGTCGGCCGCCCCGCGTGCGGGCCCGTGCGGCCTGGCGGGCCGCCTCCAGCAGCAGCATTCCGGGCACATGATCGAGGGGATGGTCGAAGAAAACAGCATGTGCGGTATCAACTCGCAGCTGCCAGCGGCCCGGTCGGCCGGTCGGGGCGAGGACCACGTCCGCGGGCAGGGCGCGGTCCACCTCGGCGGGTGGCAGACCGGGCGGGACGGGCAGCGCGGACACGGTGGTCGCGGTGCGCCCGCCGCGCAGCCGGCGGTAGACCGCTGCGTTCGTCCAGGTGACGGCCAGGTGCCCGGTCGCGACACGTTCGCCACCGAGCCGTATGTCCGCGTCGCAGCGGAATCCGGCCGGGCGACCGGCGCGGTGGTCGACGTCGGAGACGGCGATGTGGAGGACGGGTTCGGCGGGCACGGCACCGACGGCCAGACACTCCGGACGGGTGCTGATCCTCAGTTCCCTGAGCACGAACTGGTGGCCCAGGGGGACGTCGTAGGCGGTGTGCGCGAGGAGCGCGGCGGTCTGACGGACGGTCTCCGCGACCAGTAGCGGCTCATACGCCGACCGGTCCGGCGACACGTGTAACTGATGAGCTCGCGGCCACTGGGCGAAGACGGTGAACCGGTCGGTGCCGGTGCTGGTCGCCCCGGTGAGAAACGTTTCGGCGACGGAGGCTCGGTGGACCAGCTGACGGGGTACGGTGGCGGTCAGGCCGTCCGTCGCCCTCGGGGTCTCGGTGAGCGGGATCGTGGCGAATTGCCGCGGATGAGGCATGTCCCCTCCTTGGGTCCCCCCGTATGTGCGTGAACAGACGGCGAGGTGCCCGTGCCGCGAGCGTTAGAGTACGAGGCGACCGGTTTGTTTTCAATGCGGCCTCGGGTCGCCCGACCGTGCCCGAACCGCTCCGGCGCACGCCGGACGCAGAGGTCAACTCGGTGCAGCGGAGGGGCTGTTATGGCGAGGCAGGAGCGCGCCATCAGAACGCGGAAGGTCATCCTGGAGGCCGCGGGCGCGGTCTTCGACGAGCACGGGTACACCGCGACGACCATCGCGATGGTCCTGGAGCGGGCCGAGGTGACCAAGGGCGCCCTGTATTTCCACTTCCCCTCGAAGGAATCCCTCGCCCAGGCCGTGCTGGACGAGCAGTTGTCGCTCGGCGCGGTGCCACCTCAGCCGTGCAAGCTGCAGGAACTCGTCGACATCACCTTCGTGTTCGGGCAGCGGCTGCTCAGCAACTCGCTACTCAAGGGCAGTGTGCGGCTGGCGGTGGACCAGAGCGGGCCGCCCGGCGTCGATCACTCCGGGCCGTTCCGGCAGTGGGCGGACCATCTGCTCGAGATACTGGAACGGGCCCGCGCCCAGGGCGAGTTGCTGCCCACGGTGCAGCCCCGGCAGACGGTGGAGCTGGTGGTCGGCGCGTTCGCGGGCATCCAGCTGATGTCCCGGGCACTGAACGACCGCGACGATCTGGCGGAGCGGATATCGGTCCTGTGGGGACACCTCCTGCCGAGCATCGCGCTCCCCGGCCTGCTGACCGGCATCGACCGGGAGCCCGATCGCGGGGCGCGCGTGCTGGCCGCCCTCGACGCCGCGGACTTCGAACCGGTCGCCATGGATCTGTCCGTACGCTGAGTACACGACACCGACCGGACCGACGGTTTCCGCCGGGCCGGCCGGTGGCCGAATCGCTCTCAACATACGACGGGCCGGCCGATGCCCCATCCGCACCGGCCGGCCCGCCCGCTTGTGGTACGCACCCGCTCAGGGCGCGCGTTCAGTTGTCGGTCGTCATGACTGTCGTCAGAAGGTCAGCTTCCAGCTGTTGAGCGTGCCCGTGTCCTGGGCCGCCGTGTCCTGGACGCGCAGCTTCCAGGTGCCGTTGGCGGTCTCGCTGGAGGCGTTGACCGTGTAGGTGGTCTTGACGTTGTCCGCGGAGTCCGAGGAGCTGGCGGACTTCAGACGGTAGGTCGAACCGTCCGGCGCCACCAGGTCGATGACCAGGTCACCGCGGTAGGTGTGGGTGATGTCCACACCTACCTGGAGGGCCGACGGGGCGTTTCCGCTGCGGCCACTGACGGCGATGGCGGACTCGATCGCGGAGCCGTTGTCCGGGACGGAGACGGCGGAGGTGCTGGTGAAGGTGGTGCCCCCCGTGGAGCCGCCGGAGCTGCCGCTCACCGCCTGCACCGTCTTGGCCGCGTCCGCCAGACCCGCGCCGCAGCCGCCCGAGCAGGTACCCGGCAGCGCACGCGAGTTGGTCTTGATCGCGGACTCGATCTGCGCCGGGGTCAGCGACGCGTTGGCCGACTTCATCACTGCGGCCAGGCCCGCGATGTGCGGGGCCGCCATGCTGGTGCCCTGGTAGTAGTCGTAGCTCTCGGAGGACGGGCCCTGCGTGCCGGAGTTCAGCGTGGACAGGATGCCGCTGGAGGTCACCGAGTTGGTCTCGCCGCCCGGGGCCGCGATGTCGACGACCGTTCCGAAGTTGGAGTAGTAGGAGCGGTTCCCCTGGCGGTCGGAGGCGGCCACGCTGATGACGTTGTTGCAGCTGGCCGGCGAGTAGTTGGCGGCGTTCGCGTTGCTGTTACCCGCCGCGACGACGACCGTCGTGCCACGGTTCACGGCCGCGTTGATGGCGCTCTGGGTGGCGGTCGTGCAGGCACCGCCACCGCCGAGGCTCATGTTGATGACCTTGGCGACGTTGGCGTTCGCCGGGACGCCGGAGACCGTGCCGCCGGACGCCCAGGTGATGGCGTCGATGATGTCGGAGTCGAAGCCGCCGCACTTGCCGAGGACACGCAGCGGGGAGACCTTCGCGCCGTGCGCGATGCCCGCGACGCCCTTGCTGTTGTTGGTGACGGCGGCGATGGTGCCCGCGACGTGGGTGCCGTGCCAGGAGGAGTCGGAGGCCGGGTCGCCCGCCTGGCACTCGTTGGCGGCGGTCCAGTCGCCCGGGTCGGCCGGGTTGCTGTCGCGGCCGTTGCCGTCGTTGCCGACCGTGGCGTCGGAGATGAAGTCGTAGCCCGCGACGATGTTGGCGCCGAGGTCGGAGTGGGTGACGTAACCGGTGTCGATGACGGCGACGGTGACCCCGCTGCCGGTGGCGACGTCCCAGGCTCCCGGCACGTTCATGCCCGCGGTGGTCTCGAACAGGTCCCACTGCTTGCTGTACTCGGTGTCGTTGGGGGTGGCCAGCGGCTTGTTCAGCCGGTCCGGTACGACGTAGGCGACCTGCGGGTCGGCCTGGTACTCGGCGACGACGTCGGCGACATCGGCCTTGGTGAGGTCCTCGCCCAGGTCGACGAGGGCGGCGCCGGAGCCGAGGCGGCGCTGGAAGTCGAGGTCCTCGCCGGCCTCCTTGCCCTTGGCGGCGGCGTCGGCCTCGGCGGCCTTGTTCGACTTGGCCTCGCTGGCACCGGACTTGTAGCCGACGATGAGGCGCTCGGCCGGGGTGCCGGGGGCGGCCTCGGTCTGGGCCGCCGGGACGGGGGCGGCGGCTTGCGGAGCGGCGGTGTCCTGGGCCACGGCGACGGTGGTGGCGGCCGTGAACAGCGCGGCGGAGACGGCGGCGACGGATATCAGCTTCCGTCTCATGGATGCAGAGGTACGCAAGGGATTGCCTTTCGTGGCCGGCCGTACTCCGGGCAGCGCGGAGCGGCGGTCGATTTCGCTTCGTCGTCGAAGCGGCGGGGGGTACGCCGGAAGGCGGGTGGAGTGGTGCGAAGTGCAGGTGGGGGTGGTGCGAAGTGCGGGGGCGCGGCGGCCGGCCTGGCGCGAGCTACGACCCGTTCGGGGTTACCTGTGGGTCGGCTGTGGTCGAACAATAGGCAAAGGGAAGGTCATCGGGATACAGGGGAAACCCTCGATCCGGCCGGAAACCCACCCTCGGGCTCCGCAGGTTGAGCAGGTATGGCCCGAGTTGCGCCGGATGCCTCGCGGTGAACGCGCCGGGCGTCGTTGCCGTACTGCACGGGAGCACACCGTTTCAGCGCCGGCCGAGGAGAGGTTCCGGATGTTCCGGACGACCGCATACAGCACCGCCGTCTTCAGTCTGCGGCGACGTCGCGGCTGGTCGCGCGCACGCGGCGGAACCGCATATCGGTACAGCCCCGCGCCCTTCGGGGCGCTGTCGAGCCGTCGGGGACTCCGTCTGGCCTGCTTGGCCGCCGTCGCCGTGAGCCCATTCCTCGCCGCCGGTCCCGCGCAGGCTCACGGTGCGCCGACGGATCCGGTCAGCCGGGTGTACGGCTGCTCCCCCGACGGCGGCAGCACGTCGCGGTCGGCGGCCTGCCGGGCGGCGGTCGCGTCGAACGGCCAACCCTTCACGGCCTGGGACAACCTTCGGATCGCGGGGGTGAACGGACGGGACCGGCAGATCGTCCCCGACGGGGAGCTGTGCAGCGGCGGACTGCCGGCCTACCGGGGCCTCGACCTGGCCCGCGCCGACTGGCCGTCGACCCGGCTGACACCCGGCTCCGCCCTGACGATGCGGTACGTCTCGACGATCCCGCACACCGGCACCTTCAAGCTCTATCTCACCAAGCCCGGATACGACCCGACGAAGCCGCTGACCTGGTCCAACCTCCCGGAGAAGCCGTTCGCGCAAGTGAGGGACCCGGCACTGACGGACGGCGCGTACCGGATCAGGGCGACGCTGCCGTCCGACCGGGCCGGGCGCCATGTGCTGTACACGATCTGGCAGAACAGCAGCACGCCGGACACGTACTACTCGTGCTCTGACGTGGTGTTCCCGGCGAGCGGGGGCGGCGAGGAGAGCGGAGGCGGGGGCACGGCCTCGGCAACCGCGAACGTGAACCGCGGCAACGGCCGTACGGATGCGGATCCTTCACCGGCGTCCGAGCCGACGAGCAAGGCGCGTACGACCGCCTCCCCGACGGCTTCCTCCCCGTCCGGCCCCGCGAACCCGGGCTCTCGGGAGGGCACCGTGCCCGACAGCACGCCGCTGGCGTCCACCGGCGGCACGAGTACGGGGCCCTCCACGCCCCTACTGGCGGGCGGCGCCGCCGCGGTGCTGGTGCTCACCGGGGGCGCCGCTCTGGCGCTGCGGTTGCGTCGGAGGTGAACTCCGGTGCCACGGACCTCAGTTGACGTACACCGCCTCGCCGCTGCCGGTCACCGGGGCGTACTTGGCGGTGAAGTAGCCGTTGGCGAAGCAGAGGGACGAGCCGGAGACCTTGGCGAACGGAGCGCTGGCGAAGTTGATCGTGTTGTCGTCGTTGCTCGCCGTACCGGACAGGGTGGGGGCCTGGTAGACGCAGTTGATGCTGCCCAGCAGGGTCCGCAGGACGACCGTCGTCTGGATGGTGGACCCCTCGGCCGGGGTGACGGTGACGGTGCCGTCGGAGGTCACCGCCGCACTGTACGGCAGGTTGTCGACCGTGATGCTGGTGACGCCGAGGACGCCGACCACGTTGGCGGTGCAGCTGGCGGCGTCGAAGGTGTGCGCCGAGACCGACTCCGTCGCGGTCCCGGGCGCGCTGGGGTTGTCCGTCACGGTGGCCGTGAACTGCGACGACGTGCAGGAGATACCGCTCGTACCGGTCGCGCTGGAGTAGAACGTGGCGGCGGTGCCGCTCGCCAGCGGCGCGGTGAGGACCTCGCCGACCGCGACCGCCGTACCCCCGGCGGAGCCGGTGGTGAGAACGGTCCCGTCGGCCGCGGACGCGGGGGCGGCCATGGGGAGGGCGAGGGCGGCGACGGTGCCGGCGAGGGTGAGGAGGGTGCGGGTGCGCATGGGGGTGTACCTCGGCTTTCGTTGGGGGGTGTGCCCTGAGGGCAGCTGAGCGGCTCAGGGGGGTTGGGAGGGGGTGGGGGGTGGGGCGCTTGAGAGATGGGCGCCGTTGCCGGTCCGTGACGCCTTCTCCGTACATCACGGACCGGCAACGGCAACCCGACCGGTGACCGGCCGGAGTCCCTGGGGAGGGCTCCTGACCGGACCGGGCGGGGGCGTCCGGCACGGACCGAGGGGGGAAGCGACCGTGACGGCGCCATGGAGTGATCTCGAGGAAATGTGAAGGACATCAAGTCCGGGAACGCGGGCCAAGGCCACGCGGCGGCGGATCCGGCGCCACGGATCCAGGGGGGAGCCAGGGCAAGTTGTAGACCTGAGTGTCCGTCAACGTCAAGGAGTGGAAAGGGAGTTGATGTCGGCGGCGAAGCTTTGCCGAGCCCTCGGAGTCCCTTGACGCACAGGTGACGCACAATCAACACCGTTTTTCCATAACCGCCTTGACCCTCGCCTGTAACCACCGGTAACTTCCCGGCTGGCTACTGCGGAGTACGAGAAAGCCCTTGCACCCGCCGGGAGTTGCGAGGGGCGTGCGCCGTGGGCGCTGTCCGCGCCAGGACAACGTGCCGCTGATGCCCTACCCGCACTTTCATGCACCTGGGAGCAGTTATGGCCTCGTCCTCGGACGTCACCTCGTCCGCCGACAACTTCCCCGAGAACCCGGAAAGCGGTTCCGGGTCCGAAGCATCCGACACCAGCGACGGCCCCGCCAGACGCGGACGGGTCCGGGCGCGCCGGGCCGCCGTGATGGCGGTGCCGGCCACCCTCGTCGCCGGCGCCCTCGCGGTCCTCACCGCCGAAGGCGCGCTGGGCGTGCAGTTCGCCATCTCCGGCATGCCCTTTACGGTCACCGCCACCGAGCTCAACGGCACCGGGTTCGAGCAGTTCGGCGGACTCGACAACATGGCGCCGGGCAGCCCCAACGCCGGGGACACCGGCGGGCAGGTGCTGGTCGTCACGTCCGCGATCAAGAGCGCGACGCTCACGAAGCTGTGCCAGAGCGTCGACCTCGGTGGCACGAACCTGCTCATCACCGCGGGCAGTGGTTCCGAGAAGGTGACGGCGAGCGATCTGACCACCGACTCGACGGAACTGTCGGGTGACGCGGCGTTCACCAACATCGAGATCGGCAACGACGCGAGTACGTTGACCAAGGCCGGGGTGAAGGGTCCGATCGGGGTCTTCAGCCAGCAGGCGGACACCGTGCGCATCGCCAACCTGCGGCAGACCAACTACGCGACGACGGCGGGTGTCTTCCGGCTTCCGGGTCTGAAGCTTCGCTTCAGCGGTACGGGTTGCTGATGAGCGGGCCTGCGGGTTTCCGGTCGGCCTTCCGTCGCTGGCGGGCCGACCGGCCGTTCTGGGGTGGGCTGCTGCTCGCGCTGGGCGGGGCGGAGATCCTGCTCACGATGAAGGCCTCGATGAAGGTCGTTCTGCATGTCGGGATGCAGGGTCTGGCGGGGTATCTGCTGCCTGTCCTGATGGTGCTGCTCGGGCTGTTGATCCTGTTCAATCCGGCGCAGCGGCTCTTCTACTCGATCACCGGGGTGCTGGTCGCTCTGGGGACCTGGCCCACGTCGAATCTGGGCGGGTTCTTCGTGGGGCTCCTGCTGGGGGTCACCGGAAGTTCCCTTGCCTTCGGGTGGCTTCCGGATCAGGAGCCGCGGGGGCGCCTGCGGCGGCGGGGCGGGCGGAAGGGCGTTGCGGTGACCGGCGCTCAGCAGGCGGGGGAGCCCGCCTGAACCACGCCGGAGCACCGTAGGGGGCCAGTGGGTTTGGCGCGTGCGGGTGTGTGGGGGCTGGTCGCACCCCGCGGCGGAGCCGCAAATCGACACAGCCCCGCGCCCCCTGGGTGGGGCATGCCGGCCGCCGGTCGGCCAGTGCCCGGGGTGGGCGTGCCGAACCACCGGCTCCCCTCCCCCGGCCATACGCACGCCCCGCCCAACTTCCCCGCTCCGCCAGCCCGTTGGCAGACTGAGCCGGTCCGACCGCCCGTGTCCCGGAGGCCCCATGTGTGCCGAACGTATTGACACCGAGATCGCCCACTCCGCCCGGATCTACGACTACATCCTCGGCGGCAAGGACCACTACCCGGCCGACCGGGAAGCGGGTGATGCCATGGCGCGTGAGTGGCCCGCGCTGCCCGTGCACATGCGGGCCAACCGGGACTTCATGAACCGGGCCGTGCGGTATCTCGTCGAGGAGGCGGGGATACGGCAGTTCCTCGATATCGGGTCCGGGATTCCGACGTCGCCCAACATCCACGAGATCGCCCAGTCGGTGGCCCCGGAGTCGCGGGTCGTGTACGTCGACAACGATCCGCTCGTGCTCGCGCTGTCGGAGGGGCTGATGGCGAGCACGCCCGAGGGGAGGACGGCGTACATCGAGGCCGACATGCTCGATCCGGCGGCCGTGCTCGACGCCCCGGCGTTCCGCGAAAGCCTCGATCTCGGGGAGCCGGTCGCGCTCACCGTCATCGCGATCGTGCACTTCCTGCTGGACGAGCACGACGCGGTGGGGATCGTGCGGCGGCTGCTCGAGCCCTTGCCCGCGGGCAGTTACCTCGCGATGTCCGTCGGCACCGCCGAGTTCGCGCCGGACGAGGTGGGCCGGGTCGCCCGGGAGTACGCGGCCCGGGGCATGCCGATGCGGTTGCGCACCCACGCCGAGGCCGAGGAATTTTTCACCGGTCTGGACCTCGTCGAGCCCGGCATCGTGCAGGTCCACAAGTGGCGTCCGGACGGAACGGGCACCGAGGTGATCCGGGACGAGGACATCGCGATGTACGGGGCGGTGGCACACAAGCCGAGTTGACCCGGTCGCGTGCGCGAGCAGCGGGCGTGGGCCGGTTCTCGGCCCGCCCTCCCGCCAGCGGTTCATCACGATGTGGCAGCAACGACTCACGCCGAGTGGTTGCACACTTGACTACCGGTGGTCACACGCGATTGGCTCCGGCCCAGCGAGAGTTCACCAGGTCGGCGCACTTCCGTGCGGCGCGGGCCGTGCTCTCGTTCGTTCCTCCGGCTCGGCCGCACAGCGAGGTGCCGCACCCTCATGAAGACCCCATCCCCCTCCTCCGCTTTCGCTCGCATCGCGACCCTGACGGCCGCCGCCTGTCTGCTGCTGGCCGGTTGTTCCGCCGTCGGCGGGACCGACGACGCGTCGGGTGCGGAGGCGGCGGGCACCTCAGGGATGAAGATCACCCTCATCACGCACGGCGGCGACGGTGACGCCTTCTGGGAACTCGTACGCAAGGGTGCCCAGGTGGCGGCCGCCAAGGACGGCGTCGAGCTGACCTACGCGCACGACGACGACCCGGCGGGCCAGGCCGAGCTGATGCGGGACGCGATCCGGCAGAAGGCCGACGGCATCGCGGTGACCCTGGCCAAGCCGTCGGCGATGGCGGGTCCGGTCGCCGAGGCGCGGGCCGCCGGCATACCCGTGGTCGGCCTCAACTCCGGTATGGACCAGTGGCAGTCCGCGGGGCTGCTGGGGTACTTCGGCCAGAACGAGAGCGTCGCGGGCACGGTCGTCGGCAACAGGCTCGACGGCCTCAAGGCCAAGCACGCCCTCTGTGTCATCCACGAGCGCGGCAACGTCGCCCTGGAGGCGCGCTGCGCCGGGGTGAAGAAGGGGTTCGGCGGCGAGACCGAGATGCTCTATGTGGAGGGCACCGACATGGACGCGGCGACCACCGCCATCACGGACCGGCTGCGGCAGGACTCCAGCATCGACGAGGTGGTCACCCTGGGCGCGCAGTTCGCGCTCGCTGCGGTCGACGCGGCCGAGAAGGCGGGCAGCGACGCCCGGGTCGCGACCTTCGACCTCAACAGCGATCTGGTCAAGGCCGTCAAGAACGGCGATGTCCAGTTCGCGGTGGACCAGCAGCCGTATCTGCAGGGCTACCTGGCCGTGGACTCGCTCTGGCTCTACAAGACCAACGGCAACACCCTCGGTGGCGGCGAGGCGCCCGTGCTGACCGGTCCCGCGCTCGTCTCGAAGGCCAATGTGGCCTCGGTGACGAGGTTCGCGGCCCGTGGGACCCGCTGAGCGGACGTTGCGTACAACGGTGTCCCCAAAGATTCGGTCACTCATGGGCTGTGCGGCCACTTGTGCGGATAACATCCTGCGCATCCCTTGTGCCGTACCGGACGCGTCGTCACCCCTCGCGCTCGTCCCCCGCCTCCCCTTCCCCCGCCGTTCCGTCTCCGCCGCCCGCCCGCCGCTCCCCCACTGATCGCCCTAGGACGACGATGTCTCCGCAGACACGTGCCCGGCGCCGCCTCGGCTCCATACGTCTCTCCCTGATCCTCCTGGCACTGATCCCCAGCATCACCCTCGCCGCCATGTGGGGGGTGACGACGACGCAGATGTTCTCGGAGGGGCTGCGGCTGCGGGAGCAGACCGAGCTGAGCAGGTCGAGCGGCGCCATGGGCACCGACGCGACCCTCGCCCTGCAGCGCGAGCGCGGTCTGTCGGCAGCGTTCCTGGCCGGTCAGCGCGGTGCCCGGGCCGCCCTCGACCAGCAGCGGCGGGAGACGGACGCGGCGATCGCGAAGCTGGTCGGCCGGTCGGAGGCGATCGAGGACGCCCCGTACCGCATCGGCGACCGGATGTACTCCGTCATCGCGGGCGTCGGAAGCCTCGAGTACTACCGGGACCAGGTCGACGACCTCACCGACATCTCCCCGCAGCAGGCGCTCGACCAGTACACCTCGATCATCGACGACCAGATCAACGCCTTCCGGGAGCTCTCCCAGGTCGACGACGGAAACCTCACCTCGCAGGCCGGCCCGCTCGTCATGCTGGAGCAGGCGGCGGAGCTGGTCTCCCAGGAGGACGCGCTGCTCACCCTCGCCTGGCCGTCCGGGGAGCTCGACGCGGACGTACGGGCCCGGTTCACGGAACTGGTCAACGCCCGCCGGTGGCTGCTCGAGGACCAGGTCGTCCCCTCCCTGAGCGGCAGTGTGAAGACCCAGACCGAGCGGATTCTCCAAGGGGCGGCGTGGCAGAATGTCGAGGTCATCGAGAACCAGGTGCTGGCGGCCCGCACGTCGGGCAGCGGCGACAGCGTCCGCACCGCCCTGCCCGACGCCCAGAAACAGTGGGCCGCAGCGATCGACACGCTCTCCGACCAGTACACCGGCCTGATCCAGCAGCAGACCCGGGCCCTGCTCGACCGCACCGACGACCAGGCGCACTCCCTGCTCATCAAGGCCGGCTCCCTGAGCGTGGGGGGCCTCGTCGCCGTACTCGTGTGCGCCGTGATGTCCTGGCGCATCACGCGCTCGCTGTCCCGGCGCCTGCGCGGTCTGCGCGTGGCCACCCTCAGCCTGGCGGAGGAGCGGCTGCCGGACGTGGTCACCCGGCTCGACCGCGGTGAGAAGGTCGACGTGGAGCTCGCCACGCCGCCGCTGGACTACGGCCACGACGAACTCGGCCAGGTGGCCAAGGCGTTCAACGCCGCGCAGCGCACCGCCGTGCACACCGCCGTCGAACTCGCCGACACCCGGCGTGGCTTCCAGAAGGTCATCCTCGGCATCGCCCGGCAGAGCCAGAACCTGGTCAACCTGCAGCTCACCAAGCTCGACGCGCTGGAGCGCGCGCATCAGGACCCGGAGATCCTCAAGGGCCTGTACGAACTGGACTCCACCGCCAGTCAGTTGCGCCGCTACGAGGAGAACCTCGTCATCATCAGCGGCGAGCGGCCCGGCCGCAGCTGGAGCGAGCCGGTCGCGCTGATCGACATCCTGCGCAGTGCCGTCGGTGAGGTCGCCGAGTACCAGCGGGTGGAGGTGCACACCGAGGAGGAGGTGCATCTCGCGCCGCCCGCGGTGGCGGACGTGATCCATCTGCTGGCCGAGCTGATCGAGAACGCCACGCTGTACTCCCCCGCGCCGGCCCCGGTCGGGGTGCGGGCCGCGATGGTGGCCAAGGGCCTGGCCGTGGAGGTCGAGGACCGCGGCCTCGGCATGTCGGAGGAGGACTACGACTCCTTCAACGCCCAGTTGGCCGATCCCCCGCAGTTCGACGTGGTGGCGCTCGCCGACGACCTGCGGCTCGGCATGTTCGTGGTCGCCCGGCTCGCCCGCCGGCACGGCATCGCCGTCACCCTGCGCTCCTCGCCGTACGGCGGCACGACGGCGATCGTGCTGATCCCGCACGACATCGTGGTGCGGGACGTGCCCGCGCCGGACCAGGACGAGGTGGAGCACGCCGGGGCCGCCGAACCGGAGGAACCCGTACGGGAGTCCCGCCCGGTCGTCCCGGCCCGCACCGCGCCCGAGCGGACCGCCGCGCCCGCCGCCGGCCGTGACCGCCTCACCCCGCTGCCCCGGCGCGTGCCGCAGACCAGCCTGGCCGCCGAGCTGCGCGAAGAGGCCGCCTCCCCCGAAGAGGACGGGGGCGCCGACGACTTCACCGCGGAACGAGCCGCCTCCTCGCTCGCCTGCTTCCAGCGGGGAACGTTCCAGGCCCGCGACGAATGCGACCACGAGGAGCCGTCCCCGGTGGGCTCGGCCCCCTCCGCCTCCTCCCCCACGTCCCCCACCCCGCCCGCCGACCGTTCATGAAGGACATCGCCATGACACGCCCCACCCCCGCCACGGACACCCAGCTCGACCAGTTGCTCACCGGACTCGTGGAGCGGGTCGCCGACGTCAACCACGCCGTCGTGCTCTCCGAGGACGGCCTGGTGGTCAGCAAGTCCACCGGCTTCCTGCGCGACGACGCCGAGCGGCTGGCGGCGACCGCGTCCGGCCTGATGAGCCTCAGCAAGGGCGTCAGCATGGACTTCAGAGGCGGACCGGTGCGCCAGGCGCTGATCGAGATGGCCAACAGCTATCTGATCCTGACCTCCGCCGGGCCGGGCGCCCATCTCGTCGTCCTCACCAACCAGGGCGCGGACGTCGGTGTGGTGGCGTACCAGATGAACATGCTGGTGAAGAAGATCGGCGAGCATCTGTCGGCGGCACCGCGGGCCCATGTCGGCCCTGGCGCGTGAGGTGGGCGGAGACGATTCGGCGGCCCGGCTGGTACGTCTCTTCGCCCTCACCGGCGGCCGGACGCGGCCCAGCCGCACCGACTTCACGCTGATCACCACGGTGACGGCGGTGGATCCGCCGCCGGAGCGGGCGCCGCGGCCGCAGCCCGAACAGGCACGGATCCTGCGGCGCTGCGCCCGGCCGATCGCCGTCGCGGAGCTCGCGGCCCATCTCGACCTGCCGGTGAGCGTGGTCGCCATCATGCTCTGCGATCTGCTGGAGGCGGGCCTGATCACCGTGCACCCGCCGCACCCCGTCACCCCTCGCACCCCGGACCTGGACCTGCTGCAGAAAGTGAGGGACGGCCTTGGCCGGCTCTGACACCACCGTGGAAGCGGTCGCACCGCCCGACACGGTCAAGATCCTCATCGCCGGCGGTTTCGGCGTCGGCAAGACCACCATGGTCGGGTCGGTCAGCGAGATCGCCCCGCTGCGTACCGAGGAGCCTCTGACCACGGCCGGTCTGGGCATCGACGACCTCAACGGCATCGAGGAGAAGCGGGCCACCACCGTGGCCCTGGACTTCGGCCGGATCACCATCAGCCGGGAGCTGGTGCTGTATCTGTTCGGTACTCCCGGGCAGCAGCGGTTCTGGTTCATGTGGAACGACCTGGCGATCGGCGCGCTCGGGGCCGTCGTCCTGGTCGACGTCCGCCGGCCGGACTCCAGCTTCGCGGCGCTCGACTTCTTCGAGCGCCGGGGCATCCCCTTCGTCGTCGGCGTCAACGGCTTCCACGGCGAGCATCCCTATCCCGCCGAGGACATCCGGGACTCCCTCGCGCTCCCCGGGCATGTGCCGGTGCTGCTGTGCGACGCGCGGGAGCGCGAGTCGTGCCGGGACGTACTGATCGCCCTGATCGACCAGTTGATCGCGGACGCTCGCAAGGCGAGCTGAGCCGCGAGCGGTCGCGTCCGCGCGTGGCGAGAACCCGCCAAGGATGACCATGTGATTGACGCGCCCCCAACTCACGCCTACTTTCTGGTCGATTCACCGAACTTCGTTCGATATATCGGCCATGACTGTCGGTCATAGAGCCGTACGGCAAGCCCCCCCGCCCCCTGGAGAGCCGCATGACGAACCCCTCCCGCAGACACTTCCTCGGCATGGCCGCCACCGTCCCGCTCGCCGCGACCGGTGCCCTGACCCTGGGTGCCGGAACCGCCCACGCCGCCGACTCGGCGTACGCGATGGTCTACTTCACCGAGTCCAACACCATGCTGGAGGCGGACTACAACCTCCATCTGGCCGTCAGCACCGATGGCCTGCGGTGGACGCCGCTCAACCAGAACGCCCCCGTCGCCACCCCCACCCTCGGCGCCGGCGGTCTGCGCGACCCGTTCCTGCTGCGCAAGCAGGACGGCACGTTCGTCGTCATCGCGACCGACCTGAGCGGCACGGACTGGACCCGCAACAGCGTCTACATCCACGTCTGGGACTCCACCGACCTGCGCACCTTCACCGGCTACCGCCTGCTGAAGCTGCACGACATGACCACCACGCACAGCTGGGCACCGGAGGCGTTCTGGGACGCCTCACGCGGGCAGTACGGCATCCTCTACTCGTCGGTGAACAGCAGCGGCCACAACGTCATCATGGTCAGCTACACGACCGACTTCCGTACGACGACGAACCCGCAGGTCTTCTTCGACCCCGGCTACGACGTCATCGACGGCAACCTCACCATCGGTGTGAACGGCGTCAACTACCTCTACTTCAAGAGGAACGGCACCCTGGTCGGCGCCCGCTCGACGAGCCTGAACCCCGGCAGCTTCACCCCGTTCAGCACGGCCGTGAACCACGGCGGCACCGAGGCGCCCACCGTGGTCAAGTCCCTCACCGGCAATACCTGGTACCTCTGGGGAGACACGTACACGCCGAACGGCGTCTTCTACGTCTGGCAGACGAGCAACCTGGCCGCCGGCACCTGGACGGCCCTGGACCAGAAGCTCTACACCCAGCCCCTCAACTCCAAGCACTGCGGCATCCACCCGATCACGTCGACCGAGTACAACAACCTGATCGCCAAGTGGGGCGCCCCGCCTGGAACCGGCTCAAGTCGTACAACTACCCGGCGCGTTACGTCCGGCACAGCGGCTTCGCCGGCCGGATCGACGCGTACCCCTTCGACCCGTTCCCCGACTCGCAGTGGAAGCTGGTGCCGGGCCTCGCCGACTCCTCCGGCGTGTCCTTCCAGTCGGTCAACTACCCGAGCCGCTATCTGCGGCACTACAGCTACGCCCTGCGCCTCGACGAGAACGACGGCACGTCGACGTTCGCCGCGGACGCGACGTTCTACCGGACGGCCGGGCTCGCCGACTCCTCCTGGGCGTCGTTCCGCTCGTACAACAACCCGACGCGCTACATCAGGCACTCCGACTTCGCCCTGCGCATCGACCCGGTCTCCACGGCCACCGAGCGCCAGGACGCCACGTTCCAGGTCGGCTACTGAGCAGCACAGCGGGGTTGTGACGAGAGCCCGTCACAACCCCGCGAGAGCCTGCCGCAGGTCAGTCCAGACCGGCCGACTTCAGCCAGGCCTTGGCCACGTCCAGCGGGTCCTTGTTCTCCAGCTGGACCTGGGAGTCCAGGTCGAGGAGCGTCTTGGTGTCCAGCTTGGCCGAGACGGCGTTGAGCGCCTCGACGCCCTCCTGGGAGAGGCCGCTCTTGTAGACGAGCGGGGTCACGTTGGCGAAGCCGAAGAGGTTCTTCGGATCCTTGAGGACGACGAAGCCCTCCTTGGTGATGGTGGGGTCCGTGGTGAAGATGTCCGCGGCCTGCACGGTGTTCTTCGTCAGCGCCGCCTGGGTCAGCGGGCCGCCCGCGTCCAGCGCCTTGAAGGACTTGAACTTCAGGCCGTACTCGGACTCCAGGCCCTTCAGGCCCTGCTGCCGGGTCTGGAACTCGGGCGAACCTCCGATCACCAACTCCGGGGCGATGTCCTTGAGGTCCTCGAGGCTGGAGTCGGCGGTCAGCTTGTACTTCTTCGCCGTCTCGGCGTTGATGCTGACGGAGTCCTTGTCCTCGGCCGGCGAGGACTCCAGCAGCGTCAGCTTCGCGTCCAGCTTGGCCTTCACCGCGGTGTTCACGGCGTCGGCCGACTTCTGCTCCGCCTTCGGGTCGAGGTAGGCGAGCAGCGAGCCGTTGTACTCCGGCAGGACCGTGACGGAGCCGTTCTTCAGCAGGCCGTAAGTCGTCTCGCGGCTGCCGATGTTGGGCTTGTAGGTGACCTTGATGCCCTTCGCCTTCAGGGCCTCGCCGTAGATGTCGGCGAGCAGGATGCTCTCGGCGAAGTTGTTCGAGCCGACGACCACGGTGTCGCCGCTCGCCGCGTCCTCGGCGAGCGGGTCGGACTTGTCGCCGGAGGAGGAACATCCCGCCAGCAGCGCCGCCGTGGCGGCGAGCGCGACGGCGGCCGCGCCGGGATGGTTCCTGAGGGACCTGCTGCGTGAGGCGGTGAGAGTCACGATTCCCGTTCCGGATTCAGGGGATTGTGGTGCGCAAAGAACGCTCTCCACTGATCCAATCCAGCCACCTCTTGGTCAGTCAAGAGCAGCCCGGTCACGATTGGCCCGGAAAAACGGGCAGTTGTGGGCCGATGTGAAGGCGGGACGGTTGAGGCACGGGGTGTTGTAACGGATTATTGAGGTCCAGTTTCGGTCATGACCAGCAAGAGACTGTAGTCTCCCCGAAATTGACCTGATCAACACCGGTCACGTGAACCCTTCGCGCGCCGTGTGACGCCACGAAGGAGGCAGGTATGCGCGGGTTCGCCGTCCGCTGGCCGTTCCGGCGCAAACTCAACCTTCTCGTGGGCGTACCGCTGACCGCGGTCGCGGCTCTCCTCGCCTACCTCATCGCCGACCAGACCGCGCAGTCACGCAACGCCGCCGACGCCGCCCGGCTGGTCCGGGAGAGCGTCGAGGTCGCGAGGCTCGTCGACCGGCTGGCCGCCGAGCACCAGCAGGCCGTCCTGCTCTCCGTCCGACACGAGGCCGCCGAGGGCGGTGCACCCTCGCCGGCCACCTACCGCACGGCGCAGTCCCTGGTGAACGCCCAGGTGGAGCGGGTGCGCGACGCGTTCGGTGACCAGCTGCCGGAGACCGAGGCGCAGGCCCTGAAGACGGTCGAGGGTCTGAGCAGCCTGCGCGACACCGTCGAGCAGGGGTATCTGGCCGCCGACAACATCGACCCCGCGTACACCCATGCCTCGCAGGGTCTGATCGACGGCCTGGGGCTGGACCGCAACCCCGATCTCGCGACCACCTTCACCGGCAACCTGCTCGACTCGCTGCTGCGCGCGGGCGCCGCGCACAGCGCCTTCGAGACCGGCGTCTTCTCCGCGTCGACCGGCGACTCCAACGCGCTGATCGAGTTCATCGGCGCGATCGGCGCCTACGACGAGTACACCCACCAGGCCGAACGCTTCGCCCGGTTCGCCACCGAGGCGCAGGCCCGCACGCTCGACGGGATCAAGTACACCCACGCGCAGACCACCATCAGCCGCCAGTACGCCGAGCTGCAGATCGACCCGGGCGCGGTGCAGGCCCAGTCGCCCGCCGAGGTCCGCGAGTCACTCGCGGAGGCGCTCGACTCCTACGGCGCCTACCGCGAGCAGGCCGAGACCCGGCTGTCGATCACCACCTCGCTCATCGACCAGATCGCCGACCAGGCGGACAGCGCCTCCGACGAGGCGGCGTGGCGCGCGCTGTCGCTGCTGGGGCTCGCCCTGTTCGGCTTCGCCGTCTGGCTGGTCCTCGCTGTGCTGGTGCGCCGCTCGGTGGTCCGCCCGGTGCAGGCCCTCACGGGTGCGGCGCGGCAGGTCGCCGAGGTCGCCGAGCGCGAGCTGGCGCGGGTGGCCGACGACGACGCCGAGGACGACGGTCCGCCGCGGCTGGGCGAGATGCCGGTCATGGCGCGCGACGAGATCGGCGAACTCGCCGAGGCGTTCAACCAGGTGCAGGCCACGGCGGTCGCGCTGCTGGAGCGGCAGGTGCTCAGCCGGCGCAACACGGCGGAGATGTTCGGCAACGTGGGCCGCAGGGTCAGCAACCTGACGTCACGTCAGCTGTCGTTGATCGACGTGGTGGAGCGGGGCGAGACGGACCCCGCGCTGCTGGAGCGCCTCTACTCCATCGACCACATCGCGGTCCGGCTGCGCCGCAACGCCGACAGTCTGATGCTGCTCGCCGGCATCCACGAGGCGGTCCTGGACACCGGGCCCGTCGCGCTCACCAACGTCGTACGCGCCTCGCTCGGCCAGATCGAGGGCTACCAGCGGGTGGAGCTGCGCGCCCGGACCGAGGTCGTGGTGGAGCCGGAGGTCCTCGGGGACCTGACGCTGATGGTGGCCGAACTCCTGGAGAACGCGGTGTCGTTCTCGCCGGAGGGCCGACCGGTCGAGGTGACCGTGGCGGACGGCGAGCACGGCGGCGCGGTGATCGTCGTCACCGACCACGGCCTGGGCATGAGCCCCGAACGCCTCGACGAGGAGAACGCCCGCCTCATCCGCCGCGAGCGACTGGACCTCGTACCGACCAAGGTGCTGGGCCTGTTCGTGGTCGGCACGCTGGCCCGGCGCTGGGAGATCGCGGTCGTCCTGTCGCGCACACCGGGTGGCGGCGTGACGGCCGAGGTGACGGTGCCGTCGTCGCTGCTGGTGACCGCCGGCACGACGGGGGCGACGGCGATGGCGGCCCTGGCCGCGGTCGCGGGCGGTACGAAGACGGACGACGCCGACCCCGCGGGCGCGGTCGGTGCCCCGGCATCCGACGCCGCGACGTCCTCGGCCCCCGCCTCTGGGCCCCGGCCCTCGGTCGCCGTGCAGGGGGATGCCGTACGGCCGGACGACGGCGCGGACGGCGACGGGCCGCGTCCTCTCCCCCGCCGGGTCTCCCAGCGGGGCGCCGCGCCGGGCGACACGGCGACGTCGACGGCCCTGCGGGCGGACGGGCCCACGGCACCGCCCTCCGGACCCCAGCCGGACGGGACACCGTCCACCCCCGGGGCCCGTGCCGAGGAACCGGCGGCCACCCGCCCCCTGCGTCGCCGCGTCCGCGGGGCGACCCTGCCGACGACGGCCGCCTCCGCCCCGCAGGCGGTGCCGCGGCAGAGCGTGCGTACCGTGGACCCCGAGGCCGTGCGGGCCGCGCTCGACGAGTTCGAGGCCGCCGTGGAACGCGCGCACCGCGACAGCCCACGCGCCGGCAGCGGAGCACGCTCCGCGCCGGCCACCCACCCGACCCCCCGTACGCAGGACCAGAACGACCCCCCGGAAGGAGCGGAGCAGTGAGCACGTCGACAGGTGGCACCCCGGCGGGAGGCACCACACCGGCCGAACTGCAGGCCGCCGCAGCCGACTTCACCTGGCTGCTGAATCGCTTCGCGAAGGAGACGGCCGGAGTCGTG
Source organism: Streptomyces sp. NPDC093591 (assembly GCF_044764885.1). Lineage (NCBI taxonomy): Bacteria > Bacillati > Actinomycetota > Actinomycetes > Kitasatosporales > Streptomycetaceae > Streptomyces > Streptomyces sp. NPDC093591. The sequence continues at coordinate 77,086 of NZ_JBIWIY010000010.1, forward strand.
GACGCCATCGCCGTCTCGTCCGACGGACTGCTCATCGCCGTCTCCGAACTGCGCGAGCACGCCGACTCCGAGCGGCTCGCCGCGATCGTCTCCGGCATCACCAGCCTGGCGGCCGGCGCCTCCGGCAACTACGGCCTCGGCGGCCTCAACAAGGTCATCATCGACCTGGAGGGCGGCCACGTCCTGGTCTCCGCGATCGGCAGCGGCGCCGTGCTCGGCGTGGTCACCGACAAGGAGGCCAAGCTGGGCAACATCGCCTACGAGATGACCGTGTTCGCCAACCGCGCCGGGTCCGCCCTCAGCCCGCAGCTCGTGCTGGAGCTGAAGAACAGCGTCGGCGCCGCGTCGGCCCGCTGACCAGGCCGGGCAGAGAGCCGGGAAGGACAAGGCACCGGGTCGAGGAGGACGGACAAGCCCATGGCGGACGGCATCCCAGCGCCGGACCCCGACGGACCGGACCCCGACGGACCGGCCCCGGTCGGACCCGCCCCCGCCGTGCGGCCGTTCCTGGTCACCGCCGGCCGGGTGGCGGCCGACGCCGACGGCCGGTCGATGCCCGTCGAGACCCAGGTGGTCGCCACCACCGAGGGGCTCGACGCGCTCGACCGGCTCGCCTTCGAGCAGCACGACATCGTCGCCGTGTGCCGGCTGCCGCAGTCCCTCGCGGAGATCGCGGCCCGGCTGCGGCTGCACCTCAACGTGGTGCGCGTCCTCGCCGAGGACCTGCGCGCCGCGGGGCAGTTGACGGTGCACGTGCCCGACCTGGGCGTCGTCCACGACGCATCCGTCCTGCGCAGGGTCATCGACGGCCTTCGCGCCATCCCCGACTCACGAGGGGTCACTCCGTGACGACGACTGAACAGGCCGCCGTACGACCGCCGCTGCCGGTCAAGATGGTGATCGCGGGCGGCTTCGGCGTGGGCAAGACGACCACCGTGGGCTCGATATCCGAGATCGAGCCGCTGACCACCGAGGCCGCCATCACGGAGGTCGCGGCGGGCGTGGACGACCTCGGCCACACCCCGCGCAAGACCACGACCACCGTGGCCATGGACTTCGGCTGCATCACCATCGACCCCACCCTGAAGCTGTACCTGTTCGGCACGCCGGGCCAGGAGCGGTTCGGCTTCATGTGGGACGACATCGTCGAGGGCGCGGTCGGCGGGCTCGTCATCGTCGACACCCGCCGCCTCGACGACTGCTACGCCGCCGTCGACTACTTCGAGCACAAGGCCATCCCCTTCGCGGTCGCCGTCAACGCCTTCGACGGCAAAGTCGAGCACACCCTGGAGGAGGTCCGCTGGGCGCTCGACGTCACCGACGGCGTCCCGGTGGTCGTCTTCGACGCCCGAGAGACCGGCTCGGTACGGGACGCCCTGCTCGTCGTACTGGAACTGGCGCTGGCCCGCACGCAGGGGTGACGCTCGGCGCAGTTCCCCACGGCCCCAAGGGGCGCCGCAAGCCAGTCAGTGGCGCCTGCGCACCCCCGGCGACACCGCGAGCCGCCCCACCGCCCAGAACACCGCGAGCGTCGTCAGCGCCATGGCGGCGACCAGTGTGGCGCCGCCCACCACCTTCTCGTAGTTCCGCTGGTAGAGGCCGTCGATGATGTAGCGGCCGAGGCCGCCGAAGCTGACGTACGCGGCGATCGTGGCCGTCGAGACGATCTGGATGGCCGCCGAGCGCAGGCCGCTGAGGATCAGCGGGAGGGCGACGGGGAGTTCGACCCGGAACAGGACCGCGGCCTCCGCCATGCCCATGCCGCGCGCGGCGTCGACCGGCGCGGGGTCGACGGAGCGCATCGCCTCGTAGGTGGTGACGAGGATGGGCGGGATGGCGAGCACGACCAGCGGGATCATGACGGGGGCCATGCCCAGGCCCAGCAGGATGAACATCAGCACCATCAGGCCGAAGCTGGGCAGCGCCCGGGCGGAGGTGGCGATGAGGCCGAGCGCGTTGCCGCCGCGCCCGGTGTGGCCCGTGAGCAGGCCGACCGGCAGGCCGACCGCGGCGGCGATACCGAGGGCCATCAGCGTGTACTGGACGTGCTCGGCGAGCCGCGCCGGGATACCGTCGTAGCCCTGCCAGTGGGCGTTGTCGCTGAAGAAGGAGTTGATGAAGTTCAGGACGTTCACCGGGCGGCCTCCTTCACGGCGAGCGTGCGCGCGCTCTTGCGGGTGGCGCGCGGCATCCAGGGCGTCAGCAGCACGCGCAGGCCGATCAGCGCGGCGTCGACGAGCAGGGCGAGAACGGCCGTGCCCACCACGGAGAGCCAGATCAGGCGCGGCTGGTTGTAGATCAGGCCGCTGTTGAGCAGATTGCCGAGGGCGCCCTCGTTGCCGATCAGCATGCCGATGCTGACCAGGGAGACGCTGGACACGGACGCCACCCGCAGTCCGGCGATGATCGCGGGCGCCGCGATCGGCAACTGCACCTGGACATAGCGGCGTACGGGTCCGAAGCCCATGGCGGTGGCGGCGGCCAGCGTCTCCTGCGGCACCGACCGCACCCCGTCCACGATCGCCGGGACGAGCACCACCAGGCTGTAGACGGCCAGCGGGATCATCACCGTGAGCTCGCTCAGTCCGGTGTAGTCGATGAGGATGACGCAGAAGGCGATCGAGGGGATCGCGTACAGCACGGTCGTCACCCACAGCACCGGCGCGTACAGCCAGCGCACCCGCACGCACAGCTGGGCGACGGGCAGGGCCACCAGCAGCCCGGCCAGCACCGGGATCAGTGCCTCGCGCAGGTGCAGGGCGACCAGTCCGAAGTAGCTGTTCTGGAGGTCACTGGGCAGGTCGAAGAGCTCACTCATGGGGCGACCTTCTGGGCCTGGCCGTCCCCGCCGCGCTCCGCGTCCGCACCGCGCTCCGCGTGCGCGCCGCGGATGGCCTCGCCGATGCTCTGCTGCGAGACGACCCCGGCGGCCCGGCCCTCGGCGTCCACGGCGACGGCCCAGCCGGTCGGCGAGAGCACCGCACAGTCGAGCGCGGCCCGCAACGAGTCGGTGCCGGCCACGAACGGGCGGCCGTACGACAGCAGTCGGCCGGTCTCGATCTCGCCGGCGGTGAGCTCCTGCGGCTCGCTCCAGCCGAGGGGTCTGCCGTCCGGGTCGGTGACGAGGAGATAGGGGGTCTCGGCCGTGCCGGCGGCGGCGATCCGCTCGGCGGTGGCGTCGACGGCGACGATGGGCCCCGTCAGCAACTCCAGCCCCGCCGAGGGGAAGAAGGACAGCCGCCGGATGCCGCGGTCGGCGCCGAGGAAGTCCTCCACGAAGGAGTCGGCGGGGTGGGACAGCAGCTCGGCGGGCGGCGCGAACTGGGCGAGATGGCCGCCGGTGCGCATCACGGCGACCATCGTGCCGAGCTTGACGGCCTCGTCGATGTCGTGGGTGACGAAGACGATTGTCTTGCCCAACTCCTCCTGGATGCGCAGGAGTTCGTCCTGCAGCCCCTTGCGCACCACGGGGTCGACGGCCGAGAAGGGTTCGTCCATCAGCAGCACCGGCGGATCCGCCGCGAGCGCCCGCGCCACGCCGACGCGCTGCTGCTGGCCGCCGGAGAGCTGGTACGGGTACCGCTTGGCGAGCGCCCCGTCGAGCCCCACCCGCTCCATCAACTCCCGTGCCCGCGCCCGGGACTTCTCCTTGCCCCAGCCGAGCATGCGGGGCACGGTGGCGATGTTGTCGAGGATCGTCCGGTGCTGGAAGAGGCCGGCGTTCTGGATGACGTAACCCATGGACCGGCGCAGCGTGTTGACCGGCTGCTGCTGGATGTCCTTGCCGTCGAGGAGGATGGTTCCCTCACTGGGCTCGACCATCCGGTTGATCATGCGCAGGGTGGTGGTCTTGCCGCACCCGGAGGGTCCGACGAGGACGGTGATCGAGCGGTCGGGTATCTCCAGGGAGAGCCGGTCGACCGCCACCGTGCCGTCCGGGTATCGCTTGGTGACTGAATCCATCCGTATCAAAACGCCGAACACCCCTCGGGTCTGGGACCGTCCGGCAGAGTCTAGACCTCTTGTGTTTCGGTCCTTCGCGGGCCGGTTCCTCGCCATCGGTCAGCGCTGTCCTGTGCGCGACCTGTGAGTCCGCTGATTCTCACCCTTCCCTCAGAACGGCCTCAGGGATCCCCCAGAAGCGGCCCCGATGGTCACTGACATGAACGAAACGAACGCGGGAGGCGTCCGGCGGCGGTCGGTCGAGATCGTGGTGCCGGTCCACAACGAGGCGCACGTCCTCGCCGACAGCATCGGCCGTCTCCACGCATACCTCGAAACGTCCTTCCCGTTCCCGTTCCGGATCACGATCGCGGACAACGCGAGCACGGACGGCACTTGGCAGGCGGCCGCCGAACTCACCGAGCGGCTGCCGCACGTGCACGCCGTCCACCTGGAGGCCAAGGGCCGCGGGCGCGCGCTGAAGCACATGTGGAGCCGCTCCACCGCGGACGTCGTCGCCTACATGGACGTCGACCTGTCCACGGGCCTGGAGGGCTTCCTGCCCCTGGTCGCGCCGCTGCTGTCCGGCCACAGCGACCTCGCCATCGGCAGCCGGCTGCACCGGCGGGCGGGCGTCGGGCGCGGCCCCAAGCGGGAGTTCATCTCCCGGTCCTACAACCTGCTGCCCAGGCTGGGGCTCGCGGCGCGCTTCTCCGACGCGCAGTGCGGCTTCAAGGCGGTGCGCACCGACGTCTTCCGGGCGCTCGCCCCGCACGTCGAGGACACCGCCTGGTTCTTCGACACCGAACTGCTGGTCCTCGCCCAGCGCAACCGCCTGCGCATCCACGAGGTGCCGGTCGACTGGGTGGACGGCCCCGACAGCCGGGTCGACATCGTCCGCACCGCCCTCGACGACCTCTTGGGCATGGGCCGGATGCTGCGCTCCACCGTCACCGGCCGCGCCCGCGTCCCCGCCGTACCCCGCCGGACCCGCACCCCACAGGTGTCGGCCGCCCGAACCACCGCCGCTGTCCTGCCCGTCGGGGCGAACACCCAACTGGAGTACGCGTCATGACGACCCTCGCCCCACCCCCCGCACCCGTCCAGGACGGCGGGCCCCGGCACCGGGCCGAGCCCCCGGCCGGCGGCGGCCTCGCCGCCCGTACGCGCAGGCTGCTGACCGGCGCCCCCGACGACCCGCGCTGGGCCCGCCCCGCCCTGGGGGCGATCCTGCTGCTGGCCACCGCCCTGTACGCCTGGAACCTCTCCTCCGTCACCGGCAACACCTTCTACAACGCGGCGGTCTACAGCGGCACCCAGAGCTGGAAGGCGTTCTTCTTCGGCGCGCTGGACGCCGGCAGCTTCATCACCGTCGACAAACCGCCGTTCGCGCTCTGGGTGATGGGCCTGTCGGCCCGCGTCCTCGGCTACGGCACCTGGCAGTTGATGCTGCCGATGGTCGCGGTGGGCGTCGGCTCGGTGGCGCTGCTGTACCGGACGGTCAAGCGGGACTTCGGGGTGGTCGCGGCGACGATCGCCGCACTGGCCCTGACGCTGACCCCGATCACCGCCGCCATCACCCGGGACACCAACCCCGACCCGATCCTGGTCTTCCTGATGCTGCTCGGCGCCGCCGCGCTGATGAAGGCCGTGCGCACCGGGCGGCTGATGCCGCTGGTGTGGTCGGGCGTGGCGATCGGCTTCGCGTTCAACACGAAGATGATGCAGGCGTACGTCGTCCTGCCCGTGTTCTTCCTGGTGTACCTGTGGGCCGCGAACGCCTCCCTGGGCCGGCGGATCCGCAATCTCGCCGTCGGCACGCTCGCGCTGGTGGTGAGCAGCGCCTGGTGGATGGTGGTCGTCGATCTGATCCCCGCCTCGTCGCGTCCGTACATCGGCGGCTCCACCGACAACACCGTCTGGGATCTCGTCATCGGCTACAACGGCTTCGGCCGTATCTTCGGGGCGAGTTCGTCGGTGGGCTCGCAGGGCAACGGCGCGAGCTTCGGCGGCGACGCCGGTCTGTACCGGATGTTCAACGAGATCATGGGCGGGCAGATCTCCTGGCTGATCCCGTTCGCGCTGATCGCTCTCGTCGGCGGCCTGGTGCTGCGCGGCCGGGCGCCGCGGACCGATGCCAAGCGTGCGGCGCTGATGCTGTGGGGCGGCTGGTTCGTGCTGCACTACCTGACCTTCGCCCTCGCCGAGGGCACCTTCCACCCGTACTACGTCACCGCCATGGCGCCGGGCATCGCGGCCCTGGCCGGTATCGGTGCCGTGATGCTGTACCGGGCGTTCGTCGAGGGTTCGGCCGTGAAGTGGGGCTGGGTGCTGCCGGGTGCGGTCGCCGCCAGCGCGGTGTGGGCGGTCGTGCTGCTCCAGCGGGTCTCCGGTTCCGGGACGCTGTACGTGGTCGCCGAGGTCGTCGTCGGTGTGGCGGGCGCGGCGGCCGTGCTCGGGCTGCTGGCCGGGCGGTTCACCAAGCGGCGGCGGCTGATCGGGATCGCGGCGCTGGCGGCGGTCGTGGCCCTGCTGGCCGGTCCCGCCGCGTACTCGGTGTCGGCGGCGACGAGCGCGAGCACCAACGGCACCAACCCGACGGCCGGGCCGAACACCGGTGGCGGTATGGGTGGCGGCCAGCGTCCGAGCGGCGGCGCGCCGAGCGGATCCAACAGCTCCGACGGCCAGGCCATGGGGCAGCCACCGACCGGCACCGGAAGCACCGGCGACGCCGAGGACGCCGGGCAGTCGCAAACCGGTCGAACCGCCGGAGGCATGGGCGGCACCCAGGTCAGCTCCGAGATGATCACGTACCTGAAGAAGAACCAGGACGGCGCGACCTGGCTGGTCGCGGTGGCCACCGACCAGACCGCCTCCTCGATCATCCTGGAGTCCGGTGAGCCGGTGATCTCCATGGGCGGCTGGTCCGGCACGGACGACGCGATGACGCTCGCCAAGCTCAAGAGTCTGGTGAAGGCGGGCAAGCTGCACTACATCGTGATCAGCGACAGCGGCCAGGGCTCCTCGAACACCGAGATCTCGACCTGGGTCAAGAAGTACGGCACGGCGGTGAGCGACTACAGCGGGCTGTACCGCCTGGACGCCTCCGACGTCGGCTGAACCACCGGCCCTCCCTGTGACGCCCCCGGCATGCTCGACGCCGGGGGCGTCATTCGGGTACCGCGTCCAGCAGCTCCGCCAGCCGCGGGTCGACCTCGGTGCTCGTCGCCACCTGGACGGCCTCGCCGTCCTTCCACCAGTGCACGCCGGTGATGGTGGTGAAGGAGGTGTCGTTCTCGTTGTCCGCGCACATCTTCCGCATCCCCGCCACCACGGCCTGGGCCCATATGCGCCGGACGATCCGGTGGTACATGAACAGGCCGGGGTCTCCGAGGATCCCCACCAGCACCCCGTGTTGTGGCGGCCCCCCGAGCCGCTCACCGAGCCGGTGGACCGACCATCGGGTCAGTTCGTCGATCCGCAGCAGGTGGCCGAGTCCGAAGCGGTCCTCCCCACTGGCATGGGTGAGTTCCGGTACGCCGTCCGCCGCCTCGGTGGTGGTGAGGTGGACGGGTTCGTCGCGCACGTTGCGCAGGGCGGCCTCCCACCACACGTCGGGATCCGCGCCGACCGCGCTCGCGTCGCTCACCGTGACCGCTCGCGTGCCTTCCGGTGCCCGTACGCAGAGCACGGCGACCACCCCGTCCGACCACCTCCGCACGAGGCCGTTGCTGAGGTCCGCGTCCTCCTCGACGGGTACGAGGAGCGGCATCAGGAGCGGGCGCAGCCGCTCCTCCTCCGTCCTGGCGCGCAGGACCTCGGGCGCGTGCCGGGCCTGGAACTCGAATTCCCGCCTGATGCCCTTGACCCAGGTCTTGTACTCCCAGGTGCAGGTGTCACGCAGCAAGGGGCCGATGTGGATGTCGATCCGAGGCCGGGTGAAGGTCCCGGTCACCGGGATGCGGCCGCTGCGGTGCCAGAGGGCGTACTCGCCGCGGCCGTACTCCCTGAGCACCCGTTCCAGACAGCGGACGCCGAGCTGGAACTCCTCGCTGGTCATACTGCCCAACTCCGCGTACCACTCGGGTACGCGACGCCCCCGCCCGAACCGCTTCATGTACCGCTCCCCCAGCTGCGCGGCCCCCCATGAGGCTGGCGACGGCACTCGCATGTCCCTCGGACATGATGCCGCCGCCGCTCGAGTCGCGTCAGCCGGTGAACCGGCCCCTTTTACGCCGTTTTACGCCGCCCGCGCCTCCGCGCGAGCCACCGGAAAGCCCTCGGTACGCAGGACCCGCCGCTCGGCGTCCACCGCGAACACCTCGCAGCCCTCCCGTGAGGCGGCCCACTCGACGCCCTCCGCGCCCATGGCGAAGGCCGCCGTGGCCACCGTGTCCGCCACGGTCAGGGAGGACGCCGCGACGGTGAGGGACAGCAGTCCCGTCGCCGGACGTCCGGTGCGGCCGTCGATGATGTGGTCGCCGCGCTCGTAGCGGGCGGACGTCGCGACGGCCCCGTCGGTGAGCTCGGCCACCACGCACACCTTGTCGGCCTGCTCGGGGTGGCGTACCCCGACCCGCCAGGGGCCGCCGGAGGCGACCACGTCACCACCGGCGTTGAGGACGAAGCGCCGCGCGCCCGCCGCCTTCAGCAGCTCGGCGGCCCGCTGCACGGACCAGCCCTTCACCACCGCGCACGGATCCAGCCCGCGCCCCGGCAGCCGTACGTCGAAGGCGCCGCCGGTGGCGAGCCGGTACTCCTCGCACAGGCCCAGTACCTCGTCGAGGTCCGCGCTGACGTCGCTCCGCGCGATCTCGTCCCGGTCCAGCCGGCACACCTCGCTGTCGGCCTTGAAGGGGCTGAACCGGGCGTCGACCTCGCGCAGCCAGGCGAACACGACATCGGCGGTCTCCTCGCCAACGTGCTCGTCGTCGACCCGCAGCGAGACCGGGAACCCCATGACGTGTTCGACTCGGTGCATGATCAGCCCTTCGCGTCGATCGCGGCCTGGAGGGACTCCTTGTAGCCGCCGCTGGTGATCGTCGCACCGGACACCGTGTCGATGTCCGCGCTCTGCGCCTCGAGCGTCTCCGCGATCAGCTTCGGCACCGCCGCCGTCGTCTGCGGATGGTTCGGCTGCTGGAGCATCTTCACAGCCGTGATCTCGTCGCCCTCGAAGGTCACCTGGACCTGCACGGGACCCTTGTCGGTGTTCACCGTCGAGCCGTCGACCGTCTGCGACTGCGCGGCGGCGGACGCCGAGGCCGAAGGGGAGGCGGAGGAGGACGCGGACTCCGCGTTCGCGTCGATCGCGGCCTGGAGGGACTCCTTGTAGCCGCCGCTGGTGATCGTCGCACCGGACACCGTGTCGATGTCCGCGCTCTGCGCCTCGAGCGTCTCCGCGATCAGCTTCGGCACCGCCGCCGTCGTCTGCGGATGGTTCGGCTGCTGGAGCATCTTCACAGCGGTGATCTTGGTGCCCTGGAAGGTCACCTGGACCTGCACGGGGCCCTTGTCGGTCTGCACGGTCGAGCCCTTGACGACCGTGCTGCCGGAACCCGAACCCGACGCGGCGGAGGACGACGCCGAGGGCGTCGCGGCTTCCGTGGAGACGATGCCGAGGGAGGGCTCGTAGAGCCAGACCGGGACCAGGCCCGCGACGCTCAGGACGAGGACAGGTATTGCTCGCTTCACGATGTCTTTCCCGTCCTTCTCAGCCGGCCAGGCTGAAGCGCTCGAAGTGGACCTGCTGCTTGGGCACGCCCAGCTCGCGCAGGCTGCCGATCACCGCGTTCATCATGGGCGGCGGCCCGCACAGGAAGACGTCCCGGTCGGTGATGTCCGGAACCAGCCGCGCCAGCTCGGCCGGGGCCAGCTTGTCGGGGACGGGCGGGCCGGTCACCAGGTGCAGCTCGGCGCCCTTGGCGTGGGCGAGCTCGACCAGCTCGCCGTACAGGACCGCGTCCCGGTCCGTGGCGACCCGGTAGATCACGACCGCGTGGCCGTGCAGCTCCTCCAGCAGCGCCCGGATGGGGGTGACGCCGACGCCACCGGCGATGAGCACGGCCTCCGGCCGGGTGCGGTGCATCGTGGTGAAGGCGCCGTAGGGGCCCTCGGCGAAGACCCGCGTGCCGACCTTGAGGTGCCTGAGGCCCGCCGAGCCGTCGCCGGCCGCCTTGGCGGTCAGGCGCAGCGTGCGGCCGTCGGGGGCGGCGGACAGCGAGAACGGGTTCGCCTGCCACCAGCGGTCCTTGGTCAGGAAGCGCCACAGGAAGAACTGGCCGGCCCGCGCGGGCAGCTGGTCCAGGTCACGGCCGGTGACGTAGACGGAGACGACGTTGTCGGACTCGGCGACGACCGCGGAGACGCGCAGCTGGTGGCGCCGGTTCCGCCACAGCGGCAGGACCAGCCGGCCCACGAACACCGAGGCGAGGGCCACGCCCCACACCGCGTACCAGTACGCGGTGGCGGCGGAGGACGAGGTGAAGGACGTACCGACCGCGACCTGGTGCGTGAACGCCAGGACGACGGCGACGTAGGTGTACAGGTGGATGAAGTGCCACGTCTCGTACGCCAGCCTGCGGCGCGCGAACCGGGCCGAGACCACGCCGATCACGATGATGATCCCCAGCGCGACGACGGCGCGCAGCACGCCCTCGACCGTCTCGGCGAGGTCGATCAGCTGGTTCACCGGGTCCAGGGAGGACGACTCGGCGTAGCCGAAGGTGATGAACACGGCGTGCGCGAGGAGGGCCCACAGGACGCTGAAGCCGGTCCAGCGGTGCCAGGACGTCAGCCGGTCCATGCCGATCCGGCGGTCGAGCCAGGGCAGCCGGGCCACCAGCAGCAGCTGGAAGGCCATGAGCAGGGCGCCGAACAGGCCGGTCAGCCGGCCGAGCACGATGAGCGTGTTCGAGGCGAAGCCTGCGGCGAAGAAGAAGTAGAGGACCACGGCCACGTTCGCGGCGAGCAGGGCGTACAGGCCCGTGCGGGCGACCACCCTGGGGCGTATCGCCGTGGGGGGCGCAGGGGGCGATTGGACGGTCGTCACGGGCGACAGCTCCTTGATCTCGTCTGTGGATACCGAGCTTGTCCGGCTGCTGCTGTCGAAAAGCTGTCGTACTTCTTTCAACTGGTTATCGATGTGGTCGCGGTACCCGCCCCGCCCCCGGGGGTCGCCGCCGGGTGCCGCACTATGAACGGGTGGAGAAAGTACGCCTTCTGGTCGTGGACGACGACCCGCCCATCGCCGACCTCGTCGCGACGGTCGCCCGGTACGAGGGCTGGGAGGCGGTCACCGCGAACTCCGGTGAGGAGGCGCTGCGGCTGGCCGCCGAGTTCCACCCGGACATCGTGGTGCTCGATCTGATGCTGCCCGACCTGGACGGCTTCGGCGTCCTGGACCGGCTGCGCCGTGCCGGGACGATGGTGCCCGTGGTGTTCCTGACGGCCCGCGACGGGGTCGCCGACCGGGTGGCCGGGCTGACCCGGGGCGGCGACGACTACCTGGTCAAACCGTTCGCGGTGGAGGAGCTGATGGCCCGGCTGCGGACCGTGCTGCGGCGCAGCGCCGGACCCGGCTTCCAGCGTTCCGTCCTTCGGGTGGCGGACCTGATGATGGACGAGGACACCCGCGAGGTGCGCCGCGGCGACAGGCTGCTCACGCTCACGCCGACCGAGTACGAGGTGCTGCGCTATCTGATGCGCAAGTCACCGACCGTGCTGACCAAGGCGCAGATCCTCGACCATGTGTGGGAGTACGGCTTCGGCGGCCGCTCGAACGTGGTCGAGCTGGTCGTCAGCCGGCTGCGCCGCAAGCTCGACGAGTCCGACGACGGCAGGGCGCCGCTGATCCACACCGTGCGGGGCTTCGGGTACGTGATCCGGCAGGCGGCCGAGTGATCGGGCGGGTGCGCCGGGCGTACCGCAGGATGCGGCTCGGGACCCGGCTGGCGCTGGGTCTCGGCGTGCTGTCGCTGGTCGTCTTCGGCGTCGTCGGCACGGCCCTGACGACGTACATGCGCGACTACCTGTCGGCCCAGCTGGACACGCAGCTCGCGCAGGGCCAGATCGCCCAGTCCAAGAGCATCGCGGACTACGGCACGCTGTCGGGCAAGAAGTACTACAGCTGGTTCTACGCCGTGTACGACGTCTCGGACGGCACCCCGCAGCTGCGCAGGCCCGAGGACCCCGCCGACCTGCCGAAGGACGTCGACGACTTCACCTCGCTCGCCCGGGCGCAGACCACCGCGCACAAGGAGCTGCTGCGCACCGAGTACCTGCGGGACAAGGGCGAGTACCGGCTGCGCGCCTGTGAGGTCGAGCCCGGCGTGGTGCTGGTCAGCGCGGCGCCCATGGAGGAGATCGAGGACACGGTGGGTCAGCTGATCACCATCCAGGTGGTCACCTTCGGGCTGGCGCTGCTGGCCCTGGTCGTCTTCGGGCGGGGCATGCTGCGGCGCGGCCTGAAGCCGCTGAGCGACATGGCGCACACCGCCCGCGGCATCACCTCGCACGATCTGACGGACTCGGCGCGGCTGCCGGTGCGGCACGACGGGCGCAGTGGCGGTCCCGAGGTCGAGGAGCTGCGGACCGCGTTCAACACGATGCTGGAGCACATCGACGACTCCCTCGCGGTGCGGGCGGAGGCGGAGCAGCGCCTGCGCCGCTTCGTGGCGGACGCCTCGCACGAGCTGCGCACGCCGCTGATGTCGGTGCGGGGCTATGCCGACCTCTTCCAGTACGCGGCCGCCAACGCCCCCGAGGAGCGGGACAGGCACCTGGCCCGGCTGCGCGCCGAGGCCGCCCGCATGGGCTTCCTCCTCGACGACCTGCTGCTGCTCGCCCGCCTGGACGCCGCGGAGGTCGAGACGCCGCTGCGCCCGCAGGAGGCGGACCTGGTGGAGCTGGTCGAGCAGGCGGCGGACGCGTTCCGGGTCACCCACGCCGACCACCCGCTGACGGTGGCGCCCGGCCCCGGTTCCCTGAAGCTCCGCCTGGACCCCCAGCGCGTCCGCCAGGTCCTGGACAACCTCCTCACCAACGCGGCGGTGCACACCCCCGCCGGGACGCCGGTGTCCGTCGCCGTGTCGATGGCGAACGGCTCGGCCCAGGTCCGCATCGCCGACGCCGGCCCCGGCATCCCGCCCGACGACCGGGAACGCGTCTTCGACCGCTTCTACCGCGTCGACAAGGCCCGCAGCCGCGACCGTGGAGGCAGCGGCCTGGGTCTGGCGGTCGCCCAGTCACTGGTGCACGCGCACGGCGGCCGGATCGACCTGACCAGCGAGCCGGGGGCGACGGTGTTCACGGTGACGATCCCGCTCACGCTCGGACGTCTTACGGACCCGTGACATGACCGGCGCCGACCGGCCGAAACACCCGTCGCCGCCCTAGCGTGAGCGCATGCGTGTACTGGTCACCGGCGGTGCCGGGTTCATCGGGTCCCATGTCGTCGAGGCGCTCACCGCGCACGGGCACGAGCCCGTGGTGTACGACGTCCGCGCCGACCCCGCAGCGGACGTACGCGACCCGCACGCCGTCCGCACCGCCCTGACCGGCGTCGACGCGGTGTGCCACCAGGCCGCGATGGTCGGCCTCGGTGCCGGCTTCTCGGATGCCGCGGAGTACGTCTCCCGCAACGACCTCGGCACGGCCGTACTGCTCACCGCCATGGCCGACGCGGGCGTACGGCGGCTGGTGCTGGCCGGGTCGATGGTGGTGTACGGGGAGGGGCGGTACGCGTGCGCACGGCACGGCGTCGTACGGCCGGGCCCGCGTGCCGTCGCCGACCTGGACGCGGGGCGCTTCGAGCCGCCCTGCCCGGTGTGCGGCGCCGATCTCGCGCCCGGGCTGGTCGCGGAGGACGCCCCGGTCGATCCGCGCAACGTGTACGCGACGACCAAGCTCGCCCAGGAGCACCTGGCTGCGGCGTGGGCGCGCGCGACGGGCGGTACGGCGGTGTCGCTGCGCTATCACAACGTCTACGGCCCGGGCATGCCCCGCGACACCCCCTACGCCGGGGTCGCCTCCTTCTTCCGCTCGGCACTCGCCCGCGGCGCGGCCCCGCGGGTCTTCGAGGACGGCCGCCAGCGCCGGGATTTCGTCCATGTACGGGATGTGGCCGCCGCCAACGTGGCCGCGCTGGAGGCGAGTTCGGCGGTGCTGCCGCAGGGCGCGCTCACGGCGTACAACACCGGCAGCGGCGATCCGCACACCGTCGGCGAGATGGCCCGGGCGCTCGCGGCGGCGTACGGCGGGCCCGAACCGGTGGTGACCGGGGAGTACCGGCTGGGCGATGTCCGGCACATCACGGCGGACTCCTCGCGGCTGCGGGCGGAGTTGGGGTGGAAGCCCGAGATGGAGTTCGCGCAGGGGATGCGGGAGTTCGCGGGAGCCGGATTGCGGGGGGCGTAGTCTGCCTCGGAGTCTGCCTCGGACCGGTGGTGCTGCCCGCCTTCAGGAAGCGGCAGCGGGCAGCACCACCTCGAAGCGGCAGCCGCCGGGGACGTTGCGTACCGTGGCCCGCCCGTCGTGCGCCTCCACGATGCCGCGCACGATGGCGAGGCCGAGCCCCGCGCCGGCCGGGGGTGTGCGGGCGTGGGTGCCGCGCCAGCCGGTGTCGAAGACGCGGGGCAGATCCTCCTCGGGGATCCCGCCGCAGCTGTCGGTGACGGACAGCACCACGCCGTCGGGGCCGCGTTCGGCGGCGACGGCGACCGTGCCGTCGGCGGGGGTGCGCCGGATGGCGTTGACCAGCAGGTTGCCCAGCACCCGGCTCATCTCCTTGCCGTCCACCCGCACCGGCACCGGTTCGACCCGGGCGCCGACGAGCCGGACCCCGTGTTCGCGGGCCAGCGCGTCCGCGCCCGAGAGGGCGTCGCCGACGAGGTCGTACAGGGACATCCGGGCGAGCGAGAGCGTCAGCGCGCCGGCGTGGATGCGGGACAGCTCGAAGAGGTCGCCCACCATGCCGTTGAGGCGCTCCACCTCCGTGCGGATCTGCTTGAGGTAGCGGTCGGGGTCGGCGGCCACCCCGTCCTCCAGAGCCTCCGCCATGGCGCGCAGGCCGGCCAGCGGGGTGCGCAGGTCGTGGGAGATCCAGGCGACGAGTTCGCGCCGCGAGGACTCAAGGGCCCGTTCGCGCTCGCGGGACTCGGCGAGCTTGGCGCTGGTCGTCTCCAACTCGCGGCTCAGCGCGGCGAGTTCGGCGGTGGCGGGGCCGTCGGGCGAGGTGAAGGCGCCGCCGTCGCCGAAGGAGCGGGCGGCGAGCGCGAGGGCGTGGCTGCGGGCGGCCACCCAGCGGCCGAGCAGCAGGGCGGTGGCCAGGGAGACCACGGCGGCCATGGCGACGACGGTGGTGACGACGGTCAGGTCGTGCCGGGACAGGAACATCGCCTGGGCGACGGCGAGGGTGCCGGCGAGCATGGCGGTGATGCCGACGCCGGCGACCACGGCGAGGTGGGCGATGAGCGAGCGGCGCCGGATCAACAGGAGTACGCAGGCGCCGAGCAGGCCGGCCGCGGCGGCGCCGAGGAAGGCGAAGAGGGCGATGAGCAGGGTGTCGCGCACGGTTCACGCCTCCCCGTCGGGAGCGCAGCCGGTGGCGTCGAAGCGGTAGCCGACGCCCCACACGGTCTGGATGAGCCGGGGCCTGGCCGGGTCGTCCTCCACCTTGCCGCGCAGGCGGCGGACGTGGACGGTGACGGTCGACAGGTCGCCGAAGTCCCAGCCCCACACCTCGCGCATCAGGTCCTCACGGCTGTAGACCCGGCCCGGATGGCGCAGGAAGAAGGCGAGGAGGTCGAACTCGCGGATGGTGAGGGCGAGTTCACCGCCGTCCTTGACGGCGCGGCGGGCCGCCGGGTCGACCGAGAGGCCCGCGGCGCGCACGGTCGCGGACGCCTCGGCTGGCCGGGTGCGGCGCAGCACGGACTCGACGCGCAGGACGAGTTCGCGGGGGCTGAAGGGCTTGGTGACGTAGTCGTCGGCGCCGACCTCCAGGCCGAGGATGCGGTCGTCCTCGTCGCCGCGCGCGGTGAGCATGATGACCGGCACGGGCCCGTGGCCGCGCATCCGGCGGCACACCTCCAGGCCGTCCATGCCGGGCAGCATCAGGTCGAGGACGACGAGGTCGGGCCAGTGCGCGGCGGCCCGGGCGAGGGCGTCGGGGCCGTCGCCGGCGCGGTCCACGACATATCCGGCGCGGTCGAGGTACCCGGAGACGATCTCGGCGACGGTGGGGTCGTCGTCGACCACCAGAACCCTGGCCCCGGCCTGCGCGTTCGATTGTTGCTGCTCCATGCCGCCAGCGTCGCACCCGACGCGCGCGTGCGGAGCCGGGCCGGCTCCGACGTCCGTGTTTCGTAAGGAGCAGCAGTCCGATATGCCCCTTTCGCGCTCGTAGGGTGAAAGCCGTGACGACTTCATCACCACGAGCGAGCGACCCTCACCCGACGTCCGTGGACGTCGTGCTCCCCTGTCTCGACGAGGCCGGGGCGCTGCCCTGGGTCCTGGAACGCGTCCCGCCCGGCTGGCGGGCCCTGGTCGTGGACAACGGCTCCACCGACGGCTCGGCGCGCGTCGCCCGCGACCTCGGCGCGACCGTCGTGCACGAGGAGCGCCGCGGTTTCGGCGCCGCCTGCCACGCCGGGCTGGCCGCCGCCACGGCCGACATCGTCTGCTTCTGCGACTGCGACGCCTCCCTCGACCCGGGCGACCTGGTGCCCTTCGTACGGCGGATCGCGGCGGGCGAGGCCGACCTCGTCCTGGGGCGGCGCCGCCCGCATGCCCGCGGGGCCTGGCCGCCGCACGCCCGCGTCGGCAACCTCGCGCTCACCCGCCTCCTGCGCCGCCGCACCGGCCTGCGCCTGCACGACCTGGGCCCCCTGCGCGCCGCCCGCCGTGAGCGGTTGCTCGCCCTCGGCCTGACGGACCGGCGCAGCGGCTACCCCCTCCAGATGGTCGTCCGCGCCGCCGACGCGGGCTGGCGCATCGCCGAGTACGACGTGCCGTACCTGCCGCGTACGGGTGCGTCGAAAGTGACGGGGACCTGGCGGGGGACATGGCAGGCGGTGCGGGACATGAGCCGGGTGCTGGCTGAGGACGACGGAGGGCGTACCGGGGCCGGTGACGAGCCCGCCGGGCGCACGGAGCCCACCCCCGTACAGAAGGGAACCCGCCCATGACCACGCTCCTCGTCATCGCCAAGGAGCCCCGGCCGGGCCGGGTGAAGACCAGGCTGACGCCGCCCTTCACACCCGAGGAGGCCGCCGTGCTCGCCGAGGCGGCCCTCGCGGACACGCTGGAGGCCGTGGCGCGCACGCCCGCCCGGCGCCGGGTGCTGGTCCTGGACGGGGCGCCGGGCCCCTGGCTGCCGCCCGGCTTCGAGGTCGTACGGCAGTGCGCGGGCGGTCTCGACGAACGGCTGGCCGCCGCCTTCGCGGGCTGCGACGGCCCGACGCTGCTCATCGGCATGGACACCCCGCAGGTGACTCCGGAGCTGCTGACCGTGGACTGGGCCGACTGCGAGGCGTACTTCGGCCCCGCCGAGGACGGCGGCTTCTGGGCACTGGGCCTGGCCGCACCGGACCCGGCACGGCTGCGGGGCGTACCGATGTCGACACCGCGGACCGGCGCCGTACAGCGCGCCCGCCTCGCGGACCTGCGGGTGCGCGACCTGCCCCGCATACGGGACGTCGACACGGCGTACGACGCCGATCTGGTCGCCGAGGCGGCGCCGGACGGACGTTTCGCCGCGGCACTGGGGCGGCTGACGGCGGCGGGCCGATGAGCGGCGTACGGGACATGATGTCGGCCCACATCGCGCTCCGGGCGGGCCCGGTCGGGACCCGCCGTGCGGACCCGGGCGACGGAGAAGTCGGTGCGTACGGCGATCGGGGCGGCGCGGGCGAGGCCGGAGACGGGTTCGGCGACGACGGCGACGGGCACGGCGGTCGCGCCGCAACGGCCCCCGCCGACGGCCGGCCCTGGTCGGCCGACCCCTATTCCCACGCCCTGCGCACCGGCCGGGGCCCTCTCTTCCTGCGCCGCCCCGACGGCTGGCTGCTGCCGCTCGAAGTGGAGCGGTGGTGCGCGGACGCCGACGCGGCGGATCTGGAGGTGCTGCGGCGCTGTGAGGGTGCGGTGCTGGACGTGGGGTGCGGGCCGGGGAGGCTGGTGGCGGCGTTGGCCCGGCAGGGGCGCCGCGTGCTCGGCGTCGACGTCAGCGAGGCGGCCGTCGCCCGCACCGTACGCCTCGGTGGCCCGGCGTTGCGCCGCTCCGTCTTCGACCCGCTCCCGGGCGAGGGCCGCTGGGGCACCGCCCTCCTCGTCGACGGCAACGTCGGCATCGGCGGAGACCCGGCCGCCCTGCTCGACCGGATGGCACAACTCCTCGCCCCGGGCGGCCTGTTGGTCGCCGAGACGGTGCCGGAGATGGACCTCGACGAACGGGTCCGGGTCCACGTCACCGACGCCCGGGGCGCCACCGGCACCGCCTTCCCATGGGCCCGGCTCGGCACGCCCGCCCTGCTGCGGCACGCGCAGCGCGCCGGCTGGCGGGCCGTCGATCAGTGGACGGCCGACGGGCGTTCCTTCGCCGCCCTGCGCAGCCGTCGCCACCGCAGCACGAGCAGCACCGCGGAGCCGCCGAAGAGCACGGCGGTGATCAGCAGCCAGCGGGCCGGGAAGCCGTCGGCGGACAGGCCGGTTCCGGAGGTGTAGCGGTCCGCTACCCGGCCGCTGATCAGCGGGAACCAGACCAGCAGGAGCAGCAGGGACAGTGCGGCGGGGACGCGGACGTACGCCACCCACCGTCGGTGTCCGGCCGCCTCGAACCCTCGTAGCAGCGTCCGGTCCGCCGCCCCGTACAGCGGCAGCAACACGAGGTCGTGAAGGACCGCCGCCGCCACGAACCACAGCGCGACCTCGAACCAGTCCCCCTCCAGCAGCCGCACCCCCGCATATCCGGCGAGTGCGAACGAGCAGACGAGCAGGAGGAGTTGGAGGGGGCTGCCCAGAGTCGGCCGGCCCAGAGCCGGCCTGCGCGGAGTGAGCCTCGGTCCTCGCATCACAGGTCTCCGAACGTCATCCGCGCCACCCACTTGGTATTCAGCACACCGGGCGCGGCGGGCACGATGATCCGCGCCGGGTAGCCGTGGTCGGGGGTCAGGTCCTCGCCGTTGACGAACAGGGCGAGCAGGGAACGGGGGTCGTCGACCTGGTTGGCGCGCAGGGCGGCCCGCCGGAAGGCGCCGCGCCGCTGGAGCGACTCCACGAGGACGTCGGGCGGGTCGCCGTCGTGGCCGACGAGCGCCGCGAGGTCCCGCAGCCGTACCCCGCGCCACCACTGGTCGGACGTCGACCAGCCCTCCACGCAGGCGATGGGCAACGCCGCGCTGTGCAGCGGCAGGTCGAGCAGGTCGGCACGGCTGAGGCGGACGGTCCGCCCGTTCCTGCCCTCCACCACCAGCCGCCACGCCTCCTCGTTCGTGTCGGCGTCGCGGATCCCCGCGTACGCCGCGGTCTTGTTGATCTGGAAGCCACCCGGCCCGCTGCCCGGTTCGGCGCCGCCGTGCGGGGCGAGGAGAGCGGTCCGGCGCAGGGCCCCGTCGAAGTTCTGCCCGACGGTCGTGCCGAAGAGCAGCAGCGAGCCGCCACCGACGAACCACAGCGCACCGCGCCGGGAGACGGTCGGCTCGGCGGGATCCGGAGAGGTCAACTCGCTTTTCTCGTCCCGCAGTTGACGCAAGTTCCGCAGCGCCATCGGTGTCTTCAGCACCGCGTGCACGACGAACGCGGCGAAGAACACCCACGCCCCGTAGAAGTGCAGGGTGTAGAAGGAGCCGGGGAAGACGTAGTCCAGCTGGACGTTGAGCACGCCCGTCACGAACTCGAACAGGGCGCCGCCGACCAGGAGCAGCAGCGAGATCCGCTCCAGGGCGTGCGCGAGCGACCGCGCCGGCGGCAGCGTGAAGAGCTTCGGTACGACCGACCATAGTTTGGCCAGGAGCACGGGGATCAGCGTGATGCCGAGCGTGACGTGGACGCCCTGGTTGAGCCGGTACAGCCAGTGCGGGTCGGTCGGCCAGGAGAAGAGGTAGAAGCCCAGGATCCCCTTGTCCGGGGTCTTGTCGTTCACCGGCGCCAGGTTCGGGTTGTAGGCGGCGTAGGACACCAGTCCCGTCACGAACAGCACCGTGATGCCGCCGAGCAGTACGACGCCGAGCACCGAGGTCAGCCAGGGGCCGCGCAGCGGACTGCGCCAGAAGGCGGGAGAGAAGGGGGAGAGAGGGGAGGAGGGAGTCCGTGCCATGCCCCGACGGTAGGTCCGGTCCACCCCGGGAAAGGGTGCGCGAACCATGACGAATCTCTGACGTCCGCGCCTGTCAGCCGTCCGGAGGAAGGTGCCCGTCCTAGCGTTCTGGCGTGAACCGCGACCTCCGCCATGACCTGTCCGCCGCAGCGGCCGCCGCACTCCTCGTCGTGACCGCCGCCGTCGTAGGCACCGTGATCCAGAACCGGGACGGCACCCTGCGGGTCAACTGGCCGCCACTGCTGGCCGATTGGGACCCCCATGCCGGTCCCGGCACCCCGGCCGCGCTCGCCGTCGCGGCGGCGGTCGTGGCGTACGGTCCCTCGGTGGCGGCCCGGCTGCGCTGGCCTGTCCTGCTCCTGGCCACCTGGGTCACCGGCATGGCCTGGACCTGGTCCCTGGCGCTGGTCGACGGCTGGCACCGGGGCGTCGCGGGGCAGCTGACGACCCCGCACGAGTACCTCCGGGCCGTGGACCGCTTCCAGGACATCCCCGCCACCCTGCGGGGCTTCTCCGACCACATCCTGCTCCAGTCGCCGGACAACTGGCCCGCCCATGTCGCCGGGCATCCCCCGGGCGCCACCCTCACCTTCGTCCTCCTCGACCGGATCGGCCTGGGCGGTGGCGGCTGGGCGGGAGCCTGGTGCATCACCGTGGGGACGACGGCGGCGGTCGCGGTCCTCGTCGCCGTGCGCGCACTGGCCGACGAACGGCTCGCCCGCCGCGCCGCGCCCTTCCTCGTCCTCGCCCCGGCCGCGGTGTGGGTGGGCACCTCGGCCGACGGGTACTTCGCGGCGGTCGCCGCGTGGGCGGTCGCGTTCCTGGCGTTGGCGGTGACGGGCCACCGGCCCGGGTGGACGGGTCCGGCCTCGGGCCTCCTCTTCGGCTGGACGGCCTACCTCTCCTACGGCCTGACCCTCCTCGCCGTGCCCGCGGCCGTCGTCCTGCTGCTGGGCACACGCCGCGGCCGCCCCCTGCCCTTCGTGCTGGCCGGATTCCTGGTCGCCCCCGTCGCCTTCACGGTCGCGGGTTTCCACTGGTGGGAGGCGTACCGCCTGCTGGTCACCCGCTACCACCAGGGCGTCGGCGGTGTGCGGCCCTACGGCTACTGGGTGTGGGCCAACTTCGCGTGCACGGTCGTCGTCGTGGGCCCGGCGACGGCGGCGGGGCTGCGCCGGGCGGGGGCGGCACTGGTCCGGCGCACGGAGACTGCCCAAGTCCGGTCGGCGGCCCTCGTGTTCGGGGCGCTGGTCGCGTTGCTGGTCGCCGACCTGTCCGGGATGAGCAAGGCGGAGACGGAGCGGATCTGGCTGCCGTTCACGCTGTGGCTGCTGCCCGCGTGTGCCTGCCTGACGGGGGCGCGTGGCTGGCTCGCGGCGCAGGCGGTGCTCGCGCTGCTCGTCAATCACCTGCTGTTGACGGGTTGGTGACCCCACGACAGAGAAGGATAGGTTAGGCTTACCTAAGTCGACCGTGCAGGATCGGAAGGTTCCCATGTCTGCTGCCACCCGCCCCGAGCCGACGCCCGCCGAGCGCGCACGCTCGGTGCTGGCGGCGGCCGGCTCGCTGACCGTCACCACGCACGGCCATCGCATCGAGCTGATCGGCCTGCACACCGTCGACGCCGCCGCGCGACTGCTCCTGCACAACCCGCCGGACGGCCACCTGGCCGCCGAGCTGACCATGGCACCGCACGGCGAGCTGACCGCCCTCGTGGAGTTCACCGACATCGCCCCCGTCTCCGTACGCGAGCGGGTGCGCGCCCGGCTGACGCTGGGCGGCCGGCTCGGCGCCCTCGGCCCGAAGACCCTGGTGTTCCACCCGGCTCGGGCCGTGCTCACCGAGGACGACGGGACGACCGTCGTCGACCTCGACGAGCTGAGCCTCGCCTCCCCCGACCCGCTGGCCACCCACGAGGCGGAGATGCTGGCCAGGCTGGACGCGGTCCACGCCGACACCGTGGCCCCGCTCGCCCGCCTGCTGCCGGCCCGGGAGCGACTCGGCGCGACCGGCGTACGGCCGCTGCGCCTCGACCGCCACGGCCTGGTGCTGCGCGTGGAGACAGCGGACTCCCACCACGACACCCGCCTGCCCTTCGCCGCCCCGGCCACCCACCCGGGAGACGCGGTGCGGGGGATCCACGCCCTGCTCGCCGAGGCCACCGCCCGTCCGCGCCGCCGGCGCCTGCCGACCACGTCGTAGCCGAGGCGCACGACCACGAGCCGCCGACCTCCGGGCCACTCGCAGAGGCCTTCCCGTCTCCTCCGCGAAGGCGCCCGGAGGTCGGCTCATCCGCGGACCCCCGCCCCGGTCCCCTCCTCCAGGCGCTGCGTCGTCTCCATGAGCGAGATCGTGAACGGATGCGCCGGCTGCGTCAGGATCCGCCGCGCCGCCCCCTGTTCGACCAGTTCGCCAGCGTCCAGTACGGCGATGCGGTGGGCCAGGCGTGCCGTGTCCAGGTCGTGGGTGATGAGCACGAGGGACAGGTCGTCGCCCTCGCCCACCAGGCCCGCGAGGACGTCGAGGATGCCGCGCCGGGTGACCATGTCCAGACCGGAGGTGACCTCGTCGCAGATCAGCACCCGGGGGCGGGCGAGCAGGGCACGGGCGAGGGAGGCGCGCTGGAGTTCGCCGCCGGAGAGTTCGCCGGGGCGGCGGCGGGTCAGGTCCGCCGCCAGGCCGAGGCGGTCGAGAGTGGCCGATGCCTCGTCCAGGGCCGCCCGTTCTCCGGTGCCGCGCAGGCGAACCGCCGTACGGGCCACCTGGTGCAGCACGGGCCGGTGCTCGTCGAAGGCGGCGCGGGCGTCCTGGAAGACGTACTGCACGGCGGCGAGTTGAGCGCGGTCGCGGTGACGCAGGCTGCGCGGGAGCGGTGTGCCGTCGAGCAGGATCTCGCCGTCGTGGTCACGGTGCAGGCCCGCGAGGCAGCGGGCGAGCGTGGTCTTCCCGCTGCCGGAGCGGCCGACCACGGCCAGGCACTCGCCCGGGCGCAGAGCGAGACGCGGGACGCGCAGGACGGTGGTCCGGCGATCGTGTATGGCGGTCAAGTCCCGTACTTCGAGGACCGGTTGGGCCGAGTCGGCACTCTCCGCGCCCTGCGGTACCGCGCGCTGTTCGTCGAGCAGTCGGCGTGTCCACTCGTGGCGGGGCGCCGACCACAGCCGCTCCGCCGGGCCCGACTCGACGACCCGGCCCGCGCGCATGACGAGGACCTCGTCGGCGAGGGAGCGCACCACGTCGAGGTCGTGGCTGAGGAGCACGACCGCGATGCCGCGGGTCGCCACGGCCGCCAGCTGCTCGACGATACGGCTCTTGGTCAACGCGTCCTGGCCGGTGGTCGGTTCGTCGGCGACGATGACACGGGCGCCGAGCAGCAGGGCCTGGGCGAGGACGACGCGTTGCTGCTGGCCGCCGGAGAGCTGGTGGGGGTGACGGCGCAACAGGGCTTCGCCGTCAGGGAGTTGGGCGTCGGACAGGGCGCGCAGGACCAGTTCGCGGGCCGCCGTGCGGCGTTCGGCGCGGGGCAGGTGGCGGACCTGGGGGCGGGCGATGTCGTCGAGGAGGGCGCTGACGCGGCGGGCGGGGTTGAGGACGGCCGCGGGGTGCTGGGGCACATAGCCCACCAGCCGGTCGGCGGGCGGGCTCACCTCGCCCGTGACCCGGGCACCCGGCGGGTACTCCCCCAGCAGCGCCAGGCCGGTGGTGGTCTTGCCGCTGCCGGAGGCACCCACCAGCGCGGTCACCTTGCCCGGCAGGACCCGCAGGTCCACTCCGTCCACGATCGCACGGCCGTCGATCTCCACGCGCAGGCCGCGGATCTCGGCGACGGCCTCATCCGTTGCCCGGCTCACGAACGTCGTCCCTTCTTCTCCAGCGCGGCGTCGAAGAGCAGGTTGGTGCCCATCGTCAGCGCCACGATCAGCAGCGCGGGCACCACCACGGCCCAGGGCTGCACCAGCAGGCCGGTGCGGTTGCGGTCGACCATGACCGCCCAGTCGGCGGCGTCCGGCGCGACACCGACGCCGAGGAACGCGGCCGTCGACACCAGGTACAGCACGCCCGTCAGCCGGATACCGGCGTCGGCGGCGAGGGTGCGCAGCGCCGACCGGCCGACGTAGCCGACGGCGATCCGCCACCGGCTCTCGCCCTGCATGCGCAGCGCCTCGACGGCGGGGCGGGCGGCGGCCTCCCCCGCCGCCGCCCGCACGATCCGGGCCGCGTCGGGCACGTTCACCAGGGCCACCAGCAGCGCGAGCCCGGCGGCGCCCGGCGACAGCACGGAGGCCACCAGCAGGATCAGCAGCAGCGACGGTACGGCGAGCAGCACGTCCAGCGGCCGCATCAGCAGCTCCTCCAGCCACCGCAGGCGGGTGAGCGCGCTGATGAGGGCGACCGGGACGGCGACGAGATAGGCGAGCGCGGTCGCGGCCAGGGCGGTGAGTACGACGGTACGGCCGCCCAGCAGGACCTGCTGCCACACGTCGCGGCCCACGAAGTCGGTGCCGAGCCAGTGGTCGCCGCCGAGGGTGAAGGACGTCGCCCGGGGGCCGGGGTCACCGGTGAACAGCGGTCCGAGGAGGGCGAGTGCGAGGGGGACGGCGACGACCGCGAGGCCGAGCGCGAAACGGCGATGCGCTGTCATGCGGCCACCCCCGCGCGGGGCGTGAGCCGATGCGCCACCAGGTCGGCCCCGAGGTTGAGCAGGACCGTCAGCACCCCGAACACCACGGCCAGCCCCTGCACCACCGGTACGTCACGTTCGGCCACGGCGTTGAGGAGGACCGTGCCCAGGCCCGGGATCACGAAGAGGGCCTCCACCACGATGACCCCGCACAGCAACCAGTCGACGGTACGGGCGAGTTGCTGTGCGGCCGGGGCGAGGGCGTTCGGCAGGGCGTGGGTGTAGCGGACGCGGGCGCCGGGGACGCCGTAGCGGCGGGCGTGGGCGGCGTAGGGGGAGGCGAGGGCGTCGACCATGCCGGCCCGCACCAGGCGCGACAGGGAGCAGACCGGGCGGGACAGCAGGACCAGCACGGGCAGGACGAGCGCCGCCGGATGGCCGAGCAGGTCGGTGCCGTAGCCGACCGCGGTGGGTGGCAGCCAGGCCAGCTTCAGGGCGAGGACCGTCACCAGCAGCACCCCGAGGGCGAACTCGGGGACGGCGTACACGGCCAGCGTCACCGAGCTGACCAGCCGGTCGACGAGGCCTCCCTCGTGGCGGGCGGCGAGCACGCCGAGGCCGAAGCCGAGGGGGACGAGGAGCGCCAGCGTGAGCGCGGCCAGCAGCAGGGTCGGGCCGAAGCCGTCGGCGATGTACTGGCTGACCGGGCGGCCGGAGGCCAGGGAGGTGCCGAAGTCGCCGTGCAGCAGGCCCGTCGCCCAGTCGGCCAGCCGCTCGTACGCCGGCCGGTCCAGGTCCATCGCCTCGCGGATCGCGGCGATGCGCGCGGGGTCCGGCTGATCGCCCGCGAGGGCCACGGCGGCGTCGCCCGGCAGCGCCTCGGTGAGCGCGAAGACCAGCAGCACCACGGCCGAGGTCTGCGCGACACCGAGGAGGAGCCGCCGGGCGGCGAAGGAGCGAAGTCCGCTCACGCCAGCCACACCTTGTCGAAGCGGGCCCAGTCGAGGGTGTTGGCGGGCGCCTTGGTCTCAACCCCCTTCACCGTGCGGGCCGTTCCGATGATCCAGTCGGCGAAGCCCCAGATGAGGAAGCCGCCCTCGGCGTACAGACGGCGCTGCATGCGCTCGTAGACGGCGGCCCGTTCGGTCTTGTCGCGGGTGGACTGGGCCTGCTGGTAGAGGGCGTCGAAGTCCTTGTGCCGCCACTTGGTGGCGTTGGTGGTGGAGTCGGTGAGCAGGCGCTGGGAGATGTGGGCCTCGATGGGCATGGCGCCGGAGCGGTAGCAGCACAGGGTGCCGCCGTCGAGGATGTCGCTCCAGTAGGAGTCCTTGCTGCCCATCTTGACGTCGATCGTGACGCCCGCCTTGGCCGCCTGGTCGCGGAAGATGCCGGCCGCCTCGGTGAACCCGGCGGCGACGGCCGACGTGTCCAGGGTGACCTTGAGCTTCTCGGCACCGGCCTGCTTGAGCAGGGCGCGGGCCTTGTCGAGGTCCTGTGCGCGCTGGGGCAGGTCGGCGGCGTAGTACTCGTAGCCCTTGCCGAACAGGTCGTTGCCGACCTCGCCCGCGCCGGACAGCGCGCCGTCCACGAGTTCCTGCCGGTCGGCGATCAGGAAGAAGGCCTCGCGGACCCGCTTGTCGTCGAAGGGGGCCCGGTCGGTCTTCATGCAGAACGCCTGCATGGCGCTGTTGCGCAGCCGGACGATCTCGATCTGGCCCTGGCCTTCGTGGGCGCGGGCGGTGGTGGGGTTGAGCTCGTGCGCGTACTCGACCTGGCCGCCGAGGAGGGCGTTGACGCGGGCGGACTCCTCGTTGGCGACGACGAACTCGATCTCGTCCAGGAGCGGGGCGCCGTCCCAGTGGTCGTCGTAGCGGCGGAAGACCGCCGAGCGGCCGGGGGCGAACGACACGAACCGGAAGGGGCCGGAGCCGACCGGCTTCTTGTCGAACTCGGTGGCGTTCTCGGGGACGATGTACGCGCCGAACGCGGCCAGGATGTTGGGGAATTCGGCGGTCGGCCGCTTCAGCACGAACTCGATCGACCGCTCACCGGTGGCGCGGCTGGCGTCGAGGTCGAGCGGCTCAAGGGACGCCTTGGCGCGGAACGCCTGCTTGGGGTCGGCGATACGGCGGTAGCTGTACAGGACGTCCTTGGCGGTGACCGGCTTCCCGTCGTGGAAGGTGGCCTGACGCAGCGTCACCTGCCAGCGGTCCAAGGTCTTGTTGGACTCCCACTTCTCGGCGAGGCGGGGCTGGGCGGAGAGGTCGGCTCCGTAGTCGGCGAGCTTGTCGAAGAGGGCCTTGGCGCGGGCGACGTCGGCGAAGAGGTTCGCCAGGTGCGGGTCGAGGGTCTCGCTCGCGCCTCCGCCGGCGAACGCGGCGCGCAGACGGCCGCCGCGCTTGGGGGTGCCGGACGCGCTGTCCGCCTTGTCGTCCGTGCCGCCGCCGCAGCCGACGAGGGCGAGGGCGGCGGCGCCCGAGGTGGCGGCGAGGAAGCCGCGGCGGCGCAGGCCGGGGAAGCGTTCGTTCATGACTGTCCCTTGAGATCTCGGTGTGTCAGTGGGAAGAGGTGCGGCGCGCGACGACGTGCAGCCGGTCCGCGTCGGCCGTGTGGCCGGGCAGGTCGCCCTCGCACCAGACGGGTTCGGTGCGCGGGCCGGGGCCGTCGTGCAGTTCGAGCACCTCGAAGCCGTGGACGGCGAGGAAGTGCCGTAGCTCCCGCGGGAACAGCAGCCGCCAGGCGGAGCGCTGTTCGACGGGCGCCGAGCCGTCGTCGGACGTCCATACGCGGGTACGGCGCAGGAGTTGGGCGGTGCGGTCGACGGTCAGGGTGGTGGTGGACCGGTAGGCGGCGCCCTGCCAGGTGAAGGTGTTGACGGACGGGGTGTCGAGGAGGTCCGTACGGCCCAGGAAGTACGCCCCGTTGCGCATCTCCGCGACCAGCAGGCCGCCCGGCGTGAGGGCGTGGCGGCAGGAGGCGAGGAAGCCGTCGAGCTGGTCGTTGGTGTGGCAGTACAGCACGGAGCTGTCGAGGCAGACGACCGCGTCGAAGGGGGTCCCGCCCAGCTCTCGCGGATCGAAGCCGTGCAGGTCGGCCCGGACGTACGCCGGGCCGGGGTGGTGGGCGCGGGCGTGCGCCAGCATCGCCTCGGAGAGGTCGGCGCCCGTCACCGTACGGCCGGCGGAGTGCAGGTGGGCGGCGTCGCGGCCGGTGCCGCAGCCCATGTCGAGGACCCGCGGACCGGCGCCGTGGCGGCGCAGGCAGTCCTCGGCCCAGCGTCCGGCGAGCCGGTCGGGGTCGGGGAAGCGGGCCTCGTAGAGGGCGGGGTTGTCGGTGAGGAGGTTGGCGTCCGTCATGCGTTGCTCCTCTCGCGCACCGGCTCCACCTGGGCCGGCAGCGCACCGCGGCGACGCAGCCACGCGACCCCGCCCGCCGACGCCAGCCCGAACAGGGCGCAGCACACCCACGGCAGCCAGGCGTGCCCGCCGTGCTCCCCGGCGTCCATGGACCAGCCGACCGCCGTGTTGCCGAGGGCGGCGGCGACGCCCGAGACGACGTAGAAGATCCCGAAGTACGTGCCGGTCAGCTCGGGCCGGCCGAAGCGCGGGATCAGCTCCATCACGAACGGCGAGGCGATCATGATGCCGAGGTAGAGCAGCAGCGTGCCCGCCAGGACGGGCACCACACCCGCGCTCAGGGCGGGCGGCAGGAAGGCCAGCCCCATCACCGCGAGGCCGAGGGCGATCCAACGTGCCCTGTCACCACGGGACTTGAGGCTTCGCGTGATTCTCAGCTGAAGCGCCAGGTTGGCCACCGTACCGACGAGGAAGACGATCCCCGCCGCGCCGTCCCAGCCGGTGGCCTCGCGGGCCCCGTCGGGCAGCAGCAGGTAGAGCTGGTTCTCCAGGGTGAACATGCCGACCATGGCGAGCGCGAAGGCGAGGAAGGCCTTGTTGCCGAGCACCTCCCGCCAGTCCGCGAGGACACCGCTGTTGCCGCTGGGCTCGACCTTCCGCGCGGGCAGGACGAGGGCCTGCGCCACGGTGAGCACCGCGAAGATCCCGGCGGCGGTGAGCGCGGAGGTACGGAAGTCGACGAGGAGCAGGGCGCTGCCCAGCAGCGGCCCGATGAGCGCGCCGGTGGTGGCGAACACGTTGAACAGCGCGAACGCCTCCGCCTTCCGCTCCCCCGACTCCTGCGCGAGATACGCCCGCACGGCCGGGTTGAACAGCGCCCCCGCGAGCCCGCTGAGCACGGAGGCGGCGAGCAGCACCGCCAGCCCGTCGCCGAGCGCGAACAGGGCGAACCCGACGGTCCGCAGGGCGCACCCGGCGATGATGACGCCGCGCGCCCCGAGCCGGTCGGACGCGGAGCCGCCGATGATGAACAGTCCCTGCTGGCTCAGGTTCCGCACGCCGAGGACGATCCCGACGACCGCCGCCGACATGCCGAGGTTCTCGCCGAGGTGGGTGGCGAGGTACGGGATGAGGAGGTAGAAGCCGGTGTTGACGCCGAGCTGGTTGACGAGGAGAAGTTGCACGGCGAGCGGGAATCGGCGCATCTCACGCCACGTCTTCATGCGCCGTCACCTCCTCGACTCCCAGTCCGGGCCGGTCACTTGGGCGTACGGTGCCGTCGGCGCCGCCGATCCCCGTCCACGGGTCGTGCGCGAGGAGCAGATGTCCGTCCAGGTCGGCCCAGCGGGCGCGGTCGGCCAGATGGACGGCGGGTGCCAGGCCGAGGCTGCTGGCGGTGAGGCAGCCGAGCATCAGCTCCGTCCCGCTGCCCTCGATCGACTCCGCGATCCGCAGGGCCGCTCGGACTCCCCCGCACTTGGCGAGCTTGACGTTGACGCCGTGGACGCGCCCGGCCAGCCGCCGTACGTCGTCCACGCTCACCGCGTCCTCGTCGGCGATGACCGGCAGCGGTGACTTCTCGGCGAGGGCGCCCAGCGCGTCCGGGTCGCCGGGCGGCAGCGGCTGTTCGACGGCCTCGACCCCGAGCGCGGCGAACCGGGGCAGCAGCCGCTCGGCCTGTGCCGCACTCCAGGCGCCGTTCGAGTCCAGCAGCAGCCGCACGCGAGGGGCCGCGTCACGGATGACCCGGGTGCGCTCGATGTCGTCCTCGGGGTCGGGGGTGCCCGCCTTCACCTTGATGACCTGGAAGCCGTGGGCAGCCAGGCGGCGGGCCTCGGCGGCCGCATGCGGGAGCGAGGTGATGCCGATGGTGCGTGCGGTGGCGACACCGAACGGCGTATCGGTGCCCAGGAGCCGGTGGACGGGCACACCGTCCCGCTTGCCGACGAGGTCCAGCAGCGCGGACTCGACGGCGGCGGTGACGGCGGGCGGAACGGACGGAACGGCATCCGAGGAAAGGGCCTGCGAGGACAGGGCCTCCAGGGCGCTCTCGGGATCGGCGAACCGTTCCAGGGCGACCGCCGAGATCAGCCGTACGAGCGTGTCGGCGTCCAGCCCGTAGTACACGCTGCTGACGGCCTCGCCGTATCCGGTCACTCCGTCGTGCTCGACGGCCAGCCACACGGCGTCGCGGGCGGTCATGGTGGAGCGGGAGATGCGCAGCGGCTCGGCGAGTTCGAGACGTACGGTGCGCAGGCGGACCTTCATCGTGTCCTTCCGGAAGAGAGCGGATCGGCGACCCGGGCGCACCGCGCCCACCCGCTCGCCTCGGCGGCATACGGATGCGGTATCTCCACGGGCCGGGTGGCCGCGGCGGCCAGGTCGAGGCCGTGGGCGGCGAGGAAGTCGTCGTCGTAGACGGTGCCGAGGTAGCGGTGCGGCCCGTCGGGGAACACGGTGGCGACGACCGCCCCCGGGTGCACGCAGGCCGCCCAGGCGGCGACCCGCCCGACGGCGCCCGTGCTCCAGCCGCCGCTGACGAAGCTGCCCCGGGCGAGCCGTCGGCAGCTGTCCACGGCCTCGGCGGGGCCGATCCAGTGGACCTCGTCGAAGGCGTCGTAGGCGACGTTGCGCGGGTGGATGCTGCTGCCGAGGCCGCGCATCAGGCGGGGCCGGGCGGGCTGGCCGAAGATGGTGGAGCCGGTGGCGTCGACGCCGATGAGCTTCAGCGCGGGCCAGTGCCGGCGCAGCGGGGCGATGACGCCGGCGCTGTGCCCGCCGGTGCCGACGCTGCACACCAGGATGTCCAAGTGGTCGAGCTGGGCGCCGAGTTCGGCGGCGAGGGAGGCGTAGCCGACCGTGTTGTCGGGGTTGTTGTACTGGTCGGGCCAGTAGGCGCCGGGCAGTTCGGCGAGCAGCTCGCGCAGTCGGCCGAGGCGGGCCGCCTGCCAGCCGCCCTGGGGCGCCGGGCGGTCGACGAGCTCCAGCCGGACGCCGTGCGCGCGCAGCAACTGGCGCATGGACGGCTCCAGTTCGCTGTCGCCGACCAGCACGACGGGGTGACCGAGCGCCTGCCCGGCGAAGGCGAGTCCGATGCCGAGCGTGCCGGAGGTGGACTCCACCACCGGGGCGCCGGGCCGCAGTTCACCGCGCTCGCGCGCACCGAGCAGCATCGACACGGCGGCCCGCGCCTTCATGCCGCCCGCCGCGAGGCCTTCGAGCTTGGCCCAGAAACCGGGGTGGGCGTGGGGCAGGTCGGTGGTGACACGGACGACCGGCGTACGGCCGAGCAGGGCGAGCAACTCCGGGCGCGCGGTGGGAAGTACGGCGGTGGCGGTCATCGCGCACCCCCGGGACAGCGGTACCGGTGCACGACGCCGGGCCCGCCGTCGAGCCAGAAGAAGGGGTACGGCTCCGCGCACACCGCGCTCACTCCGTGCCCGAGGAAACGGGGCAGGACCGCGCTGCCGGTCTGCGCGAACATCACCAGCCGCTTGCCGTGCCGCAGCGCGTGCTCGCGCAACGGCTCGAAGGTGCCGTTGCCCAGGGTCATCCCGGACACCAGCAGGGCGTCGCAGCGCCGGGCGGCGGTGAGCGCGTCGGTGGCGACCGGCTCGTCCCACTCGGTCACGCCACCCTTGAGGTCGCACGGCAGATAGCCGAGCCCGCGTGAACGCAGCGCCTCCAGCAGGGAGTTGACGACACCGACGACCAGCACGGTGCCCCCGGCCGGAAGGTCCAGCAGCTCGACCACCGCCCTCGCCCTGGCCTTGGACTTCTCCAGCGACGACCCGGCGGGCAGGGCGACGGGCAGTGCCCCGTGGTCCGGCGTGTGCGGGGTGACGTGCATCAGGTAGGCGTCGAGGGCGGCCACCCGCACCGCCGGCAGCGGATGCTCCAGCAGCCGTGCCACGTCGGCGCCCACGCAGTCGTCGAGGGCGCTGTCGGGCAGTTCGCCGGGCTCGACCGCGCAGGAGCCGACGGCCTCGGCGAGGCGCAGGCTGAGGACCTCGTTGCGGTAACCGGTGCCGCGCCCGTCGTGCCGTACGGCCTGCCGGGTGGTGAAGGCGACGGCGATGCGCTGGGTGCGCGGGTCGGGACCGAGGGCGCCGGCGCGGACGCGGGCGAGCAGTTCGTCGTACGTCCGGCACGGGGCCGTCGGGGAGACGGTGGCGCTGACGGTGGTCACCGGATCACCAACCCCGCGCGCAGTCCGGTCAGCAGGTCCGCCACGCGGTCACGGGCGCCGAGGCCCTCCGCGTCGCCCGCCATGACGTGGCCCAGGTACTCGTTGTTGCTGCCCGCCGCCTTCACGGCCTTGCCGGGCTCGGCGAGCTGGACCTCCAACACGCCTGGCTCGTCGGCCAGTTGTCCGGCGTCGAGCGCTTCGAGCCGGCCCGCGCGGTCCGGCACGAGGAAGCCGATGGCGGCGCTGCGCAGCCCGGTGTCCGTGCGCCTGAGGTCGGGCTCGCGGCCGAGGGCGACGTCCACGAAGGCGGCGGCGAGGTCGATGCCGGTGACATGGCGGACGAGCTCGGTGATGCGGTTGCCCGCGGGGCGGGGGTTGACCTCGACGACGCGCGGCCCGGCGGCGGTCAGCTTGATCTCGGTGTGCGCCACGACGCCGTCCGTCAGGCCGAGCGCCTTGAGCGCGCCGAGCGTGGTCTGCTCGGCGGCGTCGATGTCGGCGAGCGGCAGGGCGGCCGGGAACATGTGGCCGGTCTCGATGAAGGCGGGCGCTCCGCCGATGCTCTTGTCGGTGACGCCGATCAGGTGCACCACGCCCCCGTGCGACACGGTCTCGACGCTCACTTCGGGGCCGTCGAGAAGCTCCTCCAGGAGCACGGCGGAGGTGCGCCGCTGCCCGCGGGCGTTGACCGGGAAGTCGGCCAGCGCCCGGAAGGAGTCGGCGAGTTGGGTCTCGTCGTCGACGCGCCGCACATACATGCCCGCGCACAGGTCGACCGGCTTGACGACCAGGGGGTAGCCGATCTCCTTCGCGGCCCGCGCGAGGTCGGCCCACTCCTCGTGGACGGCGAAGCGCGGTCCGGGCAGGCCCGCGTCGGCCAGGACGCGGCGGGTGGTGTCCTTGCGGCAGGCGTTCTCCACCGCCTCGGGGCCGGGGCCGGGCAGACCGAGGTGGCCGGCGATCCGTGCCACGGTCGGCAGGTAGTAGTCGCAGGAGGTGACCACCCCGTCGAAGCCCAGCACCGAGTGCAGCCGCTCCACCTCGGGCAGCAGGGCGTCGATGTCATTGGTGTCGGTCGTGATCACGTTGCGGGCGCCGAGCAGCGGGTGCGCCGTGCCCTCGGGCGCCGAGCGCAGGTAGTGATGCAGGTCCCGGGTGAGGAAGGTGAACTCGTGTCCGCCCTCCCGGATCGCCCGTGGCAGCAGCCTGCTCATCGACCCGACCCAGCTCTCTACCACCAGCAGATGAGCCACAACTCCCCTTTTCGTGCCGTGAGTTCAGACGTCAAGGCAGCCCGGCGCGCCCCTCGGTCGGAGGGGTGCCGGACTTGATGCGCACACGTTAGCGATAATCATTTTCATTTACCACCCCGTTCTTACCCATCCGCCCAGGAGCGACCTCTTGTCCTTCCCGCCCCGCCCCACCGCCCTGCTGTGCGCCCTCGTGGCCGCGGCCGGCCTGCTCCCCACGGCCGCCGCCCCCGCCCGGGCGTCGGCCTCACTCACCTTCGGCGCCTGCCCGGACTCCGTACCGGGGCCGCCCGCGCCGGACCGCGTGGAGTGCGGGCGCCTCACTGTCCCGCTCGACCGGACACGGCCGTCCGGCCCGCGCATCGAGATCGCCGTCTCCCGCGTCCCCGCCTCCGGCACCCCGGCCGAGCGGCGCGGCATCCTGCTGGTGAACCCGGGCGGGCCGGGCGGCTCCGGGCTCCCCTACGCGGTGACCAAGCGCGCCAAACTCCCCGCGAGCGTGCGGCGTTCGTACGACGTCATCGGCTTCGACCCGCGCGGCGTGGGCCACAGCACGCCGGTGGACTGCGGTGCGATGGGCGGCCTGTTCGCCGCTCCGGGAGCCGACCCGGTGCCGACGACCCCGCGCGCCGAGCGGACCTACCTCGCGTCACAACGACACCTGGCCGACGACTGCGCGGCGGGCACGGACACGGGAGTGCTGCCGTATCTGTCCACCGAGCAGACGGCCTACGACATGGACGCGATCCGCGCCGCGCTGGGCGAGCCGCGCACGAGCTTCCTCGGTGTCTCGTACGGCAGTTACCTGGGCGCCGCCTACGCCGCGCGCTTTCCGCACCGGGTCGGCCGCATGGTCCTGGACAGCGTGGTCGGGCCCTGGGACTGGCACGACTTCGACGTGATCCAGAGCCGGGCGATGCTGCGCGCCCGTGACACCTTCTTCGCCTGGACCGCCGAGCACCCCGAGCGCTTCGGGCTGGGCGCCGGCGCGGACGCCGTACGGCGGTCGTATCTGCGCGTACGCGGCGGACTCGCCGCCCGCCCGGTGAACGGCTTCGGCCCGGCGGAGTTCGACCGCGCCGTCTACCGCGCCCTGGGCCGCACCGAGCGCTGGGCGGGCCTGGCCGACGGGCTGCGCGTCTATCTGACCGACGGCAGCCCGGACGGCCTGCGCCCCACGTCCGCCTTCGACAGCCCGGAATCGCGCAACTACGAGGCGGCCAACCGGATCGTGAAGTGCGCGGACGGCCCGGGACCGACGCCCCGGGAGGTCGTGGCGGACATACGGCGCATACGCCGGCTCGACCCGCAGCCGGTGCTGACCGGACTGGAGGCGTCGGCCTGCGCGTACTGGCGGCACCGCCCGGACCACCGAACACCGCTCGGCAGCCCGGCCGCTCCGCCCGTGCTGCTGGTCGCCTCCGCGCACGACCCGGTGACCCCGATCGAAGGCGCCCGCAGGCTGCGGGAGGTACTGCCCGGCTCCCGCCTGATCACCCTCGACGACGACTACTCGCACGGCGTGTTCGCCAGCCGGGGCAACGCGTGCGTGGACGGGACGGTCGCCGCCTATCTCGTCGACGGGACGGTACCCGCGGCCGATGTGCGCTGCTCAGGGCCGGGACTGCCGGTCACGGCAACGGCTGCTCCGTCCAAATGATCTTGCCGTTGGGGGTGTACCGCGTCCCCCAGCGCTCGGTGAGCTGGGCGACGAGGAACAGGCCGCGCCCGCCCTCGTCCGTGCTGCGGGCCCGGCGCAGCCGCGGTGAGGTGCTGCTGCCGTCGGAGACCTCGCAGATCAGGGCGCGATCGCGGAGCAGGCGGAGCTGGACGGAGCCGTGCGCGTGGCGGATGGCGTTGGTGACCAGTTCGCTGGCGATCAGTTCGGTCGTGAAGGCCAGGTCGTCCAGGCCCCAGGCGGCGAGCTGGCCGGTGACCGCGACACGCGCGCGGGAGACGACCGCCGGGTCGCTGGGCAGCTCCCACTGGGCCACCCGGTCGGCGCCCAGCGTGTGGGTGCGGGCGATGAGCAGGGCGACGTCGTCGCCGGGGCGGGCCGGCAGCAGGGCGTCGAGCACGGCCTCGCAGGTCTCCTCCGGCGGGCGGCCGACGTCGGCCAGGACGGTGCGCAGCTTGTCCAGGCCGGCGTCGATGTCACGATGCCGGTCCTCGACGAGACCGTCCGTGTAGAGCACGAGTTGGCTGCCCTCGGCCAGCTCCAGTTCGACCGTCTCGAAGGGCATGCCGCCGAGACCCAGGGGAGGGCAGGAGGGCAGGTCGACGAACTCGACCGTGCCGTCCGGGGCGACGACCGCGGGCAGGGGGTGCCCGGCGCGGGTGAGGGTACAGCGCCGGGACACCGGGTCGTAGACGGCGTAGAGACAGGTGGCGCCGACGATGCCGGAGTCGGGGGTGTTCTCCGCCGCCCAGCCCTCGCCGCGGTCGAGCCGGCCGACCAGGTCGTCGAGGTGGGTGAGGAGGTCGTCGGGCGGCATGTCGAGGGCGCAGAAGTTGTGCACCGCCGTGCGCAGGCGGCCCATCGTGGCGGCGGCGTGCAGACCGTGGCCGACGACGTCGCCGACGACCAGGGCGACGCGGGCGCCGGACAGCGGGATGACGTCGAACCAGTCGCCGCCCACACCGGCCTGCGCGGGCAGGTAGCGGTAGGCGACCTCGACGGCGCTCTGCTCGGAACGCCCCCGGGGCAGCAGGCTGCGCTGCAGCGTGAGGGCGGTGTTGTGCTCGCGGGTGTAGCGGCGGGCGTTGTCGATGCAGATCGCGGCGCGCCCGGACAGTTCCTGGGCCAGGGACAGGTCGTCGTCCTCGAAGGGGGCGGGCCGCACGGAGCGGTAGAAGCTGACCACGCCGAGGGTCGTGCCCCGCGCCCGCAGCGGCACGGTGATCAGCGAGTGGATGCCCGCCGCCAGCACCCGTGCCAGCCGTGCCGGGTCCTGCGCGATCCAGCCGCCCGCCTCCGCCAGGACGGGTTCGAGCACGGACTGCCGGGTCTCCAGGGAGCGGGCCTGCGGCGTGGACGGGACGTACTCGACCAGGTCGCCGACGTCGTAGAGGTTGTGGGGATCCTTGCGTACGGCGCGGATGGCCACCCGGCGCAGCGCGGTGGCGCCGCCGAGGGCTTCCGGTTCCTCGCCGCGCAGCACGGAGTCCGGAAGGTCCACGGCGACGAAGTCGGCGAACCGGGGGACGGTCACCTCGGCGAGTTCCTCCGCGGTGCGGGTGACATCCAGGGTGGTGCCGATCCGCACGCTCGCGTCGTGCAACAGCTCCAGCCGCCGCCGCGCCAGCACGGCCAGCCGGCCGACGCCGGGCTCCCCGACGAGAAGCAGCCACCCTTCGGCGCCGCCGCCGTCGCTCTCGCCGTCCGGTCCGGGCGGGGTGGGCGGTTGCGGCGTGGGTACGACCGTGGGGGCGCGCGGAGGCTGTCCGGCGGGGAGAGGGAGGACGGTGCGCGTCGTGGCGGGCGGTGCGGAGGCCGACCCCGGCAGCACCTTGGTGGACTCCGGCCCGTTCTGGGGCCGGGAGGGGGCGGGCCCGTCGGACGTGGGCGGTGCGACCGGCGCGACCGGCACTGCGTGGAACGCCTGGACGGCCTGGGCTGCCGGTCCGAGCGTGGTCTGTACGGCCGACGCGGCCGGCGCCTGCGCGACCGACGGCGCCGCGCGGACGTGACGCAGCCGCGGGCCGTCGAGGACGCGGGCCTCGACGGCGACGCCGGTCTCCCCCGCCGCTCCCTGGACCTGCCGGCGCAACAGGGTGGCGGTGCGGCCGCTGGGCAGGGTGACCTCGGCGAAGGTGCGCTGCGGTGAGGCGATGAGTTCCTCGGCCCTCTCCCGCAGCACCGCCAAGTCGATCCGGCCGAGAGCATCGGCGGCGTCGCCGTACCTCAGTTCCTCGGGCTGCCTCGGCCAGCCACGGGCGTGGCCGTCGGCGCGCCGGTACGCGGCGAGGAGGGCGCGTTCGCGCTGGGAGGCCTGTTCCAGCAGCCGGCCCTCGATGTCCCGGGCGGCGTCGCGGACCAGACGCACCATGGCCGGGTCGCCCTGGTCGCGCAGGCAGGTGAGGTCGAGGACGGCCTCGATGCGCCCGCTGAGCGGGTCCCGGACGGGCGCGCCCGCACAGGCGAAGGGCTGCAGGCAGTCGGCGAAGTGCTCCCGGCCGGCGACATAGACCGGGCCGCGCTCGGCGAGGGCGGTGCCGACGCCGTTGGTGCCCACGGCCGCCTCGGAGGCGTCGAACCCGGGCGCGAACTGCACCTCGTCGAGACGCTCGCACAGCTGCCGGCCACCGCCGAGCCGCTGGACCATCCGGCCCTGCCCGTCGCACACGGCGATGGTCATCCCCACGTCGACGAGCGAGGCGGCCAGGCCCTTGAGAACCGGGTCGGCGGCGCGCAGCAAGCGGTCGTCCAGCGCCACGTCCGCGGTGTAGCGGACCAGCAGCCGGTGCGGCTCGAGCCCGACGGAGCGGCAGCGCTTCCAGGAATCGAGCACGGAGTCCCGGACGTCCGACTCGACCAGTGAGCCGGCGAGGAAACGTTCGTGGGCATCGACGAGTCCGCCGATGTCGTCCCAGGCGACGGACAAAGGGATCACTTCCCTCACCCGAAGCCGGCCCGGCCACGCGCCGCCGCTCGACCCGCGGCCCCGTCGGCTTCTCCAGGCGTAATCACCCTAGTCCTTTTGTGACGTGCATCACAACGGATCTCTTGAGTGGCGACTCCGCCGCGTGGGCACCAGCCGCGCCGCCACCCCGAATGTGACGCACGACGCACAGCGGGCCCCAATTTTTTGCCTGCGGCGGTGATTGTTTCTCGCTCGCCCTACGTACCTCCTGGGGACCGAGCAGCTCACCTCAGGAGGCTAGGCACGATGCCCATCTCGCGCCGCATGGTAGGAACCGTCTTCGTGGGAGGCGCCCTCGTTCTGACCCTCTCCGCCCTCGCCTACCCCGCCATGCTGGGCGTGGAGACCACGTCCGCCAGTCAGGACCGCGTCATCGCCAACACGCAGTATGGGCCGCTGACCGAGGCCGACCGCGACTTCGTGGTCAAGGTCCGCGCGGCAGGCCTGTGGGAGCACCCCCTGGGCTTGATGGCCATGGAGCGGGGCACGACCCCGGAGATGAAGGAGGCCGGCGAGCACCTGGTCGTCGGACACGCCCGGCTCGACCTCGCCTGTCGCAAGATCGCGTCCGAGCTGAACATCACGCTGCCCAACCAGGCCAGCCCGCAGCAGCAGCAGTTCGTGGCGACCGTGGACTCCAAGACGGGCAAGGAGTTCGACGCCACCGGTGTCGCCATCATGCGGGTGACCCACGGGCAGATCTTCCCGGTCATCGCGAAGATCCGGGGCACCACGCAGAACACCATGGTCCGTCAGCTGGCCGACCTGGCCAACGACACCGTGCTCGACCACATGACGGTCCTGGAGAAGACCGGCATGGTGAACTTCGACGCGAACAACTTCCAGCAGACCACCCCGCCGAAGCTCCCCAAGGACCAGCTCACCCCGCCGGCGCCCCAGCCGGGCGCCCCGGTCCTCACGCTCGCCATCCCCAAGGGGCTCGAGGACCTGAACACCGCGTCGCCGTCGGCACTGCCGAGCGCGGACGTCAAGTGACGGCAGCAGCGCCCCGGAGGCCCTCCGGGGCGCTGTGACCCGACGTGCGACGCGGGATCAGCCCGTCTTCCACCCCCACGGCGTGTCCATCCGCTCCCACTCCGCGGCCCACTCCGCCAGCCGTCGCCGCTCCAGCAGCAGCCGTACCACCCAGGTGGACCCCAGCACGAGGCCGGCGGTGCCCGCTCCGGCCAGGACGCCTCCGGCGATCGAGTGCAGGACCAGCTCGCTCTCGGACAGCGGCTCGTTGGCGATGGCGCCGTTGCGGTCGGTCCACACCTCGACCTTGCTGCCCGCCTGTGCCTTCGGCGGTACTCGTGCCTCGTCCGTGCGGGTCGAGCCGTCCGGTTCGGACCAGCGGACGGTGGCCCACACCAGATGGTCGGTGGTGACCCGCGAGGGCGCCGGATCCTCGGCGTCCTTCACGAGTACGGCCGTCACCCTACGGCTCTCGTCCCGGTGCGCCTGCGCCGACTGCACGACCGCGTCCGCCGCCGCCAGTCCCACGAACAGGGCCCCGACCAGCGCGAGCACCCATCCGCACAGCACGACCCAGGCCTCGATGACGTCACTGCGCCGCCGCAGCGGACTGCGCCGCCACCGCCACAGCCGCACCCTCGTGCACTCCGACGCAGCCATGCCGACACCCCCTTGAGCACCGACAGCACTCTTCCAGTGTGCGCCCTCCGCGGCGGCCGCGTACGTCTCGTGTCGATGTCGCCGGCTCGAGCCGCGCCCCGCACCCGTGCCCGGCGGCTCAGCTCGCGGTGCGCCGGATCCGTCCGGCGTACCGCCTCTCCAGCTCCAGGTTGCCCTCGAAGCCGCCCGGCACGTTGGCCGAGACGTACACCGGCGGGCGCTCCCCGGCGGCCAGGAGCTGGGAGGAGGCCTCGGCCACGGCCATCTGGACGAGCATCACGCCGGTCAGCGTGGACAGGGCGCACACCGCGCCGCCGCCCGGGAGCTCCAGCAGCGCGTCGCCGCGCGGGGCCGCGTTGTCGAGGACGACGTCGGCGAGGTCGGCGAGCTTCCTGCCGCTGGGGTGGCCGGCGGGGACGGCGCGGGTGTGGGTGAGGGAGGTGAGGGCGAGGACGCGGTGGCCGCGCTCCTTGGCCCGCAGGGCCATCTCCACGATGACGTTGTTGACGCCGGAGTTGGAGATCACGACGAAGAGGTCCTGGGGGTGCGGTGCGGCAAGGTCGTAGATCCGGTCCGCCACCCCGGCCCGACGTTCCAGAAGCGGGTCGTCGAGGACGCTCGGCGAGTCACCGCCGTACAGGACGAGGTCGGCGATGCTCAGCCGGTTCGTCGGCACCAGCCCGCCCGCGCGTCCGGCGAGTTCGAGGACGACGGCCTGCGAGTGGCCGGTGCCGAAGGCCTGGATCACGCCGTCCGCGCGCACGCAGTCGGCGATCAGCCGGGCGGCACGCACCACGTCGTCGCGGGCGGAATCGGCGATGCGGTCGAGGACGGCCATGCTCTCGCGTGCGAAGCGCCGGGCGCTCAGGGACTCGTCGGACACGCGTCACTCCCCACGGGTGGATTGAACCACCCCATACGACTCTATCGGTGAATCAATAAATCACACACCGGACGGCGGGAGCAATGAGCGCACAGGCAAGGAGCCGGAGGCGCCCCATCCCCGCCCTCGGTCCTGGTATTCAACCTGCGGAGCAAACGGTGGCTGGTACCTTCTCCCCATGCCCCCGACGGACGTCACCACACTGATCCGCACCGAGCTGCCCCGGCTGGCCGGCTCCCTGCGGAAGGTCGGCGAGCTGATCCTGGAGGATCCGGCCGCCGTCACCCACTGCTCGGCCGCCGAGCTGGGCCGCCGCACCGGCACCTCCCAGGCGACGGTGACCCGCTTCTGCCGGGCCATCGGCCTCGACTCCTACCAGCATCTGCTGATCGAGCTGGCCCAGGAGCGCGGCCGCGGCGAGGTCTCTG
Source organism: Streptomyces sp. NPDC093591 (assembly GCF_044764885.1). NCBI lineage: Bacteria > Bacillati > Actinomycetota > Actinomycetes > Kitasatosporales > Streptomycetaceae > Streptomyces > Streptomyces sp. NPDC093591. The sequence continues at coordinate 118,348 of NZ_JBIWIY010000010.1, forward strand.
ACTGGGGCACCGCCGAGATCGGGCCCGACATCTCCCCCGACGACAGCCTGGAACGGGTGGTGCAGGTCGTCGGCACCGCGGACCTGCGGGCCATCCAGCAGACCATCGACCGGATCGACCTCGACGCGCTCGAACGCGCGGCCCAGGCCCTGGCCCGCGCCCGGCGCATCGACGTCTACGGCGTCGGCGGCAGCGGCGCCGTGACGCAGGAGACGGAGACACGGCTGTTCCGCATCGGCTGCTCGGTCCGCGGCTGGACCGAGGTGCACGCGGCGGCCACCTCCGCGGCCCTGCTCACCCCGGCGGACGTGGCGATCGGCATCTCCCACTCCGGGGCGACCCGCGAGACCCTCGAACCGTTCGAGATGGCCAAGGAGCGCGGCGCCACCACCGTCGCCCTCACCACCGACCCGCGCTCGCCGCTCTCCAGGGCCGCCGACATCCGGCTCATCTCGTCGTCCTCGGAGACCAGCTTCCGCGCCGAGAGCATCAGCAGCCGCCACTCCGTCCTGATGCTCGTCGACTGCCTGTACGTCCGGGTCGCCCAGCTCACCTACCAGCGCGCGAGCGCCTCGCTGGCGTTGACCGACCACATCACCCCGCAGCACGCGGTGAAGTCGCGCCGGGCGCGCTGAGCCCGTCCGGACCGTCCGGGACTGCATGGATGAACCACCGAAGAGACATCCACATGGTTGTTTGAACCAACCTCTCGGTGCCAGGATGGGGCTCCCCACGAGCACTCGTAGGAGCCCCATGCGCGTCATCTCTGTCGAGTCGACCGAGCTCTTCGTCGGCACCGAGGACCACCCGCAGCAGATACTGGCCGTCGAGATCGGGCACATCCCCGGCCGGAGGGTCCGCCTCACCGCCGAGGGGCCGGGGGTCCACGGCACTGCCGAGGCGACCGCGGCGGACGACGGCACCGTACGGGCCGAGATACCGGTGACGACCGACCTGGCCCCGGGCGACCGTACGCACATCAGGGTCACGGCCGAGGACGCCGAGGACCCGGCCCGCCGCGTGGGGCACTCCGCCGCGTTCACGGCCGCCGAACCCGGCTGGACCATGTTCATGGTCAGCCACTTCCACTACGACCCCGTCTGGTGGAACACCCAGGGCGCCTACACCGAGACCTGGGACGTCGCCGACGACCCTGCCACCACCGGCCTGCCCGCCCGCACCTTCGACTCACGCGGCCAGTCCGGCATGAGCCTCGTCCGCGCCCACTGCGATCTGGCGCGGCGCGACCCGGCGTACACCTTCGTGCTCGCGGAGGTCGACTACCTCAAGCCGTACTGGGACGCCTTCCCGGAGGAGCGCGCCTTCCTGCGCCAGCTGATCCGCACCGGCCGCGTCGAGATCATGGGCGGCACCTACAACGAGCCGAACACCAACCTCACCGGCGCCGAGGCGACCGTACGCAACGCCCTGTACGGCGACGGCTTCCAGCGCGGGATCATCGGGGCGTCGCCGGAGACGGCCTGGCAGCTGGACGCATTCGGGCACGACCCGCAGTTCCCGGGGCTGATGGCGGACGCGGGGGTCAGCTCCAGCTCGTGGGCGCGCGGCCCCTTCCACCAGTGGGGGCCGACCCTCTCCGTCTTCGGCGAGGAGCCGCGGGATCCGCAGCGGATGCAGTTCCCGGCGGAGTTCAGCTGGATCGCCCCGTCCGGGCGCGGCCTGCTGACGGCCTACATGGTCAACCACTACGGCGCCGGCTGGGCGATCGACAACGCGCCCACCCTGCCGGAGGCGGAGGCGGCCGCGCTCAAGCTCTTCAAGGGGCTCAAGCAGGTCGCGCTCACCCGCAACGTCCTCCTCCCGGTCGGCGGTGACTACGCGCCGCCGTGCCGCTGGGTGATGGACATCCACCGGGACTGGAACGCCCGCTACGTCTGGCCGCGCTTCATCAGCGGCATCCCGAGGGACTTCTTCGCCGCCGTACGCGCGGAGCTGGAGTCGGAGGGCCGCAAAGCGTCCCCGCAGACGCGCGACATGAACCCCATCTACACCGGCAAGGACGTCTCCTACATCGACACCAAGCAGGCCCAGCGGTACGGCGAGACGCTGCTCGCCGACGCGGAGGCCTGGGCGACGCTCGCCTCGCTGGTGACCGGGCACCCGTATCCGGACGCGGCGCTCGACAAGGCGTGGCGGCAGCTGATCTACGGCGCCCACCACGACGCCATCACCGGCTCGGAGTCCGACCAGGTCTACATCGACCTGCTCACCGGATGGCGGGAGCTGTACGACCTCGCCGAGACCGTGCACGCCGACGCGACCGACGCCCTTGCGGGCAAGGTCGCCCAACTACCCGGCGGGACACCGGACTTGGTCGTCTTCAACGCGGCGACCTGGGAGCGCCGGGACGTACTGGAGGTCGACGACCCCGGACTCGTCCCGCTGGACGACACCGGCCTGCCCCTGCCCGCCGTACGGGAGGACGGCGAACTCCGCGTCGTCGTACCGCAGGTGCCCGGCATGGGCCTCAAGGCGCTCCCCCTCGCCGAGGGGACCGTCCCCGAGTGGACGCGCGGCGAGGGCACCAGCATCCGCAACGAGTTCTACGAGGTGACGGTCGATCCCGCGCGCGGAGGCGCCGTGAGCAGCCTGCGGGCACTCGCGGAGGCCGGCCGGGAGCTGCTGCGCCCCGGCGACATCGGCAACGAGCTGGTCGTACAGGAGGAGTACGCCCGGCATCCGCGCTTCGGCGAGGGTCCCTGGCACCTCACCCCGACCGGCACCACGGCCGCCCGCAGCCGGGACGTCACGGCCGACATCGATGTCGATCACTCCCCCGCCGGATCGCGGATCACCGTCCGCGCCGACCTGGGCCTGTTCCGCTACACCCAGCGACTGACCCTCTGGAAGGGCGTCGACCGCCTCGACCTGACGACCACGCTGGACGGCTACGACGGCGCCGACCGCCTCATCCGGGTCCGCTGGCCGTCCGACGTGCGGGGCGGGCTGCCGGTGCACGAGGTGGCCGACGCGGTGATCGGGCGCGGGTTCGGGTTCGTGGAGGTGGACAGCGAGCGGTTCCCGTGGACGCTGGACAACCCGGCCAACACGTGGTTCGGGCTGGGGTCCACCGCGCGGGTCGCGGTGGCCGACGACTCCGGCCGCCCCCTCGGCGAACGGTCCATCGGGGTCGCCGAGTTGGTGTACTCCTCCTGGGACGACGCCGGTGAACTGGGCTCCGCGCTCGCGGCGGCCCTGGTGCGCGTGGGCGTGACGGCGACCTCGACGATCGCCGGGGGCCCGCGCTACGGCGACCTGGAAGTGGACTCCAACCTGCCCGACATCCGGATCGCGGTCGGCGCGCCCGAGCGCAACTCCGTGGTCGCCGAGGCCCTCGGCTGGGACCCGGCGGCCGGGCGCGAACTGCGCCGGCAGCTCGCCGAGCAGGGCGTGGCCGCCGTCTGGGTCGCACCGCGCGCCTCACTGCGGGAGGAGTGGGTGCCCGGCGCCGACCTGCGCGACCTGGAGCGGCTGCCGCTGCTCGTGGTGGCGGGCGCCCGCCCCGAGGACGACGCCAAGGCCGTGGACGCGCTCGTCGCCGACCTGGACGACGCGGTCCTGCGGGCCACGGCGGCGGGCGGCGGGGAGGCCCTGCCACCGGGGGACGCGTGGGACGGCCGCAGCTTCGCGGTCCTGAACCGGGGGACGCCGGGCTGTGTGGTGACGTCGTCGGGCGACCTCTACATGTCGCTGATGCGCTCCTGCACCGGCTGGCCCTCGGGCATCTGGGTCGACCCGCCTCGTCGCACCGCCCCCGACGGATCCGCCTTCCAGCTCCAGCGCTGGTCCCACACGTTCGAGTACGCCGTCGTCGCGGGTCCGGGCGACTGGCGGGAGCTGCGGCTGCCCCAGGCCGGACATGCGTTCAACCATCCGCTGACGGGGCGGGTACGGCGGACGGCCGCCGAGGATGCGGCGCTCCCCAGGAAGGCCGTACTGCTGGGGCTCGAACCGGCCGGGGAGGTGCTGCTCGACGCGCTCAAGGCGGCCGGGTCGCCGCTCGCGCGGGGCAGCGTGGCGGCGGCCGATCCGGGGCGCGGGGTCGTCGTACGGGTGCACGAGGTGAACGGGCGGCCGGTGCGGGCGCGGGTGCGCGGGCCGCAAGGGTGGACGGAGGGTGCGCGGGCGGATGTCCTGGAGCGGCGAGGTGAGCCGCTGACGCCCGACGATCAGGGGGCGCTCCCGGTCGGCCTGACCGGTTTCGAAGTTGCCACCCTCCTCGCCACCGCCGACGCGGAGAGCTCCTCCGGTCCCGGCATCGCCGCCCACGAACCGGCCCAGCCCGTCCCCACCCGTTACTGGCTGCACAACTCCGGCCCCGCCCCACGCGGCAACATGCCGGTCGCGGTGTACGTCTCCCCGACCACCCTCACCGTCGCCGACGGTCCGGTCACGGCGACGGTCCGGGTGAGCTCGGAGCTGACCGACGCGCCGGTGTCCGGCACGGCGAGCCTGCACGCCCCGCCCGGCTGGTCCATCGAGCCGGCCGAACTCCCGTATGCCCTGGGCCCCGGCGGGTTCACGATCGCCGAGGTCACGGTCACACCACCGCCCACCGCGGAGCCGGGCCGGCACTGGCTCGCCGCCCGGCTGTCGTACGGCGGGCAGACGTACGAGGACGTCGTGGCGCTGGACGTGCCGGACGGGCACAGGGGCCCAACGATCCTGACCGAGCTGGGAGTTGAGCGGGTGAGCGTACGCCGGGGTGACCGGACCCGGGTCCCGGTGACCCTGCGCAACCCGACCCGGGGGCCGGTCAGCGGCACGCTGTGGGCGGTCTCCTCGTGGGGGACCTGGGCGGCTGTGACACCGGGCTGCCAGGGCTTCACCGTGGCCGGCGGGGAGCGGCTGGAGTGCGCGATCGAGGTGGACGGCGGGGCGGTGCCGCCGGGGTCGTACTGGCTCATGGTCAAGGTCGGCTGGCACGGCTGTGTCGCCTATACGGAGGCGGTCGAGCTGGAGGTGACACCGTGACGGAACACGCCGCTGTCGTACAGGGCGAAGCGGTCCCGAAGGTCCGCGTGGACGCCTTCCTGGAAACCGTGCCACCCCGTGATCGCGAGACCCGTCCCGAGGCTCTCGCGCGTGCCGAACGGCAGCGGCGGCGCTGGGCGACCCAGGTGGTGGTGACCGACGAACTCGCCCGGCGCGCCTGCGCCGACCGAGGGCTGGACCCACCGGACGAGGTGTCCCCCTCCCTCCTGCTCACCGTGGCCGAGTCGGACGTCGCCGACCTCGGCAGCATCGTCGCGGCGGCGTTGACCCACTCCCCCGCCGCCCGTCTGCTGCTCGCCGAACTGGAGGCGGAACAGGACGTCCCGGAAACGGCCGTACGCGACTACTACGACCGCAACCGCGACCGCTTCCTCACCCCCGAGGCGCTCAGGCTCGGCGCCGACCCCTTCCAGGAGGCGGCGGACGTCGTGCCGTACGAGCACGCCCGCGACGGCATCGAACGCGAACTGCGCCGGGCGGCCGGCCGGCGGGCCTTCTTCGACTGGCTGGACCAGGCGCGCACCGGCGTGGAGTACGCACCGGGCCACGAGCACCCGGGCGACCCCTCCCACCCGGACCACGAGCACCGCCACTGACCGACCGGAACGTAAAAGCAACCCGGCAACCCATTGACCTCCGATGAATTCTGGTCCACCTTTTCATCAATCAGCGTCCAAGTTGGTGATTTGAACCAGCGAAACCCCGCCGTCTAGGTCGGCCGCAGGAGGGCACCCATGCGCGCAAGCAGACTTCCCGGATCCCTGGCATGTTTCCTCGCCCTGGCACTCGCGGCCGCCGGCTGCGGCCTCTCCGGCGGCTCCGACGACGGCGAGGCCACGGCCGGCGGCTGCAAGGTGGACAAGGCGAACGTCGGGTCCGGCGCGCTCTCCGGGGACGTCAAGGGCGACATCACCTTCCAGACGACCAATCTGAAGAAAGACTTCGGCGACTACTTCAACGGCGTCATCGACGCCTTCGAGAAGGAGCACCCGGGCACGAAGGTCAAGTGGATCGACGACCCCGGGGACGCCACCTTCACCCAGCGCCTGGTCGCCGACGCCCAGGGCTGCACCCTGCCGGACGTGGTGAACATCAACGTCAACACGGCGGTGGCGCTGACCAAGAACGGCTACCTGCTCAACCTCGACGAGAAGGCGCCGGACGCCGGCAAGCCGTTCACCGAGTCGATGTGGAAGTCGAGCACCTACGCCGCGGCCGACGGCACCGAGGTGCACAGCGTGCTCCCTTGGTACTCCGGCGGCATCGTGCAGACCTTCAACGACGACCTGCTGCAGAAAGCGGGCCTGGACCCGGCCAAACCTCCGACGTCCATACTCGGTCTGTTCTCCGACGCCGAGAAGATAGCCAAGGCCTCCGACGGCAAGTACTTCGCCTTCCTCGCCAACCCGCAGCTGCGCATCCCCGCCGACTGGCAGCAGATGGGCATCGAGGTCCTCTCGGCGGACGGCAAGAAGTTCACCTTCGCCGACGACCCGAAGACGGTGCGGTGGGTCGAGGGCATGACCAAGCTCTACAAGGCGGGGGCGATGCCGAAGGACTCCCTCTCCTCCACCCAGGACCCGGCCAACGTCTACGGCCAGGGCAAACTGGCCTACGGCCCGACCAACCCCAACTTCCTGCGCTTCATCCAGCAGAACAACCCGAGCGTCTACAAGAAGACCGGCGTCGCCCGCTACCCGCTGGACGACCTCGGCCACACCGTCGGCGCCCCGCAGTACATCGGCGTGGCGTCCACCAGCAAGAACGCGGTGACCGCGCTGGCCTTCGCGCGGTTCCTGACCAACGCGAAGAATCAACTGGAGTGGGCGAAGGACCCGAACGTCGTCATCTTCCCCTCCACGACCGAGTCGCTGAAGGACCCGTTCTTCCAGCAGGTCGAGGGCACCGACCCGTTCGCCGAGGCCCGCAAGATCGTCGCGAGTGACCGGCAGACCGCCACGGCCGACGAGATCGCCCTCACACCGGGCGAGCTGAACGCCATCTCGGCCCAGATCCAGCTGGCCATGCAGGGCAAGAAGAGCGCGCAGGACGCCCTCGACGAGGCCCAGTCCAAGGCCAACGCGCTGATCGAGCAGGCCGGCTGACGATGACTCAGCGCACCGCACCGGACAAGGCGCCCGTTCCCGCTCCCCCGGGGGCGGGCGCCCCGCGCCCCGGCGCTCTTCCCCCGCCGTCCCCGCCGGGGTCGCTGCGCCGCGTCCTGCGTGCCGTCACGCCCGGCCCGACGGCGGACGCCGGGGGCGCGGCGCTCTACCGCCGCTGGTGGCTGCCCTGGCTGTGGATGCTCCCGGCGATCGTCGGCACGACCGCGTTCGGGGTGTTCCCGTTCCTCAACACGATCCTGGTGTCCTTCACCGACGCCAAGCCGCTGGGCGGCGCGTACGAGCTGGTCGGCCTGGACAACTACAAGCGGATGCTGTCCGACTCCGACTTCTGGCTGGCCACCCGCAACAGCCTGCTGTACGCGCTGATCGTGGTCCCGCTGATGGTGCTGCTGCCGCTGCTGCTCGCCATCCTGGTCGAGAAGAACCTCCCGGGCATCGGCTTCTTCCGCTCCGCCTTCTACACCCCCGTCCTCGCCTCCAGTGTGGTCGTGGGCCTGAGCTGGCAGTGGCTGCTGAGCGACCAGGGCCTGGTCAACACCTGGCTGCAGAAGGCGCATCTCATCCGCGAGGCCATCCCGTTCCTGTCCGACTCCTGGCTGATCCTGCTGTCGGCGATGGGCCTGACACTGTGGAAGGGCCTCGGCTGGTACATGATCTTCTACCTGGCCGCGCTCGGGAACGTGCCGAGAGAACTGCACGAGGCGGCCGCCGTGGACGGCGCCGGCGCGGTCCGCCGCTTCTGGCACGTCACGGTGCCCGGCGTACGCACGTCGATGATGCTGGTCGGCACCCTGACGGGCATCGGCTCGCTCCGCGTCTTCACCGAGATCTACATGCTCGGCGGCGCCACCGGCGGCCCCGGCGGCGCCGACCGCACGCTCCCCTTCTACATCCGGGACGTCGGCCTCGACCCGCTCACCGGCAACGCCGGCTACGGCGCGGCGGTCAGCGTCGCCCTGTTCGCACTCACCCTGGGCCTCACGCTGCTCGCCCAGCGGCTGACGAAGGAGGACGAGGCATGACGACCGCCGCTCCCGAGGGCACGGCGACCGCGCCGCTCGAGTCCAGGCGCCGCCGCCTGATGCCCCGCTGGCGCGACTACGGCCGCCCCCGCGAACTCGCCCTGCGCTACCTGCTGTTGGTGTTCGTCCTGTTCATCACGGTCGGCCCTCTGGTCTGGCAGGTGCTGTCGTCGCTCAAGGGCGCCGGCGAGGACGTCTTCGGCGCGGGCGCCTCCCTGATCCCGCACCACCCGACGCTGCGCGCCTACGAGCAGGTCTTCGACCAGGTCCCGGTGTGGACGTACATCAGGAACAGCCTGTTCGTCGCGGTCATCTCGATCGCCAGCCAGCTCGTCTTCTCCACCATGGCCGGCTACATGCTCTCCAAGCCCGGCTGGAAGGGCCGGGGGCTGGTCTGGGTGCTGCTGATGGCGTCCATGATGTTCCCCTTCGAGTCGATCATGGTGTCGCTGTTCCTGAGCATCCGGGACATGGGCCTGGTCGACCACCTCGTCGGCGTCTGGCTGCCCGGCTTCGTCGCCGCGATCAACGTCCTGATCATGCGGGCCGCGTTCCTCGCCGTCCCGCGCGAGATCGAGGACGCGGCGATGCTGGACGGGGCGGGTGAGTGGAAGCGATTCCGGTATCTCTATCTCCCGTCCGCGTACGGCGCGATCCTGGTCGTCACCATCAACACCTTCATCAGCGCCTGGGACGACTTCCTCTGGCCGCTGATCGTGCTGCGCTCCGAGGAGCACTTCACGCTGACGCTGGGTCTGGCCCGGCTGCAGACGTCGTCGTTCGGGTACGACCAGCGGCTGGTGATGGCGGGGTCGGTGATCTCGGTGATCCCGGTGCTGGTGCTGTTCGTGATCACGCAGCGGTGGTTCTACAAGGGCGTCTCGTCCGGTGCCGTGAAGCTCTGAGTCGGTACGGCGGTCAGTGCGGCCCGCGCCGACTCGGCGACGCGGGCCTCCACCGTGGTCCCGGCGTCGGTGGCGGGCCGGGGGAAGACAACCGTGCGGGTCTCGCCCGGCGCGAGCTCGACGGCCCGGAACCCCCTCAGTTCGAGGGCGCGGGGCCAGACGGGGGTCCGCAGCCGCCGGATGTACAGCTGCGCGACCGTACGGCCGTACCGCTGCCCGGTGTTGGTGACGTCGACGCGGACGGTGTCCCCGTCCAGCCGCGGCGGTCCGTAGGTGAAGCTCGTGTACGACAGCCCGTGCCCGAATCCGTACAGCGGCTCGGCGCTGCCGTCGACATAGCCGCCGTACTCCGTCTCCTTGTGGTTGTAGTACACCGGGAGCCGGTCCGCCGAGCGGGGGACGGAGACGGGGAGGCGGCCGGTCGGCTCGGTGTGCCCGAGGAGGACCTCGGCGATGGCCTCGCCGCCCCAGGGGCCCGGGTACCAGGCGGTGAGCAGCGCGCCCGCGCGGTCCGCGGCCTCGGGTACGGCGTGCGGGCGGCCCTGGATCAGGACGACCGCCGTCGGCGTGCCGGTCGCGGTGACGGCGTCCAGCAGGGCGTGCTGGGCCCTGCCGAGCCGCAGTCCGGCCAGGTCGGCGCCCTCGCCGCAGGTCATGTGCGAAACGGCGGTCCGCGCGGCCCCGTTGGCGTCGAACTCCGTGTCGGGCGTACGGGCGCTGGATCCGCCCAGCACGAGCACCGCCAGGTCGCAGGCGGCGGCCGCGGCGACCGCCTCGGGGATGCCGGTGAGGTCGTCGCCCGTGAGCGCGCAGCCCCGGGCGTGCCGGATGCCGACCCCGGGCGGGGCGAGGCGCCGGAGTCCGTCGAGCACACTCGTCCCCGTGCCGGGGCGCTGTGGGGCGGTGTAGTCGCCCGACTGGTGGGCGACGGTGGCGGAGTGGGGTCCGAGGACGGCGATACGGGAGACGGCCGCCGGTATGGGCAGCACGCCGCCGTCGTTGTGGAGGAGGGTGACCGCCCCCCGGGCGACGCGCGTGCTCACCTCCCTGCCCCCGGCCGGGAAGGGCGGCGGCGCGCCCTGCCGGTCGAACAGCCCCAGCCGGAACTTCAGCCGCAGGACCCGGGCCACGGCGGTGTCGAGAGCCTCCTCGGCCACCAGCCCCCGCTCGACCGCCTCCCGAAGGTGGGTGAAGCCCTCGTCCCACAGGCTCAGATCGACACCGGCGTTCAGCGCGAGCGCGCCCGCGGACACCTTGTCGCCGGTGATACGGGCCAGCCGGTCCACGGCGAGGCCGTCGGCCATGACGAGGCCCTCGAAACCCCAGCGGCCCCTGAGCAGCTCGGTGAGCAGGGCCTTGTTTCCGGAGCAGGGCGTCCCGTCGACCTCGTTGTAGGCGGCCATGACGGCGGCGGCGCCGGTCCGGACACCGGCGCGGGCGGCGGGCAGATGGATCTCGTTCAGTTCGCGGAACCCGAGCTCGGACTCGGCGGAGTTGCGGCCGCCGACGGTGGCGCCCTGTCCGGCGAAGTGCTTGAGGACGACGGCGGCCTTGTCGGCGGCGAAGTACTCGGCGGGCCCGCCCTGCATGCCGCGTACGACGGCCTCCGTGAAGCAGGCCGCCAGGTACGGGTCCTCGCCGAAGCACTCCTCGGTGCGGCCCCAGCGCGGGTCGCGGGCGATGTCGAGGGCCGAGACGAGGGCGACATGGCCGCCGCGGGCCCGCAGTTCGGCGGCGGCGTGGGCGGCGGCGCGTTCGTACAGCCCGGGGTCCCAGGTGGCGCCGACGGCCAGATTGACCGGCAGGACCGTGCCGTCCAGCGCCATGTGGCCGTGCGGCACCTCCTCGACGAACAGCGCCGGTATGCCGAGCCGGCTGCGCTCGACGACATGCCGCTGCACCAGCTCGGCGAGGGCCGCACCGTCCTCGGCGCCGGGCCCGTCGGGGTGGTCGACGCCGGACCAGGCGTCGGCGCGCTGGAGGCCGTACAGGGCGCCGAGTCCCTCGAAGCGGTCGGTCTCGGTGTACAGGGCCTCGGTGAGTTCGAAGCCGCCGTCGGGGGTGCGGCGGTAGGCGTTCCAGCCGTACATCCGCTGGTTGAGCTGGCCCACTTTCTCGCGCAGCGTCATGCGGGCGAGAAGGTCGCCGACCCGGGCGTCCACGGGGGCGGTGGGGTCGCGGTACAGCGGGGTCGGCGGGAGTCCTGCGGGGTGCCGCCGCGCGGCGAGCCCGCTCATCCGGCGTACCCCAGTCGGGCGAGGGCGACGGCACCCCGGGAGCCGTCGGCCACCCAGTCGAGGGTGAGGCCGAGGGGGTGCAGCCGTGCGGTGAGGGGTGCGGTCAGCGGTCCGTCCGGGCCGAGCAGGGCGCCGGTCGCGACGATCCGCTCGCCCGGCCTGGGTTCGAGGGCGCGGACGGTGGCGGTGAGGTGCTCGGCGGCCGTTTCGAGGATGCCGGTGGCGACGGCGTCCTCGTACCGGGCGGCGGCCTCGGTGACGAGCGGGGCGAGCCGGGCCAACTGGACGGGCGGCCGGTCCATCACGGCGGGGAGCAGGTGCATGCGGTACGCCTCCCGCCGCGCCCGAGTCCAGGCCCCGGCGTCGTACGGCCCAGGAGTCCCGCCCGGCAGCACGTCCTGCGGCACCCCCAGCGCCCGCCCGACCGAGGCTGCCAGCGCCGTCGGCCCGCCCCTGCCGTCCGCCATGCGCAGCGCCACCCGGACCGCCTCGCGCCCGATCCAGAAGCCGCCGCCGTCGTCCCCGAGCAGCCAGCCGTCGCCCCCGGCGGTCGTCGTGCACGCGCGTGCGGTGATACGCGCCGCGACCGCGCCGGTGCCGGCCACCAGGGCGAGTCCGTCGGCGGGGTGGCCGGGCGCGGAGGCGAACGCGGCCTCGATGTCGCTGTGCACCTCGACCGAGGCGGCGCCGATGCCCAGCCGGCTCAGCGCGACGGTGAGCGCGGCGTGCGCCTTGACCCGGCCCGGCTCGTCCGGGGCGGTCCGGGACGCGCCCGCGAACCCGCCCGCCACGGCCACGACACGGCCGCGCAGCTCTTCCGGCACGGCGTGCGCGAGGGCCTCGGCGAGATGCTCGGTGAGCTGCGCACCGGGGACGGTCAGGGCGTTGCCCGGCCCGCCGACGCCCTCGCCCTCGGGGGCGCCGGCTGGCAGGGGTGCCAGGACGGCGCGGGTACGGGTGCCGCCGGCGTCCAGGCCGACGACGTACGCCGGGGCCTGCCCGACCGAAGCTTGGTTCAAATCACTATTCATCGGCGACCATGGTGGTTGATACATTCGCGATGGACAAGAGCCCGACCTAGCCCGACCGAGAGCCGGACGAAGAGCACGACCAGAGCCGGACAACAGCCGACAACAGCCGGACAGGCGCCAGGCCCCGCCCGAGGGCAGGCCCCGACCCGAGGAGGATCCCATCCACCCGCTCCGCTTCGGCGTCAACTACACGCCCCGCCACGGCTGGTTCCACTCCTGGCACGACTTCGACCCGGCACGCGCGCGTGAGGACCTGGACCGGATCGCCGGTCTCGGCCTCGACCACGTCCGCGTCTTCCACCTCTGGCCGCTGCTCCAGCCCAACCGCACCCTCGTCCGCAGCGCCGCCGTGGACCAGCTGGCACACCTGGTCGACCTGGCCGGCGAGGCCGGTCTGGACGTCATGGTGGACGGCGTCCAGGGCCACCTGTCGAGCTTCGACTTCTACCCGGAGTGGACCCGCAGCTGGCACCACCGCAACGTGTTCACGGACCCGGAGGCCATCGAGGCCCAGGCCACCCTCCTGCGCACTCTCGGCCGCGCACTCGCCGGCCGGCCGAACCTCATCGGCCTCCAGCTCGGCAACGAGCTCAACAACCTGGTCGAGCACAACCCGGTGACGGTCGACGAGGTCGACCACTACCTCGACACCCTGCTGGCCGCCGCCCGGGACGGGCTCGGCGACGGGGGCGGCCTGGTCACGCACTCCGCGTACGACGCCGCCTGGTACGGCGACGACCACCCCTTCACCCCGGAGGCCTCGGCCCGCAAGGGCGACCTGACCACCGTCCACCCCTGGGTGTTCTCCGGCGACTGCGCCCGCCGCTACGGCCCCCGCTCCCCGCAGGTCCGGCATCTCGCCGAGTACGGCACCGAACTGGCCAAGGCGTACGCCACCGACCCCGCGCGCCCCGTCTGGGTTCAGGAGACGGGCGCGCCCGAGCCGCATATCCCGGCCGCCGACGCCGCCGAGTTCGCGCGGGCGACCGTTCGGAACGCGGCCGAGTGCGCGGGGCTGTGGGGTGTGACCTGGTGGTGCTCGCACGACGTGGACCGCTCACTGGCCGACTTCCCGGAGCTGGAGTACACCCTGGGCCTGTTCGACTCCTGCGGCCGCCCCAAGCCGATCGCCGAGGCGCTCACCGAGACCCTCACCGAACTGCGCGAGGACCCCCACCCCGCACAGCCCCGTGCCACCGCCCTGGTCCTGGACTGCACGCCGGGCACGCGGTCGGTGTCCGGTCCGGGCGGCGCGTTCTTCGAGGCGTGGATGCGGATGCGGGCGGAAGGCGTCCGCCCGGCGGTGCTCCTGGCCGCGCGGGCGCAGGACGCGGAGTACTTGTCCGCCCGGGGGATCAAGGAGGTCGTACGGCCCTCCTGAGCGGCGTACGTCCGGCGGGCGCGCCTCAGTCGTCGGCGACGCCCGCCAGCACCTCGGCGACCGCCCGCAGGTTGGCCCGCCCGCGCCCGTACGAGCACAGCGCGCCGCCCTCCGGCAGCCCCGTGTCCACCCGTACCGCGTCCGGCCGCCGGGCCAACAGGGCGTCCCGCAAGCACAGTTGCCAGGGATGCAGAGCGGCGTCGCAGGTGGCGACGACGAGGGGCGCGTCTTTGCAGCAGCGCAGCATCCCGTCGACGAGCTCGGCCGGATCCGCCGGTTCACCGGTGACGGAGGTGCCCGTCGCCGTGGGGTCGGCGGAGCGCATCTCGGTCAGCAGGTCCTCGCCGCCCCAGTTGAGGGCGGGGTGCGGCGGCGGGAAGAGGTCGACGACATGGGCCCCGCGCACGGCGGGCGGTACGCCCCGGCCGCGTACGGCCCGGCGCGCGGCCGTGAGGCCGGCCTCCGCGTCCCAGCCGGCGACCTCCAGGGGCGGGGTCGCATAGCGCGCGGCGAGGCGCCGCACCCGCCCCGCAGCCTCCTCGACGCGCTCCCGGGCCAGCACGCCGGTGCGCAGCGCGTCGAGCACGGCTTCCCGGCAGGCCAGGGTGACACCGAGGTCCCCCACGGCGACTATGACCTGGTCCGCCCCCGCCGCGAGCGCGATGCGCGCGCCGGCCGCCTCGCCGTACGCGTCGGCGATCGCCTTCATCTCCAGGGCATCGCTGACGAGGACGCCGTCGAAGCCGAGGTCGTGGCGGAGCAGATCGCCCAGGATGCGGCGGCTGAGCGTGGCGGGGCGGCCCGGGTCCAGCGCCGGGAAGACGACATGGGCGCTCATCAGCATCGGCACGCCCGCGGCGACGGCCGCGCGGAACGGTTCGAGGTCGGCGCGCAGTTCGTCGTACGGCCTCGGGTCGACCGCGATGCCGTGGTGGCTGTCGGTGACGGTGCCGCCGTGGCCGGGGAAGTGCTTGGCGCAGGAGGCTATGCCGCGCGCCTCGGTGGCGGTGATCCAGGCGCGCAGGTGGCGGGCGGCGAGCTCGGGGTCGGCGCCGAAGGAGCGGGTGCGCACGATCGGGTTGTCCGGCCGGTGCTGGAGGTCGGCCACGGGGGCGTAGGAGGCGGTGATGCCGAGGGTGGCCAGGTGCCCGGCCAGCGCGTCGGCGCAGCGGGCGGTGAGGTTCGGGTCGTCGGCGACGCCGAGGGCGTAGGAGCCGGGTACGTCGGGGGCGCCGGCGCTCACCAGGTGGCCGATGCCGCCGCCCTCGTTGTCGATGGCGACGAGGAGGTCGGGGCGGATGGCCCGCAGCTCGTCCGTGAGGCGGCGCACCTGCTGCGCGTCGCGGATGTTGCGGGTGAAGAGGATGACCCCGCCGAGGCCCCGGTCGATGAGCTCCTTGAGCGTGCCCGGCACGCTCGTGGTCCCGTCGAACCCGGCGACGAGACAGCGGTGGGCGGCTTCGTCCAGATCGGCGGGGAGCGCGCTCGACCTGGACGATATGTGCTCGAAGTGGCTCACCCCGGCAATGCTCTGGCTCGATCAGCCGAAAGTCAACCTGTTGGTGGATGGCTGATTCAAGGTGCGGGCGGGGTCTCGGGTCCATGGGCAGGTTCAGGCCGGGGTCCCGCAAGGCCGTTTCGGCGCCCGATCAGCGCAGCACCGCGGCACGGCGGCACGGCGAACACGCCGGTCGTGTCGCCCGCCGGCCGACGATCCTTCGGGTCCCGGACACCGGGATGTCACGCCGGGCGGGCACGTTTTCGTCGTCCCCTCCTGCCTCGCCCTGTGTCCGTCCGCTCCGTGCCGCGCGGGCGTGACGTGGAAGGACGACCAGCGCCGTGTCCCTGCTCCCGCTCGGTGGTCTCCCCGGACCGCTCCCCGCCGCTCCCGCACCTTCCCCTGTCCCGTCCGCGACGACCACTGAGCCCTCCCGGCCCCCGTCCGCCGCCACCCCCGCGATCGCGCCTCCCCCCACCTGCGCCCGCTCCTCCTTCTCCCCCGCGAGCCTCGCCCGTCATGCGCTGACCCTGCTCCCGCTCGTGCTGGTCGGAGTGTGGGCGGCGGCCGACTGGCGCGCCTTCCGGGACGGAGTCACGCGGCTCGCCGCCGCCGACCCCTGGTGGCTGCTGGCCGGTCTCTTCTTCACCTGCATGGGCTGGGTGGCCGCCGCCTGCGTCCGCCAAGGGGCCGTACCGGAACGGCTTCCGCCGGGCCTGTTGCTCGCGTCGCAGTTCGCGGCCGGCGCCGCGAACCAGGTACTGCCGGCGAGTCTCGGCGCCCATGCCGTCACCCTGCGCTTCCTGCAGGGCCGCGGCATCCCCCTGGCCCGGGCCACGGCCTCCCTCGCCCTGTACTCGCTGGTCAAACCGATCGCGAAAACAGCGGTGCTCCTCGGCTTCCTGCTGGCCTTCCCCGAGCTGCTGCACCTGGGCGAACTCGTCCCGGACGGGCGGACGTTGCTCCTGGTGGCCGCGGGGGTGGCGACCGCCCTCGCCACGGCGGGCATCGTCGCGGCGGCCGTACGGCCCCTGCGCCGCCCCCTCGTCGGCTTCGTACGCACCGCACTGACCGACGTACGCCGGTTGCACGCCATGCCCACCCGCGTGCTCGCCCTCTGGGGTGGGGCCGCCGCCACTCCGCTGCTCCAGGCGAGCGTGATCGCCTCGGTCGGCTTCGCGCTCGGCCTGCCGCTGTCCTGGACCCAGGTGACCCTCGCCCTCCTCCTCGCCAGCACGGCGGTCGGGGCGGTGCCCGCGCCGGGCGGCATCGGCCCCGTGGACGCGGCGCTGGTGTTCACGATGGTCACCTTCGGCGCACCCATGGGCCTCGCCGCCGCCACGGTCATCGGCTACCGCGTCCTGACGGTCTGGGTCCCCCTGCTGCCGGGCGCGCTCGTGCTGTCGATCCTCGTCCAGCGGAAGGTCCTCTGACCCGACGACGGCGCCCGCCGCTCCCCTCTCCACGCTTCACGGCCGACCGAGCCGGCCGAGCCGCCCGCACACCGCATTGAATAGACGCGACGACTAGTCTAATCTTCTTGAGTAGACGCAACGGTAAGTCTCGCTTTTGATCGTGCGTCCTGTGTCCACAACCGCTCATGAGAGGCCACACCCGTGGGGAACCCGACCGTCCGCGCCATGGACCGGACCAGCGCGCCAGAGAAGGTGAAGGGCGGCGGTCTCGCCGCGTTCAGCGTCGCCTTCGCCTTATGGATCACCATGGCGGGCACCACGGCGCCGACCCCCCTCTACCCGCTCTACGGCGAGGAGTTCGGCTTCACGCCCTTCACCGTGACCGTGGTCTTCGCCGTCTACGCACTCGGCGTCGTCCTCGGACTGCTGGCCTTCGGCCGGCTCTCGGACCAGGTGGGCCGCCGCCCGGTACTGATCGCGGCCACGTTGCTGTCCGTGTGCGCCGCGGTCGTCTTCCTGCTCGCCCAGAACGTCGCAGCCATGCTCGTGGCCCGCGTCATCTCCGGCTTCTCGGCGGCCCTGGTGACCGGCGCCGCCACCGCCTCCCTGGCCGAACGACTCGGGCCGGACGCCCGGGTGAAGCCCGCCACCGTCGCACTGTTCGCGAACATGGGCGGCCTGGCGTGCGGCACGCTGCTGGCCGGCATCCTGGCCGACGTCGCCCCCTCCCCGCTGCGCACCCCCTGGGTCGTCATGCTCGCCCTGGCCGCCATCGGCACGCTCGGAGTCATGGTGAACGGGGAGAGCTCCGCGCACCGGTCCGGCTTCTCGCTGCAGTTCCAGCCGCTGCACGTACCGAGCGAGATCCGGTCGGACTTCCTGCGCTCCGCCATGGCGGCGGGTTCGGGCTTCGCGGTGCTCGGCGTGCTGACTGCGGTGACCGGCCTGTTCCTGGGCACGGTGCTGAACGAGTCCAGCCATGCGCTGACCGGCCTCGTGGTCTTCATCGCCTTCGCCTGCACCGCCTTCGGCCAGCTCCTGGTCCGCACCCTCAAGCCCGCCACCGCCCTGCCCGTGTCCTGCGTGGGTCTGATCGTCGCCGCCGGCCTGATCGCCACGTCGATGGCCACCAGCACCCTGGCACCCCTGCTCATCGGCGCCGCCGTCAACGGCCTGGCGACGGGCATCGCCGTGGGCCATGGCATCGGCAGCATCACCACGCGCAGCGCTCCCCAGCACCGCGGCGCCTCGGTGTCCACCTTCTTCGCGATCCTGTACTCGATGCTCGCGGTGCCCGCGATCGGTGTGGGCGTCCTGATCCGCGAGACCAGCCTGCGCCCCGCCGGCGAGACGTTCAGCGCGGTGGTCGCCGCGCTCTGCCTCGGTGTACTGCTCAGCCTGGTGCGAACCGGCGGGAAGTCGTCCTGATTCCGGTCGGCCGCACATCCGTTCGCGGCGAGCCCCTGTGCCAGAATCTCAGAAACGCACGACTCGAAAGGTTGACGGGACCATCAGCGCCACGCGGAAGCCACGACCGGCCTGCGAACAGACCGCGGTCATCAGCCGAACCGGCCCACGCCGCAGCGAGAGCGTCCGGCTGGCGGTGCTGCACGCCGCGGACGACCTCCTCGTCGAGCGGGGTTTCGCCGGACTGACCATCGAGGGCATCGCCCAGCGCGCGGGTGTGGCCAAGCAGACGATCTACCGCTGGTGGAAGTCGAAGGTCGACATCCTCCTGGACACCCTCATCGACGACGCGCGTGAGGCCCTGGAGTGGCGGACGGACGAGGCCGCGGGTGTCGAGGAGAACCTCGCGTCCCATCTGCGGCGGGTGGCAGACTTCTTCGCGGAGCCGGCCGGCCAGGTGCTGCAGGCACTGCTCGGCCACGCCCAGTTGGAGAGCGACACGGCCACATCACTGCGTGAGGGGTTCCTGCGGGAACAGCGCGAACGCGACATGGCCGGCCTGCGCGAACTCCTCGCCCGCGACGCGGAGATCACCGTCGACGAGGGGACCCTCGACCACCTCGTGGATCTCCTGCTCGGCCCGCTGTACTACCGGGTGCTCGTGTTCGGTGCGCCCATCGACGAGGAGCTCGTGGACTCCACGACCCGGCTGGTGCTCACGCTCGCCCGCGAGTCGTCACCCCGGACCTCCTGACCGACCGTTGGTATGTGAGTGGCCCCCGGCGGGAGCGCCGGGGGCCACTCACATACCAACGGTCAGTGCAGGCTGATACAACCGCTCCTGATTCCCTCTATGACTGCCTCGGTACGCGAAGCGGCACCCAGCTTGATGAAGATCGAGTGAAGATGCACCTTCACGGTACGCTCGGAAATTCCCAGCGCCCTGCCTACCATCCGGTTGGAGTATCCCTCCTTGATGCCGTTGAGGACTTGGCACTCGCGTGGCGTGAGCATCGAAGCCGGCCTCGGCGCTAAGTCCTCTGGTGCCGGACGGGATACGCGAGACATGTGTTCCCCCTGTCATGCAATGGTCACCACTCGCAACGATTACGCGCTGCGCAATAATTATATGGGCCGGACTCAATCGCGCCATCAAACGTGGGTTACCTCACAAATGAAAGTTGCGCCTTAAAATTCTTACGATTTCACTGTGCGTCATCTGTGAAGGTTCCCAGTCAGCGCCAATTCCTTTCAGGGAAAGTGTAGGTTGCACACAACGCACTGGATTAATTAATCGAGGATCAATAGAGTGAAGCTCGGAGGTGAGCCGATGCTCATTGACCGCAAACGGCGAAATAATCACTTGCTCTATCTTGCGGGCTGCCTCGTCTTCTCCGGTGGCGCCTATCTCTTCATTCACTCGGATCTGGGAACCGACCCCCTCGACGTGTTCGCGCTCGGCCTGCTGGAGCACGTGCCCGTCACCGTGGGTGTCTCCCAGGCCACGGTGGCCGCGATCTGCCTGGCCGTGGTGGCCGCCTGGACCCGGACGAGGCCCCTGCTGTCCCCCTTGTTCACGTTCTTCTTCTGCGGCAGCCTGATCGACCTTCTCCGCTGGTCCGATCCGGCTCGGGGCCTCCCGATTCCCTCTCCCGGAGTACTCGCGTGCGCGGTCCTGATGTGCGCGTACGGTTCGGCCCTCATCATCATGAGCGGCTTCGGCATCAGGGCCATCGATCTGCTCGCCCTCACGATGACCAGCAAATGGCGTTGGCCTTTCTGGGCGTCCAAAGGAATCATCGAGGCCTCTCTCATGGCCTTCGGATTCCTTATGGGCGGCCCCCTGGGAATCGGCACGATCTGTTTCCTCGCGGGCGTCGATCTGCTGATCCAGCCGCTTATCACAGCGAACTCCAGGGTTTTTCGGATTCCCAATCTCGGGCTCCCCGAGTGCTCCGTCAATCCTGCCCGATGAAAACTCTGAGCAGCCCGCCAAAAGCCATTCAGAAGCAGCAAAAATCCACCCACGAAGCCACCCAAGGAAGTACTGAAATGACCTCCTCGCTTTTCTCCCCGAAGGTACGGGACGTACTGGACCACATCGCGTCCGAGCAACGGCGGGTGGACGAGACGGAGCAGCCGAAACTGCTCGAGAAGATCAGGCAGCGCAAGGATCCCTGGACCCCCGAGGAACTCGTGTCGGCGTGTGCCGGCGGCTACTACGCGGCCCCGGCGGCCATCGGCCGGATGCTGTACACCTGTGTCCGCGCCGTACGCCCGCGCACCGTCTTCGAGTTCGGCACCTCGTACGGATTCACCGCCATCCATATCGCGGCGGCCCTGCGGGACAACGGCACGGGAAAGCTCTGCACGGTGGACCTGCACGGCGGAAAGTGCGCCGCGGCCCGGGACAATCTGAAATCGGCCGGACTCGACGCATACGCCGAAGTCGTCACCGGTGAGGCGGTGGACGTGGTGTCCTCGTTCTCCCCGCCGATCGATTTCCTCTATCTGGACGGCTGGGTGGATTTCTATCTCGACGTCCTCCGGGCCGCCGAACCCCGGCTTCGCTCCGGTGCGTTGGTGCACGCGGACGACACCGAGAAGTTCGCCGCCGGTGCCCGCCCCTATCTCGACTACATCCGCGATCCCGCCAACGGCTATGTCTCCCTCGGCATCACCGACGGGCAGGGCCTCGAACTCTCCACGTACACCGGCCGCCCTGAACGGGTCGTGTCGTGACCGCCACCTCGTCGGCCGGCCCCGCGCGGCGCACAGCCGCGCGGGGCGGTGCCCGTTCCGGCTCGCGCACCGCCGCCGCCGCGCTCGGGATGTGCGTCATGCTGGTGTTCGGCCTGGGCGCCGGGGTGAATCTGGCGGTCGGCCGGCTGGCCACCAGCGCGCTCCATCCGACCCCGACCCAGGTCCTGTGGATCGTCGACAGCTATCTCATCGTCTTCGGCTGCCTGCTGATCCCCAGCGGCGCCCTGGGAGACCGCTACGGCCGCAAGGGAGCCCTGCTCGTCGGCCTGGCCCTGATGATCGTGGGGTCCCTCGGTTCCGCCGTCGCCCCCACCGTGCCCCTCCTGCTCGCGGCACGGGCGGTGACCGGTGCCGGCGCCGCCCTGATCCTGCCCAACAGCCTGCCGCTGATGATCAGTTGCTATCCGGCCGACAAGCGTGGCCTCGCCGTCGCGCAGTGGACCGCGTTGAGCGGAGGCGGCGGCGTGGCGGGCAACGTCGTGGGCGGTGCCGTTCTGCAGTTCTTCGACTGGCAGGCCCTGTTCGCGATCGCCGCCCCCCTGGCGGCGCTCGGTCTCGTGGCGGCCGCGAGGTCCCTGCCCCGGGTCGAACGCCATCACCACACCGTCGACACGGGCGGGGTTCTCCTCCTGGTCGTCCTGGTGTTCTGTGTGCTGTTCGGCATCATCGAGGGAGCCGAGCTCGGCTGGACCTCACCCGCCGTACTGGTGGCCTTCGCCACCGGCGCGCTGTTCCTGTTGGTCTTCTGCCGCTACGAACTCCGCCGGAAGGAGCCGCTGTTGGACCCCCGGCTGTTCCTGCGTCCCGGGATGCGCGCGGGCACCCTCGGCATCGTCGTCTCGTTCGTCGCGATGTACTCGGTGTTCTACCTCAACGGCCAGTACCTGATGAACGTCAAGGACTACCCGGCCGTGCTGGCCGGACTGGGGACGGCCCCCCTGGCCGTGGTGATCTTCCTTGTCTCGCCGCGTGCCGCCCGGCTCGCCGACCGCCACGGCTCCCGCCCCGTCGTCGCCTGCGGACTGCTGCTGGTGGTCGCCGGTCTGGGGCTGTTCTCCCTGTGCGGGCCCGGGACCGCCTACCTCCTCTACGCCGGGTGCATCGTCGTGGTCGGCATCGGGTCGGGACTGTCCAACCCGCCGCTGTCCAACGCCCTGGTGGCCTCCGTGCCCGCGCATCAGGCGGGGGTCGGCTCGGGCGTCAACAGCTTCAGTCGTGAGATCGGCGGGGCGCTCGGTTTCGCCGTCTTCGGCACGCTGCTCAACGTCCGGTTCACCGACGCCCTCCCGGCCGAGTCCCGGCATCTGAAGGACGGTTCGGCGGGCGGGCAGGCCCTGGGGACCGCCCTGCGCGGTGCGCGGGACCTCGGCTCCGACACGGGCGTACGGCTCGCCGCGCAGGTGCGGGAGGCGTTCACCACCGGTATGGCCGAGTCGTTGCGGGTGATCGGCATCGCCGTGCTCCTGGCGGCGCTCCTGGTCATCACGTGGCTCCGCCCGCACGACGCGGAGCGGAACACCTCCCGGGAGAGGCCTTGAACGGAACCGATGTCGAAGACCCCGGTCACCACCGGGACTGGACCGACGGGCTGTCGGGCCCCTGCGTGCCGCACGTGGACATGCGTCTGCTGCCGGCCCTGGACGCGCTGCTGCAGGAGGGGAGCGTCACCGGGGCCGCCGAGCGTCTGGCGCTGTCTCCGCCCGCCATGAGCCGTGCCCTGGCCAAGATCCGCCGCGCCCTCGGCGATCCCGTCCTGGTCCGCGCCGGACGCGGTCTGGTGCCCACTCCGAGGGCGCTGGAACTCCAGCCGAAGGTACGGGCCCTGATGCGGGAGGCGGAGGCCCTGCTCACGCCGAGCAGGCAGGAGGATCTCACCCAGGTCGACCGGACGCTCACCATCGTCGCGGACGAGGCCTACGCGGCCGTCCTGGCGCCGGTGCTGCTGAACCGGGCGAGCACTCAGGTGCCGCTCGCCCGGTTCACCTTCACCGTGGAGAACTCCCACGGCAGCGCGCCGCTGCGGGAGGGCGCCGTGGACATCGAGGTCGGCATCATCGACGAGCCCAGCCCCGAACTGCGGATCGAGCCGCTCTTCGAGGACCGGTTCGTGGGAGTGGCGCGAGCCGGTCATCCGCTCCTCGACACCGAGGTCACCGCGGAGGCGTTCGCCTCGGAGCGGCACATCAGCGTCTCCCGCAAGGGCCGTATGACGGGTCCGATCGACGTGGCACTGCACGCCCGCGGTCTGCGCCGGGACGTCGTCGCCTCCGTGCCGAGCTACGGCGAGGCGCTGCTGATGATTCCCGCCGGCGACTTCGTGACCGCGATGCCCCGCTCGCTCGCCGGCAGCGCGTGCCGGGCCGTGGACATCGAGGTGTTCGACCTCCCGGTCGAGACGGCCCCCATCAGCATCTGCCAGGCGTGGCATCCGCGGCACGACACCGAGCCGGTGCATGTGTGGCTGCGGCACGCCGTCCGGGCCGCGCTCACCCGTCGGCCCTCAGGGGACCCCGGCGAGCGCGGCCCGGACCGGCCCGTCGAGCAGCAGGCCGACGACTGAGTCCGGCGCCACCCTCGGTCCGTCCGGGAGGCCGCCGGCGACGACGGCGCCGAGGAGCAGCCGGGCCGCGAGCCGGGGTTCGATGTCGGCCCGGACGTCGCCCTGGGCGGCTGCGTGCTCCAGCAGTTCCGCCAGCCGCCGGAACACCGCCTCACGGCAGACGGCGTCCGGGCCGTCCTGGCTCCGCATGCCGTGCGCTCCCCAGAAGAGGGCGTGTCGCGGCGGGTCCATGGCCGCCGCGCCGGCCAGTCCGCGCAGCAGTGCGGCAAGGGTGTCGACATGCCGGCCGTCCGCCGTCGCGCCCGCCGGGAGCAGCGCCAGTACGGTCGTGCGCACCGGCGCCGTCACCGCGTGCAGCAGCTCCGCCTTGCTCTTCACATGGCGGTACAGCGCGGCCTTGGTGACACCGAGGCGGTCGGCGATGTCGCTCATGCTCGTCGCGTCGTAGCCGCGCTCGTGGAACAGAGCCGTCGCGGCCGCGAGGACGAGCTCACGGCCGCGACGCGGAGGGGACGAGGACGGTGCCGTCCTCGGCGGCGCGCTCACCTCGACGACTGTCCCCGGCACAACGCGAGCAGGGCCTCGGCGAGCCCGGCTCCGCCCTCCCCCAGCTCCTCGGCGTACCGGCCGCGTATGGTCTGCTCCCGCCCGGAGTCCACCTGCGAGCCGCCACGGCCCGTTCGCAGGCCCTGGATCTCCCGTGACGTCCGCAACCGTTGCTTTAGGGTGCCGATGAGGGAGCGGTCCAGGTCGTCGATCTGCTCGCGCAGCCGCGCGATGTCCTCGGGCGCGGGTTCCGCGGGGCCGCCGGCCCCGGTGGTGGCCATGGTGTCCATCGTCTTGCTCCGTTCGTACAAGTCACACAAGTCGTACGGGCTGAACGGGTCGAGCGGGGCGTGCCGGTCGTACGGGTCGGCCGCCGAGGGGTACGACCCCAGGGATCTCAGCCCCGGTACGCGCAGTCGCAGCAGGCCGACGGCGCGGGCCGTGGGCTCCTGGTCCAGGCGGCCGGGGCAGTCGGCGAGGAGGAGCGAGCCGCTCGTGCCGTCGGGCACGAGGTGCAGGGACACGGCCCGCAGAAAGGGGTGCCGCCGCAGGCCGTCCAGCAGTCCGCCGATGTCCTCCGGCCGCCCGTCGAGCCGCCCGATCAGCGAGGTGCGGTCGGCGGGCCCGGGGGCGGGCCCGCTCTGCCTGCCGGAGCAGGCGCACAGCAGGAACCGGGTGGTGGCGCCGGCCGTGTCCTGTATTCCCGTGGCGGCAGGCTGCAGGCCGTAGTGGGCGGCGGTGAACTCACCGGCCACGGCGGCGTCGCACTCCCCGTCCCGCACCCGGCGCGCGGCCTCGGCGTTCGACGGCGCGGAGGCCCAACGCGCCTGTGGCACATGGCGGTCGAGCCAGCCGCCGACCTGCCGCCGCGCATGCGGATGCCCGCTCACGGTACGGATGCGGGCGAGCCGCGTGCCGGGGCGCACCAGCAAGGCGAACTCGATGCCGAGCACGACTTCCCGCAGCACGGTCGGCGCGGGGGACTCCGCGAGCGCGCGCAGCGTGTCCGGGACCGTCCCGGCCACCGTGTTGTGCACGGGAAGCATGGCGGCGTCGACGTCTCCGCGGCACGCCAGCGCCAGGGCCTCCCGCGCCGTCGCGGCCGGCGTCAGCAGGGAGCCCGCGGCCTCGGGGATCGAGCGCAGCGCCCGCTCGGTGAAGGTTCCCTCCGGTCCCAGATAGGCGAACCTCCGCTCCGGGCGCGGGAGTCGGGCCGCGGCGGGACGCGCTCGTGTGTCCTGTACCGGCGTCTTCATGTCACACGGCCGCCAGAGCCGCGTCCATCGTGGCGGCCACCGCGCTCTTGGCGCGCCGCAGCTCCTTCTCCTCCAGCAGCCCCGGAGCGAAGGCGGCGGCGTCGATGGTCACACCGGCGGCGACCCGTCCGGCCTGCTCCACCTCCACCGTCGTACGGAGGATGAGCCTGCTGGGCTCCGTCAGGTCGGACTCGTCCACCGTCAGACGCAGCGTGGCGCCCACCGGGAAGAGGAAGTTGGAGAACGTGGTGTTCATGGAGTTGAGGACGATGTAGTAGCGCTGCTGCGGCCACCGCGAAGTGAAGTAGTGCTCGACCACCGAGAGGAACATCTGGCGGGCCGCCTCGATCGCCACCATGCCCTGGACATGGACGCGGTCCTGCACGTCGACGAGGAGTTCGTTGTGGTCGTGCAGGCGCAGCCCTGCCTCGTACGTGCTGTCGTCGACCTGGGTGAGGCCGGCGACCAGCACGTTGTCCTCGCGGGCCTTGTGCAGTTCCTGGCGGCGGGCCGGCCGCTCGGCGGAGTGCACCAGGACGATCCGGTCGTCCAGTTGCCGACGGGTGATCGCGTCCTTGAGGTAGGAGATCTCGAACTCGCCGATCCCCTGGCCGGTGACCACGTGCACCGGCCCCTCCACGGTGTCCAGGTCACCGGCGTCGAGAGAGCGGGCGAGGGCCGAGAGCGTCTCGGCTCCGACGGCCTCGGCGAAGTCGCGGAAGCGGTCGCCGACGACGAGACGGGAGGTGGCGGTGCTGCTCATGGACATGCCTCCTGGCTGGGGAAACCGCGGTCGGTGAGCCGCGGGAGTGCATTCAGCGTGAAGTCCCCGAAAAGCCGCCGGTAGTCGCCTGTTGGGCGTAGGTCCGGGCGTCTAGTTCCAGGGTGTTAGCCCGGTCGGATCCCACGTTCGCGCCCGGCGCCGGGCGCCCCCGGACGCAGGGGTTAGAGCGGAGGTACTAGCCGCATCGGCCGACTGCCGTTCCCTCGCCCCGTCACGAATCCTGGTGACAGCCCCCGGCCCCCGGCCCTCGCCCACAAGGCGCATCGCATGCCGGGTGGTCTGGCCGCGGTCCCCTGGTCGACAGGGCAAGGGGCGACGCGCCGGACCAGGAGAGGATCCTCTCGTCCGGGGCCCACCCGGCACGCAGCCGCGCCGCGGCGCTCACCCGGCGGCTCGAGTGGTCGGATCCGCCACGGGGCTCAACGGACGGCGCTTTCCCCGCCGCATCCGGCGGGACCAGCGCCGCCATCGCCTCCGCGACGGCCGCCGATCGCGTCGTGTGCCCTCGATCCCCGCACCCGCGCGAGGCCGAGGCCGTCGCCGATCTCGACGCCTTTGATGGCTTGGACGCCCCGCAACGCGCCCGCCGGTCGGGCCCGGCGCCTTCGCCGAGGCCCGTTCGACGACATGGCTGACGATCTCGCTCCCAGCCGGCCGTCTCCTTCAGGTACGACCGGACCACCGCCCCCCACGACATGCGCGGAGGCCCGCTCCAGGATCGGGCGGGCCTCGTCGAAGCCGTACGTCTGCATGCCGGCCAGGCCGGGACGGCCG
Source organism: Streptomyces sp. NPDC093591 (assembly GCF_044764885.1). Taxonomy (NCBI): domain Bacteria; kingdom Bacillati; phylum Actinomycetota; class Actinomycetes; order Kitasatosporales; family Streptomycetaceae; genus Streptomyces; species Streptomyces sp. NPDC093591. Next base: position 145,069 of record NZ_JBIWIY010000010.1, read on the forward strand.
GGACGCGGCGCGTTGCGCGTCAGGCCGCCGGCAGCTTCAGGCCGACGGGGTCGGCCGCCATGACCTGCTCCACCCCGCCCATGACCGAGCCGCCGCCCGGTCGGAGGGCCCGCCACCTCAGCGGGCCCGGAACTCCTGCAGGGTCACGTGCTCGGGTTCGCCGGAGTGCGCGCGGCCCGTGCCGTGGGCCCGCTCGGTGGCGGGGTCCGCCGGGTGGAGGCCGGTGAGGCAGCGTTGGGCCAGCTTCTGGTACTGCAGGGTCCCGTTGCCCTTCCAGGCGATCTCGTCGGCCGTCAGCTCACGCACGACCTTCGCCGGGCTGCCCGCCACGAGGTGCCGTTCCGGCACATGGAAGCCGGACTTGACGAAGCTGCCGGCGCCGACGAACGCCTGCCGCCCCACGACCACGCCGTCCATCAGGACGGACTTCATGCCGATGAGGCTGTCGCGGCCCACCCGGCAGCCGTGCAGCACACTGCCGTGGCCGACGTGGCCGTCCTCCTCGACGACCGTGTCGGCTCCGGGGAAGCAGTGCAGCACGCAGCCGTCCTGCACATTGGAGCCCGCGCGGAGTTCTATGTGCCCGAAGTCGCCGCGGAGGCTGGCGAGGGGGCCGACGTAGCACCCGGGTCCGACGTCGACCGAGCCGATCAGTACGGCGTCGGGGTGGACGAACGCCGTGGGGTGCACAACGGGCACGCTGCCTTCGAAGGAGTAGGTCCTTGCCATGGTTTCTCTCACCGTTCGTCCATGTCGGGGGCCGGGGCGGGCAGGGTCGGGTGTTACGGCCGGCGCGGTCACACCGGTGCCGCCGCCGCACGCAGCGGGCCGAGGGCGTCGTGTCCGTGGATCCAGGCGAGGTCGTCGGGCAGGCCGGCCAGCCGCACGTTGCGGGCGTCCGCCTCCGGGCCGTCCGGCAGTTGGAAGCAGGTGGCGTTCTTGCGGGAGCCCGCCTGGAGCAGTCGGGTGCGCGGCCGGCGCAGCTGCTCGTAGGCGCGCAGGGCCACCGCGACCTCGTCGGCGCCGGCGCCACCGAGCAGGTGGGCCAGCACCACCGCGTCCTCCAGCGACTGGTTCGCGCCCTGCCCGTGGTGCGGCAGCATCGCGTGGGCCGCGTCGCCGAGCAGCGTGACCCGGCCCGCGCTCCAGGTCCGCTGCGGTTCGCGGTCGTACAGCGCCCAGCGGCCGGGCCGTTCGCACGCGGCGAGGATCTCGGTGACGAACGGGTGCCAGCCGTCGAAGGCGGCGAGCAGTTCGGCGCCGTCGCCCTCGGTGGACCAGGACTCGATCGTCCACTCGGCATCGGGGACGACGGCGAGGAAGTTCAGCGCGCCGCCGCCGGCCACCGGATAGGCGATGAAGTGCCGGCCGGGGCCCAGCCACAGCCACAGCACCTGTTCGGCGAGTTCGGGGAGGTGCCCGAGCCGGTCCATGGGGACCAGGGCGCGGTAGCCGCTGGTGCCGGAGAACACGGCCTCGTCCGGGCCGAAGACGCTGTGGCGTACGGCGGAGTGGATGCCGTCGGCGCCGATGACCGCGTCGGCCTCCGTCTCGGTGCCGTCGGCAAAGCGGAGCACGGCGCCGGAGCCGGTCTGCTCCACCTCCGTGCAGCGCGCGCCGAGCCGGACCTGCCCGGTCCCCAGCTCGGCGAGCAGGGCCTGCTGCACGGCCGCCCGCTCCACGGTCCAGAAGGGGGCCTTGAACCTCTCCTGGTACCTGCCGGCCAGGGCGTGCGTCACCATCGGCCGGCCGGTGCGCCAGTGCCGGAAGTCGGCACGCACGGGCTCGACGGCCGTTCCCGTCAGGCGCCCGGCGACACCGAGGTCGCGCAGGGCGCGGTGGCCGTTGGCGCCGACGGCGATGCCGGCGCCCTGGTGGGCCAGTTCGCGGGCCTGTTCGTGGACGACGACCTCGACGCCCTGCCGTCGCAGTCCGATGGCGACGGCGAGGCCACCGATTCCGCCGCCGACGACGGCCACGTACGGGCGTGTGCGCGCCATGGATGTCTCCTCCTGTCTCTGTGCGGGACCCGCGCGGTCAGCGCGCCGGCGAGAGCCCGGTGAAGGCGCCCCGGTGGAAGACCAGGGGCTCGTGGTCGCGGCCGACGGCGCCCAGCACCCGCCCGACGACGAGCACGTGGTCGCCGAGGGGCTGGGTGAGGTGCAGGGCGCATTCGAGCGTTCCGGGCCCGTCCGGCAGGACCAGGCAGCCGGTGTGCGGCCCGACGGCCCAGTCCGCGGCGTCCTCCACGGCGGGGCGCTGCGCTGCGGGCGTGGTGAGGACGCCGACCAGGGAGCGCGCCCGGTTGCCGAGGAACGACACGGCCCACTGGCCGGAGGTGCGCACGCGGTCCAGAAAGGTGGAGTCGGCGCGCAGGTACATGGACACCAGCGGCGGGTCGAGGGAGACCGAGGTGAACGAGTTCACCGCGATGGCATCGTGCCGGACTCCGGAAGGAGTGTCGAACCGGGTCGACACCGCGCACACACCGGTGACGAACTGCCCCATAACGCGCCGGAGTTGGGCTTCGTCCGGCAGGGCGCGGGTGCTCACCGCGCGGCCTCGGTGGGGGTGCCACCGCCGATGACGGTCGTGTCCTTGGGGTTGATCAGGTCGGGTACCGTCCAGCCGTTCTCGTCGTACTCCGACAGGCACTGGTCGACGAGCCGCTTGTAGTCCTCGAACTTCCCCGATGCCTGCTGGGCGTGCAGCGCCTCGAATCGGATCTGCTCGTGGTTGCCGGCGTAGTTCATCTCGTACAGCTCCCAGCGGGCACCGAACTCGGTGCCGACCGCGTCCCACGCGAGCTTCATCAGCTTGACGCGGTCGACCGCCTCCACACCGAGGCCCCTGACGTACTTGTCGAGGTAGGGCCGGACCTCCGGGTTGGACCAGTCGAGCGCGTGGGAGTTGTTGTAGATCAGGGCGCTGCCGAGGTCCCGCAGGAAGATCTCGCGGACCTTGGGGAAGATCGAGGAGGACAGGACGCGGAAGGCCAACGCGGTCTCGCCGTTGGGGGTGACCGTGCCGTCGGGCCACTTGGTCGGGTTCTCGGCCATGGAGTCCACCAGGGCCCAGAACATGTTGCGGTAGGCGAGAACCTCACCGAGCCGGCTCTGCACCCCGCGGAACTCCGAGGTGCCCGTCGTCTCCAGGCACTTGGCCAGCAGGCCGGTCAGGAAGTCCATCTTCACCGCGAAGCGGACGCAGGCGTGGAACATGGCGCGGTAGAAGAATCCGGAGCCGTAGAAGAAATTGTTCGCCTTGTCGACGTCGTAGCAGAACACGTTCTCCCAGGGAATCAGCACCTGGTCGAAGACGAGGATTCCGTCGTTCTCGTCCAGGCGACTGCTCAGCGGCTGGTCGAACGGGCTGCTGACGGTGGCCGCCGCGAATTCGTACGAAGGCCGGGAGATGACCTTCAGTCCGGGGCTGTTCGTCGGCACGATGAAGTACGCGGAGAATTCCTTCGCGCCCTTCGGTATGACGCCGTAGCTGCCGATGAAGATGTGCTGCGTGAGCGCCGCTCCGGTGCCGACGACCTTGGCCCCGGACACGACGAGACCGGCGTCGGTCTCCCGGTCGACCGTGAGCATCACGTCCTTGAGCTCGGTGAGCCCCCGGTTGCGGTCGATCGGCGGGTTGACGATGCCGTGGCCGATGAACAGCACGTTCTCCTGGGCCTTGCGGTACCACGCGGCGGCGTTGTCCTCGAACGGCGCGTAGTGCTCCCTGTTCGACCCCAGGGTGGACAGGAAGGCGGCCTTGAAGTCCGGGGTGCGGCCCAGCCAGCCGTAGGTCATGCGGGCCCACTCCTCCATGGCCCGCGCCGCCGCGCGCAGGTCGCCGGTGGTGTACGGGGCCTTGAAGTAGGGGTGGGTGAAACCGCCGTTGCCGGTGTCGGTGGGGACGACCAGCTTGCTGTTGCGCTCCGGGTCGTGCAGCGCGTCGTACAGCCGGGCCACCATGCGGGAGTTGTTGCGGAAGGCCGGGTGGCCGGTGACGTCCTCCACCCGCTCGCCGTAGATCCGCACCTCGCGGCCGTCGCGGAGGCTCTCGAGGTATTCGTCCCCGGTCTGCGGGCGGGAGACGGATCCGGACGGGTTGACGGTGTTGCTCATGCGGGATCACCTTTCGAGCGGACTTTTGCGCCTGCCGAAATGCTCCAGGAGTGCGACTGGCCACGACAGTCGGCCACTGGGGCTAGTACTCGGGTAGTAGATCCGCCCTTCTAGCCACAACGACGCACTGCACACCGCCTGTTGGCGCGTGACAGGCTGCGCCCACCAGCTGCCCCACCATGCCGTCGTCAGCGGAAGGCGTTGAGGTTGTCGCCGTGAAGTCCGTGGAAGCCATAGAGAATCCCGTAGCGAATGCTGTGGCGAATGCCGTAGAGAATTCAGCCGACGCGGAGAATTCACCTCCCGCGTCCTCCTCCGAAGCGTGGCGTGTCCTCCCCGCGGCCCAGCAGCCCGACTGGCCCGATCCCGCCGCGCTGCACGCCACCGTCTCGTCCCTTTCCGCCGCACCGCCCCTGGTGTTCGCGCGGGAATGCGACGCCCTGCTCGACCGTCTCGGCGAGGTGGCCCGCGGCAGGGCCTTTCTGCTGCAGGGCGGCGACTGCGCGGAGACCCTTGGCTCGGTGAGCGCGGAGTCCGTGCGGGGCAAGCTGGAGGTCCTGCTCCAGATGGCCGCCGTGCTGACGTACGCGGCCGGGGTGCCCGTGGTGAAGGTCGGTCGCATCGCCGGCCAGTACGCCAAGCCCCGTTCGCAGCCGACCGAGACCCGGGACGGCGTGACGCTGCCCTCGTACCGGGGCGACGCCGTCAACGGACTGGAGTTCACCGCCGAGGCCCGCACCCCCGATCCGGCCCGGCTGCAGCGCGTGTACCACGCGTCCGCCGCGACGCTGAATCTGTTGCGCGCCCTGTCCGCCGGCGGGCACGCGGATCTCGACCGGGTGCACGAGTGGAACCGTGACTTCGTGGCCCTGTCCGCCGCGGGACGCCGTTACGAGCGGCTGGCGGACGAGATCGACGCGGCCCTCACCTTCATCCGGGCGTGCGGCATGAGCACCTCGACGCTGCGCACCACGGAGGTGTTCGCCAGCCACGAGGCGCTGCTCCTCGACTACGAGTCCGCCCTCGTGCGCACGGACCCCGACACGGGGCGGCGCTACGCCCTTTCGGGGCACATGCTGTGGATCGGGGAGCGCACCCGCCAACTCGACGGGGCGCACGTGGCGTTCGCCGCCGGCGTCGGCAACCCCCTCGGCGTCAAGCTGGGTCCGGACGCCGGTGCCGATGACGTGCTGCGGCTGCTGGACCGGCTGGATCCGCACCGCACGCCCGGCCGGCTGACGTTCGTCGCCCGGATGGGGCGGGCCCTGGTGCGCGACCGGCTGCCCGCGCTGGTCGAGGCGGTACGCGCTCAGGGCGCCCGGGTGGTCTGGGCGTGCGACCCCATGCACGGCAACACGTACACCGCGCCGAGCGGTCACAAGACACGTCGCTTCGACGACGTCCTGGACGAGGTCACCGGTTTCTTCGAGGTGCACCGGGCGCTGGGCACGCATCCCGGCGGCGTCCATGCGGAGTTGACGGGCGAGGACGTCACCGAGTGCCTCGGAGGCAGCAGCGAGGTCCTCTCCGACGACCTGCATCTGCGCTACGAGACGGCGTGCGATCCGCGGCTGAACCGTGCGCAGTCGATGGATCTCGCCTTCCGGATCGCCGAGTGGTACAGCGCCGAGAAGCGCCGCCTCGGCCGCCCCCGCCCGGAACCCGTCCCCGCCCGCCCGTCGGGCATGTCCCTGCACGCCGACTACGCGGCATCCCTCGGCTGAGCGCCGGATCCGCGACCACGGAGGACAGTCACTGTGCGGCACTTCGAGCACTTCCCCGCCGGCAGCACCTATGAGCTGGGGGCCACGCGGCTGACCAGCGAGGACATCATCGACTACGCGCGCGCCTGGGACCCCATGCCCTTCCACCTGGACCCCGGGGCGGCCCGCCGCTCTCCTTTCGGGGGTCTGGTGGCCAGCGGCTGGCACACCGGAGCCGTGGTCATGGGGCAGTTCGTGCGCACCCTGCTCGCGGGCTCCGCCTGCCAGGGCTCCTACGGCATGGACGAGGTCCGGTTCCTCGCTCCCGTGCGCCCCGGCGACGAACTGCGCGGCCGGGCCACCGTGGAGGAGGCCTCACCGCATCCCCGGCGGCCCGGTACGGGCACGGTCCGCTTCGTCGTCGAGGCGGTCAACCAGGAGGACATGACGGTGTACCGGATGCGCACCCGGCTGCTGTTCGCCTGCGCGCAGCCGGCCGGCACCGAACACGAGGCCGTGTCCGTACGGCGCTGAGACCCGGCCCGGTCGGCTGACTCCCGTTCCTCCTCGGGCCTCCCCCTGCTCGAGGAGGAACGGGTTGCCTGTCACACACACCCTTTTGACTACACGCACCGTTGCGTCTAGTCTAAGGGCGCATCGATCGACGATCGAGGAGGGCCGCCATAGACGCACCGCACGACACCCCCCAGCCGGCCGGCGCGGCACAAGGGCGACGCATCAGAAACGGACCGAGGCGCAGCGAGGCCGCCCGTGTCGCCGTTCTGCGAGCCGCCGACGACCTGCTGGTCGACACCGGGTTCCAGGCCGTGACGGTCGGTTCGATCGCCGACCGGGCGGGGGTCTCCAAACAGACGATCTACCGCTGGTGGAGATCGAAGATCGACATCCTCCTCGACGTCCTGGAGGAGGACCTGCGGGACACGGCGTCCTGGCCGGCCCGGACGGAGTCCGCACCGGCCGCCCTGGTCGAGCATGTGACCCGGCTGAGCGGGGTCTTCACCCGGTCCTCCACGGGCCGCGTCCTGTTCGTGCTCATCGGCCACGCCCTGCAGGACGCCACGACCGCGGCCGCACTCCGAAAGCACGTGCTGGACCCCCAGCGCGGCCAGGACCGCGCACGGCTGCGCGCCGCCCTGGCCTCCGACTCGCCCGGCACCCTGCCCCGGCAGGAGGCCGACCAGTTCCTCGACCTGCTGGCGGGCCCGGTGTTCTACCGGGCCTTCATGACGGGACGGCCGACGGACCCACGGTTCGCCGAGCGTCTGGTCGCCACCCTCCTCACCTGCCGGCCGGGCACCCCGCCGGACCCGGCACCGACCGCCGACCCCATCCCCTGAAAGGCTGTTCCCGCATGTTCCGCGCACGCCGACCCCGTTACACCGCCACGGTGGAGGCGGTCTCCCTGATCGCCCCGCGGATGGCGCGCATCACCCTGGGAGGGCCCGGGATGTCGGCCTTCCGGTGCGACGAGCCCACGCAGTGGGTGAAGCTGTTCGTGACCGACCCGCTCGACGGCCGGACGGTCGGCCGCGCCTACACGGTCCGCCGCCAGTCCCCGTCGAGGCCATGCATCGACGTCGACGTCGTTCTGCACGGCAAGGGCCCGGCCGCACGCTGGGCCGAGTCCGCGCGCCCCGGCCAGGAGGTCTCCTTCGGCGGCCCCAAGGGGTCCTTCCGCCCCCTCCCGGACGCCGGCTTCTACCTCCTGGCGGGCGACGAGAGCGCCCAGCCCGCGGTCCTCACCATCGCCGAGAGCCTGCCGTCCGGAGTGCGCGGCACCGTCTACCTGGAGGTCGCGGGTCCCGAGGCCGAGGTCGCGGTGGACCGGCGAGCGGATCTGGACGTCGTATGGCTCCACCGGACCGCCGGCCGGCCCAAGGGTGAGGCCCTGCGCGACGCCGTGCTGACGGCCACCGTTCCCCCGCAGGGCGTCACCGCGTGGGTGGCCGGCGAGTCCGGCGCGGTGCGGGACATCCGCCGCCACTTCACGGACCGTCTCGGCCTGGACCGTCAGTACGCCTACGCGAAGGGCTACTGGAAGCTGGACGAGGCGGACCACCGCGACCCACTGGCCTCGGACTGAAACCCCTGCCGCATCGGTGACCGGTCTCGGCTTCCGGACCGCACTGCTCGCCCGGCCGGGCACACGCCGACCTCCGAGGGGCAACGGGTCACTCGTCGCCGACGCGTACGACCGCCACCGTGATGTTGTCGGGCCCGCCCGCCTCGATCGCGGCCTTCCACAGCTCGAAGGCCGCCCGCCCGTCGTCGTGCTCCCGCAGGATCTCGTCGAGTACGTCCTCCTTCACCGCGTCCGTCAGCCCGTCCGAGCAGACGAGGTAGCGGACGCCGGGCTCGAGGGACTCGGCCCTGACATGGGGCTGGACGGCACGGTACGTGGGCGAGCCGCCCAGGCACTGGGTGACGAGGGAGGTGATGCTCCCCGCCGGGTGCGGTGGGCTGTCGTCGACGCTCACCTGGCGCAGCCCGTCGCGGGAGACCGCGAAGACCCGGCTGTCGCCCACGTTGAACGCCAGCAGCGAGCCGGGCAGTACGACGACTCCGGCGACCGTCGTCCCCATGGCCGACAGCGCGCCTCCCTCGTCGCCGCCGGCCGCCTGGTACACGGCGCGGTTGCAGGCGTTCAGGGCGTCACGGACGGCGACCTCACTGCTCAGGGCGGGGCCGAGGGAGGCGATCCGGCGGACGACCAGGGCGCTGGCCACATCGCCGCCGGGATGCCCGCCGAGCCCGTCGGCGACGGCCACGACCAGGGGCGTCCCGAGCGGGAAGACCAGGCTCTGCGGATTCTCGGTGACGGTGGCGCACAGGGTCCACGGCCCCACGACGAGGCTGTCCTCGTTCCGCTCGCGCAGCAGCCCCGGATGGCTGATCGCACTCACAGCGACGTACGGCATGCAGCGCCACCGCCTTCCCGCACCGGACTGATCACCGGGGCCGGACGTCGACGTCCCCTACGAGTCTAGGAACACCGGCTTCCGACATGCCAGCGCAGCCGGAAGCGGCACCCCTCGCCCTCGAAGACATGCCCGAGATGCGCCCCGCACCGGGCAGACCGCACCTCGGCCCGCACCATCCCGTGCGAACGGTCCTCGATGAGCTCCACCGCATCGGAGTTGCGTGCATCGTAGAAGCTCGGCCGGCCTCAGTACCTGCAGCCGGCCGGGCATGAGCGCCCGTCCCGCGGGCGGGAGCACCTCACTCCCGCGCCACCGAGGCGATCTCACCCGCACCGGCCCGGTCACGCCGGAGTCGACTCAGGTCTCCCTCTGCGGCGCGTAGTCGGCCTCGTCCAGTCCGAAGGTCCAGGCGACGCCCTCCCGGGCGGTCCGGGCCCGCGGCGGCACCCGGAGCCAGTAGGTGCGGTGGGTGCCGTCGGGCTCCGGGGTGGAGTTGACGACCTCGACCATCACCAGGGGCTCGTCCCCCTCCAGTTCGATCCGCCACAGCACCCCGGTCTCGTCCCGCTGCAGGGGTTCGGCGCCGGACTCCTCCAGGTAGCGGTCGTAGCCGTAGTGCTCCAGCATCACGCGGCGCAGTTCGGCGTTCTCCTCTTCGCGTATCCGCCGGGGGGTCAGTGTGGCGAGCCCGCCCAGGAACGCGGCGGGAACCGGCATACCGTGCCAGGCGTGCAGCGCGAAGCCGTCGGGGAAGGCGAGCGCCGGGCCGTCCCCGCGGTGGAGCCGACCCGCCTCGTCCCGGTGCAGTTCCACGGGGCGTTCGGTGATGACCGCGGTCTTCTCGTACGGCCACCACCAGCCCGCGGCGCGGGCGACCGCGGCGATCCCGTCGAGTGCCTCCCCGCCGTCCTGGCCGTCGAAGGCTGCCAGCCAGGCCGCGTCGTGCTGCCCCAGGACCGCCTCGAGCAGTACGAGGCGGACGGCCTGTTCGCCACCGGCCACACCGGTGGCGGCCTCGACCACGCCCGTCCGGATGCGCTCGGTCAGACTGACGGTGCCGTCCCACAGCTGAGCGCCTGTCAGGGCCCACTGCTCGGCCCAGCCGGCCGGTCCGAGCCGGTCGGCGACACGCTCTCGCGCGACCGCCCAAGGGCGGGTGCGCACCTCGTCGCGGACGCTGCGGCCGGCGGCGCCCTGCCCCGTGAGCCGTGCGGCCAGTGCCGCGCCCTCGCGGGGCGATCCCGCCCAGATGACGCGCTCCGGCTCGGGCAGGTCCGCCCGCCGGTAGGCCAGACGCACGCCGTCCTCGGCCGCGGCGCGGTCCGCCGGACCGGTCGCCGCCGCGACGTCGCGCCACAGCACCGTCGTGTCCAGCAGTTCCGTTTCCATCGGCGCCCTCTCCACCGGCGCTTGCGACGGCGCCTCCATCGGCAGCGTCATCGTCCCGCTCCCCCGGTCTCAGTCCGCCACGACGCGTACCGCGCCGGGCACGTACTCCCGCTGTCGCACCACCCGGTACCAGCCCTTCGGCAGGGGTATCGCGGCGTGCTCCTCGTGCACCACCCGCCCACCGTCCGGGAGTTGGAGGTAGGCGGCGCCGAACGGCCCGGACTCCCGGACCAGAGTCCCCGGCCCGACCACCGCGTGGGCGTGTCCGGTGACCTCGCCGAGTGCCAGCACGAGCCTTCCCCGCGCGTCCCGCGGCTGCCGCGGCAGCCGGTCCGTGCCCGGTGGCACGGCTGCCTCGGCGATGGGCACGATCAGGACGTCCCCTTGCCGGTACATGCATGTCTCCCTTCACCGCCGGCGCCTTGCCGACCGATGCCAACGACGCTACGCCGGGGGTCTGACAACGCCCCTGGACAACGCGGCGGGCCGCGATCGCACAGCCCGCGAGGGGCGTTGTCAGAGGGGCTTGGTAGAACTCTTCGGGCCAGCACAGCGCCCCGCGTGCGTCCACCCGAGGAGACCAGCCGCATGTCCCACGTCGAGCATCTGAAGGAACTGCACGGCCTGCCGGCCTTCGACTTCCCCCGGCCCGGCGCGCGGCAGGAACTGCCGGAGGCGGGCACCGTGGCCTGGCGACTGAGCGTCGACCCCTATGACGACGACTCGGACGAGGATTTCGGCGCCCTGTGGGACCGCTTCCTCGACTCGGTGGACCCCGCCGGGGTCCGCGCGATCATCGTGGGCCAGTGGGGCGAGGCCTACGACCACGACTCCGGCTTCATCGTGCGACGACTCGTGGACGCCCGAGACCGGCTGAGCGCCCTGCAGGCCGTCTTCATCGGCGACCTGGAGATGGAGCAGGCGGAGATCTCCTGGATCGAGCAGTCCGATGTCACGCCGGTCCTGGAGGCCTATCCGCTGCTGGAGGAGTTGGGGATCCGCGGCGGCACCGGACTGCGCTTCCCGGCGCTCCGGCACAAGCACCTGCGCACTCTCTGCTTCGAGGCCGGCGGCCTGCCCGGCGAGGTCGTCCGCGGTGTCGCCGCCAGCGAACTCCCCGCGCTGGAGTACCTCGAAGTATGGCTCGGGGTGGAGGGGTACGGCGGCGACGCGACCGTCGCCGACCTCGCGCCGATCCTGTCCGCAGGGCGCTTCCCGGCGCTGCGCCATCTGGGCCTGCGCAACAGCGAGATACAGGACGAGATCGCCGCCGCCGTGGCCGGGGCCCCGGTCGTCGCCCAGCTCAAGTCGCTGGACCTGTCCCTCGGCGTGCTCACGGACGAGGGCGTGACGGCGCTGCTCGGCGGCCAGCCGCTCACCCACCTGGCCTGGCTCGACCTGCGCCACAACTTCGTCACGGACGCGGTGGCCCAGCGGGTTCGGGCGGCGCTGGAGCCGTCCGGCGTCGAGGTCGACCTTTCCGAGCCCGGCGAGGCCTGGGAGGACGACGGCGTCGTCCACCGCTTCACCGCCGTCGCGGAATGAGGCCGTCATGACCCTCGCGGATCACTTCGAGAGCTTTCACGGACTACCCGTCTTCACCCTCCCCGAGCCCGGTGAGCAGGCGCTTCCGGCGGCCGACGGTGTGGCCTGGCGACTGGACTGCTTCGCGGCCGGGGAGTTGCCGTTCGCCGAGCTGTGGCAGAGCTTCACGGACCGGGTGCCGAGTACCGGCGTGCGGGCTCTGGTCATCGGGCCCTGGTGGGACGACGAGTACACCGAGTTGCGTCCGGCGCTGGAGCTGATCCTGGCCGACGCCGACCGCTTCCCCGCACTGCGCGCCCTGTTCCTCGCCGACGTCACCGGCGAGGAGTGCGAGATCTCCTGGCTGCAGCTCACCGACGTCACCCCCGTCCTGGAGGCATTCCCCCTGCTGGAGGAGTTCGGCGTCCGCGGCGGCGACTCACAGGGGCTAGGTGAGGAGCCGCTGGCGCTGCGCCCGGTGCGGCACGGCGCGCTGCGGGTGCTGCGATTCGAATCAGGTGGCCTGCCCGGCCAGGTGGTGCGGGCCGTGGGCGCCTGCGAACTGCCCGCTCTGGAGCATCTGGAGCTGTGGCTCGGCGTGTCGCAGTACGGCGGTGACTCGACGGTGGCCGACCTCGCGCCGATCCTGTCCGCGGCACGCTTCCCGGCACTGCGCCATCTCGGCCTGCAGGACAGCGAGTTGCAGGACGAGATCGCGGAGGCGGTCGCCTCGGCTCCGGTCGTGGCACAACTCGAATCACTGAGCCTGTCCATGGGCACCCTCACCGACACCGGTGCCGAAGCCCTGCTCGGCGGCCGGCCGTTGACCCATCTCAAGCGGCTCGACCTGCATCACCACTTCCTGAGCGAGGCCGTGGCCGACCGGCTTCGTACGGCCGTCGGCTCCGCCGGGACCGAGGTGGACCTGTCGGACCCGCAGACCCCGCACCGGTGGCGGGACGAGGAGTGGCGCTATGTCGCCGTCTCCGAGTAGCCCGGCGGCCGGCTTGGCGCAGCACCCCGACGGCCATGTGGCCGGCTCGCGCCTTCGGTTCGCCGTCGTCGGCAATCCGGAGAACCGGCGGACGACGATGTTCGCCGACGCCGTACGCGCGGCGGGCCACCCGGCACCACGTGTGCTGGCCTGGCGCGATGTACTGGGCGGACGGTATGCCTTCACGCCCGGCGAGTTCGTGAGGATCGACTCCCCCGGCGAGAACGCCGAGGTCGACCGACTGCTGCGGGACACCGACGATCCCACGCGGGTGGAGGGAACGGCCCTGTGGTACCGCCGCTTCACGACGGCCGTCCGGCAGGTGACGCGCGCGGCGCGCCGTGCGGGTGCCATGCCGTCCGCCGACCCCGAGGAGGTCGCGGTGATGTTCGACAAACGGCGCTGCCATGCCCGGCTGACCGACGCGGGCGTCCCGGTGCCCCCGGCCCTGACGGGTCCGATCGGCGGCTGGGCGGAGCTACGGGACCGGATGAAGGCGGCGGGCGTCTCCCGGGCGTTCGTGAAACCGGCGCACGGTTCGTCGGCATCCGGCGTCGTGGCGCTCTCGGTGGCCGGACCCGGCCGGGTCAGGGCGACGACCTCGGTGGAGACCGCCCCCGATGGCCGACTGTTCAACTCCCTGCGGGTACGGCACTACAGCGGGGAGTCCGAGGTCGCCGCCCTCGTCGACGCGCTGGCCCCGGACGGGCTCCACGTAGAGCGGTGGCTGCCCAAGGCCACGCAGGACGGCCGGGCCGCGGACCTGCGGGTGGTCGTGGTCGCCGGACGCGCCACGCATGCCGTCGTACGGACCAGTCGGCACCCCATGACGAACCTGCACCTGGGCGGCGCCCGCGGCGACCTGGCCGCGGCACGCGAGGCGATCCGGGCCGCGGGAGGCAGCCTCGGCGACGCGCTGGACGCCGCCGAGCGGGCCGCGGCGTGCTTCCCGGGCACGCTGTGCGTCGGCGTGGACGTCCTGCCCTCCACCGGGTGGCGCCGCTTCACCGTCGGCGAAGTGAACGCCTTCGGTGACCTGCTGCCCCGCCTGACCGGCCTGCCCGCCAGCGGCGCCGAGGGCCTGGACACCTACGGCGCGCAGGTGGCCGCCGTACCGGCCGCGCTGCGGCACACCGAGCACGAGGAGCACCACCATGACGCCACCGGCTGACCAACCGTCGGCGGTCATGCCGCCGATCGACATGAACGAGGTCGTCGGCAGCCACGACCTCCTGATGGTCACGCTGGACACGCTCCGCTACGACGTGGCTCAGGAACTGGCCGCGTCCGGCCGCATCCCGAACCTGGCCCGGCATCTGCCCGGCGGCGCCTGGGAGCGCCGGCACGCCCCCGGCAGCTTCACCTACGCCTCCCATCAGGCGATGTTCGCGGGTTTCCTGCCGACACCGGCCACACCGGGTCCGCACCCGCGGCTCTTCGCCGCGCACTTCGCGGGCAGCGAGACCACGGCGGACGGCACTTTCGTCTACGACACTCCCGACCTGGTGTCGGGGCTCGCCGCCGCCGGTTACCGCACCGTCTGCGTCGGTGGCGTCGGCTTCTTCAACAAGCGGGGGCCGCTGGGCTCCGTGCTGCCCGGGCTGTTCCAGGAGAGCCACTGGGAGCCGGAGTTCGGCGTGCCCTCGCCCACGTCCTTCGAGGCGCAGGTGGCCTGTGCCGAGAAGGTCGTCGCCGGACTCCCGCGGGGGCAGCGGCTGTTCCTCTTCGTGAACGTGTCGGCGCTGCACCAGCCCAACTGGTTCCATCTGCCCGGTGCCACCGCCGAGGCGGGCGACACGCGGGCCACGCACGCCGCGGCCCTGGAGTACGTGGACCGGCACATCGGCCGGCTCTTCGCGGCCGCCCGCAGCCGCCGTCCGTGCTTCGCCGTCGTCTGCTCCGACCATGGCACCGCGTACGGCGAGGACGGCTACACCGGCCACCGCATCGGCCATGACGTCGTCTGGACCGTGCCCTACGCCCACTTCTTCCTCGACGAGGCCCGATGACGATCACCGAAGCGACCGGCACCGAAACCCGGGCACCGCGCACCGAAGCCGCGCCCCCGCCCGCCGTCCGCCCCTACCAGCACTACGTCTACGCGTACCCGCACAAGACCGCCTACCGACCGCTGCCCCACGAGCATGCGTCACTGCGCGCGCTGTGGGCCGACGAGCCGAAGACCGCCCTCTCCCTCTACTTCCACATCCCCTTCTGCGAGGTGCGCTGCGGCTTCTGCAATCTCTTCACCCGGATCGGGGCGCCCGGCGATCTGACCAGCGCCTACCTGGACGCGCTGGAGCGCCAGGCGGCGGCGGTGCGTGAGGCGCTGGGCGACGGGGCGCGGTTCGCGAACGCGGCCTTCGGCGGCGGCACTCCGACGTTCCTTCAGGCCGCGGAGCTGGAGCGGCTGTGCGATCTGGCCGAGCGTGGCCTCGGCGCCGATCTGAAGGCGATCCCGCTGTCCGTGGAGGCCTCGCCGGCCACGGCGACCGCCGACCGGCTGGCCGTGCTGGCCGCACGCGGCACCACACGGCTGAGCCTGGGCGTGCAGAGCTTCGTCGACGCCGAGGCGCGCACAGCCGTCCGCCCCCAGCGCCGGGCGGACGTCGAGGCGGCACTCGCCCGGATCCGCGACTGCGGCATCCCCGTCCTCAACATCGACCTCATCTACGGCATCGGGGGCCAGACCGAGGAGACCTGGCGCCGCTCCCTCGACGCCGCGCTCGCCTGGCGCCCCGAGGAGCTGTACCTCTATCCGCTCTACGTCCGCCCGCTCACCGGCCTCGGCCGGCACCGCGGTTCGGCGCCGACCGACGACGAGTGGGACGAGCAGCGACTGCGCCTGTACCGCCACGGCCGCGACCACCTGCTCACGCACGGCTACGAGCAGGTGTCGATGCGCATGTTCCGCCGCGCGGACGCGCCGACCACCGGCGGGGAGGACTACGCGTGCCAGACCGACGGCATGGTCGGCCTGGGCTGCGGCGCCCGCTCCTACACCTCCACGCTGCACTATTCCTTCGACTACGCCGTGGACATGCACCGCATACGCGGGATCATCGACGACTACACCGCCCGCACGGCCGAGGACTTCCGTCACGCGGACTTCGGCTGGGAGACGAACGAGGAGGAGTCCCGGCGCCGCCACCTGCTGCAGTCGCTGCTCCAGGCCGAGGGCATGCCCGTCGCGGACTACCGGGCCCGTTTCGGCACCGCGCCCGGTGACGACTTCGCCGCCGAGCTGGACCGGTTCGCCGGCCGGGGCTGGCTGGACGACTCCGCCGGTCCGGAGCTGCTGCGGCTGTCCCCCGAGGGCCTGGCCCATTCCGACGCGCTGGGCCCCGAGCTGTTCTCCGCCGCCGTGCGGGAGCGCATGGCCGCCTACGAGCTCAAGTGACGGAGCCCGCATGGACCTGACGATCCTCTACCGCGGCCCCCTGGCATCGTGCGACTACGACTGCCCGTACTGCCCCTTCGCCAAGCGCCGGGACAGCCGCGCCCAACTGGCCGCGGACCGCACCGCGCTGGAGCGCTTCACCGACTGGGCGGCCACGCAGCAAGAAGACCGGCTCTCCCTGCTCTTCACGCCGTGGGGCGAGGGCCTGGTTCGTTCCTGGTACCGGCGCTCGCTCGCGGAGCTGAGCCGGCTGCCGCACATCCACCGGGTGGCGATTCAGACCAACCTCAGCTGCCGTACGGACTGGCTGGCCGAAGCCGACCGGGACACCATCGCCCTGTGGTGCACCTTCCACCCCGGCCAAACGCCGTACGAGCGCTTCCTGGCCAAGTGCCACGATCTGGCCGCCCGCGGCATCCGCCACAGCGTCGGCGTGGTCGGCCTCCCCGAGCACCTGAAGCACGCGCGCCGCCTGCGCGCCGACCTCCCCGCCCATGTGTACCTGTGGGTCAACGCCGCCGAGGGCCATACGTACACCGATGCCGAGGCCGACCAATGGACCGCCCTCGACCCACTCTTCCCCTACAGCCGCCACCCCCACCGCAGCTCGGGCCTGCCCTGCCGGACGGGCGAGTCCGTCATATCCGTGGACGGCGAGGGCACGGTCCGCCGCTGCCACTTCGTCCGGTCGGAACTGGGCAACCTCTACGACGGCTCCTACCGGAAGGCGCTGCGGCCCCGCACCTGCCCTCTGACCGTCTGCGACTGCCACATCGGCTACGTCCACCTGGAAACCCTGCCGCTTTACGACGTGTTCGCAGGCGGAGTCCTGGAGCGAATCCCCGCAGTTCCGTGATTCCCAGGCCCAGCGGCAGGAAGGCGGGATGTAACTCGTGGTGTTGACTGGGACCGCATCGCGCACCCGTGCGGGGTAAGAGACCGGTGAAGACCCCGCAGTCCGAGCATGTCGACCTGGCCGGCGGTGCTCGTCGTCGGCGAAGATGCGCCGGTGAACAACCACATAACACCCCACACAGCCACGCCGGCACCCGCCCTGCGCCCCGTCCGCGGCGCGGCCCGGCTCGCGGTTGCCGCCCTCGCTCGGCGCGGTCTGGGCCGTACGGGCCGTCTGGGAGATCCGGCTCGCCGTGACCGGTCAGCCCGCCTCGGGACCGCCGGACCAGGGGGAGGGCGTGCACCGGCCGCTGACCTCGCTGGAGGACTCGTACCACCTGGTCGGCGCGGTGGGGGGCGGCGCGGTGCTGATCTGCGCGATCGTGTTCCTGCGGTGGCTGGACAATGTGCGGGACAACGCTCGCACCTTGTCCGGGCAGAAGCCGCGGTACTCCGGTTTCTGGCTCTACGCGGGGTGGTTGATCCCGATCGCCAACCTGTGGATCCCGCGCGGCATCATCGCGGACGCCCATCGGGACAGCGCCCCGGGCGAGCGGCTGCCGGGCTCCCTGAATGTGTGGTGGGGCCTGTGGCTGATCGGGATGTTCAGCGGGGTGGGCCTGATGTACGGCGATGACACGGACGAGATCATCGCCCGCGCCTACACCGACCTGTGGACGCTGCTCGCCTCGGACGCGGCCGTCATCGGTGCTGCCGTGGCCGGCATCCTCCTCGTCCGCGCCGTCACTGCCGTACAGGTGCGGTACCTGGACGGCAGTGTGCGGTAGCGATGCACCGGTTCACGCGAACCAGTGAGCCGGTTGCAGCTCACACAGAACCGTCGGCCGCAGTCGGCCGATGCCCACTCACTCCTCGTCCGGCACCAATCGCAACGAGATCGAGTTGATGCAGTACCGCTGATCCGTGGGCGTCGGATAACCCTCCCCCTCGAACACATGCCCGAGATGCGACCCGCACCGGGCGCACCGCACCTCGGTCCGCACCATCCCGTGCGAACGGTCCTCGATGAGTTCCACCGCGTCGGTGTCCTTCGGGTCGTAGAAGGACGGCCAGCCGCAGTGCGACTCGAACTTCGTGGTGGAGGTGAACAGTTCGGCGCCGCAGGCCCGGCAGGAGTAGACGCCCGTCGTCTTGGTGTTGGTGTACTCACCGGTGAAGGCGGGCTCCGTGCCGGCCTGGCGCAGGACGGCGTACTCGGCCGGACTCAGCTCCGCGCGCCACTGCTCGTCCGGCTTCTCGACGTCGTACGACATGGGTCCTCGTCCCTCACTTCGGCAGGCGGTCCAGGATGAGCGGGCCGAGGTCGGTGACATCGCCCGCGCCCATGGTGAGAACGAGATCGCCGGGCTTCGCCATTCCCGCGATCAGCGCGGGCACCTCGCCCTTGTCGTGCACCGCGGTCACTTCGGCGCCCGCCGCCCGGGCCGCCTCGATGATCAGGTCGCTGGTGACGCCGGGGATGGGGTCCTCGCGCGCCGGATAGATGTCCAGGACCAGCGAGGAGTCGGCGAGGGCCAGGGCGTCGCCCATCTCCTTGCCGAGCTCCTGCGTGCGGGAGAAGAGGTGGGGCTGGTAGACGACCAGGATCCGGGCGTCACCGGCGGCCGAACGCATGGCCTCCAGGTCGGCCGTCATCTCGGTCGGGTGATGCGCGTAGGAGTCGATGACCTGGACGCCGGCGGCCTCGCCCTTCAGCTGAAGACGCCGCTTCACACCCGTGTAGGCCGCCAGCGCCGGGGCCAGCTCGGCGGCCGGGACACCGAGCGCCGCGCCCGCCGCGAGGGCGGCCACCGCGTTGAGCGCGTAGTGGCGGCCGGGGACCGAGACCGTGAAGGTGAGCTCCTGGCCGTCGAGGAGGACGGTGACCTGGCTCTTCAGCCCCTGCGCCAGCACCGACAGGACCCGTACGTCGGCGTCCCGCGCCTCGCCGTACGTCACCACCCGCACCTCGCGCGCCGCGACCCGTCGGGTGAGCTCCCGCGCCCCGTCCTGGTCCGCCGAGATCACCAGCGTGCCGCCGTCGGTGATGCGGTCCGCGAACGTCTCGAAGGACTCGTAGATCTCGTCCATCGACGCGTAGTTGGCGTGGTGGTCGAGCTCGACGTTCAGGACGATCGCGACGTCGGGCGCGTACTTGTGGAAGCTGCGGTCCGATTCGTCCGCCTCGGCGACGAAGATGTCACCGTCGCCGTGCAGGGCGTTCGAGCCGGGGGCGTCGAGGTCGCCGCCGATGGCGTACGACGGCTTCAGGCCCAGCTCGCTCAACGAGACGGCCAGCATCGACGTCGTGGTCGTCTTGCCGTGCGTACCGGCGACGGCGATCGGGCGCAGCCCGTCCATCAGCGACGCGAGCGCGTCGGAGCGGTGCACCACCGGAATGCCCAGCTCGGCGGCGCGGGCCAGCTCGGGGTTGTCCTGCCGGATGGCCGACGACACGACGACACAGCTGGCATCGTCGGCGAGATGCTCCGCCGCGTGCCCGATGTGCACGGTCGCCCCCAGCGCCCGCAGCGCCTCGGCGGTCCCGGACTCCTTGGCATCACTGCCCGCCACCTTGGCCCCACGCTGCGCGAGGATCTTCGCGATCCCCGACATTCCGGCCCCACCGATACCGATGAAGTGCGGTCGGTCCATGGCGGGGGGAAGGCCGGCTGCCATGCGTGTTCTCCCAAGGTTGCGGTACGTGCGATACGACGGTGAGGCCCCAGCCTATGGGGTGAGGAGGTGGGCCTCACACATGGACGCAGGGAGCTGTGCCGACCTCAGGGGCGCGGGGAACTGCGCGACCAGCCACACGCGCCCCGCAGCCGGAAGGAGTGCCCAGCCCCTACGGCACTCACGGCCCAGCCCAGCGGCAGCGCTACGCCTTGCTGTGCGAGAACAGCTTCAGCACCGGCACCCCCACCTTGTGCCGAGCCCTCGACGCCCAGTCCCGATGGAAGAACTCCTCCACGTAGTGGGGATCGGTCAACACGATCACCTCGTCCGCGCCGACCTCGTCCACCACCGCCTTGAGCGCGTCGAGCGGATGGTCCTCCAAAAGCCGCCCCTCGGCCTCCGCCCCGGTCCCGCGCAGGGCGGTCAGCGACACTTCCAGCGCCCGCTCCCCCGTGCTCAGCGCCTCCTCGCCCTCCGGGGTCTTCCCCTCCCGGACCGCCTCGTCCAGCTCGCCGAGCGCGATGTCGTCGATGGCGCGCAGCAATCTGTCGGCCTGCTCACCGCGCGGCTGGAGCAGGACGTGGAAGGCGACCTGCTCGTCCCCGTGCAAGGTGGTGACGAACTCCACGTCGGCGGACGTCAGGGCCTTCTCGATCATCAAAACGCTTGTGAACACCGGGCGCCCCTTCTGCGGAAACCATCCTGCCCCGCGCTCGCACGGGGACTGCGACTTTCAGTGTGCCCGGCGGAAGCTAAACGGAACGGTAGATTCCGCCGTTTTCAGGACCACGACAGCGATAGAACCCTTTTCCGAACCACTCAAACCATCCTCACGTCCGCCGGTACCGGCTGAACAGGAAACCCTCCTCCTCCAGCAGCGACACCAGCTCGAACCGTTTCGGGACCGCCACCGAGGGCCCTCCGGCGATGCGCTGTGCGTCACCGGCGGTGAGCATCGGGGAGATCGTCAGACAGAGCTCGTCGAGCACCCCGGCGGCCACCAGCTGCCCGAGCAGCCGCGGGCCGCCCTCCGTCAGCAGCCGGGTGTGGCCGAGCTCGGCGAGGGCCTGGACGGCCCGTACGGGGTCGACGCCGACGCCGTCACCGGCGATCACCACCTGGGCACCGGCCTTCTCCGCGGCCGCGATCCGGTCCGGGGCCGCGGCGGCACCCGTGAGGACGAGGGTCGGGACCAGCGGCGAGGTGAAGAGCGGCAGGTCGTAGTCGAGGTCCAGGCTCGCGCTCACCACCGCGATGGCCGGGGCGGGCCCCTGCCCGGCCGCCTCGCGCGCCGCCGCGAACTCCGCACGCGCGCGTGCCGGACGGTACCCCTCCAGACGTACCGTTTCGGCACCGACGATCACGACGTCCGCCAGCGCCCGCAGCGTGCCGAAGATGCGCATGTCGGTGGCGGTGGAGATGGGCTGCGAGCGCCCGTCGTGCTGGGCGGCCCCGTCCAGCGTGGACACCATGTTGGCCCGCAGCCAGGGCAGCGCCCCGCCGGGTCCCGGCTCGGGATAGGCATACGCGGCGGCGATCTCGGCGAGACTCCACTCGCGGTCGATCAGGCCACCACCGGGAACCCCACCGGAGGCCTCGGCCCTCACCGCACCAGCCCCTGCACCCGAGGCGCCCTCACCACCGGCCGCGGAAGGCCCACCAGGCCCCTCGGCCACACCCCCCGCATCGACAGCTCCCACCCCCTCCTCCCCGGCCGAACCGCCGAAGGCCCTCGCTGCTGTCTCATCGGTCACAGGGAACAGGCGTCGCATGTCAAGGAGTGTGGCACGGCGATTAGCATGGTGAACCGTGTCGTCCTCCTCCGCCGCCTCCGGTCCGCGCCCGATAGCCGAAGCGAGCCCGCTGTCCCTGTGCGCGCGTGAGCCGCACGTCCCCGCGGACCGGCTGGTCGCCGAGATGGTGCCACCGCCGCGCTTCGACTCGGTCCGGTTCAGCACGTACATACCGGACCCGAACCAGCCCAGCCAGACCGAGGCGGTCGGCATCCTGGAGAACTTCGCCGCCGGGCTCGGCGGTGCGCACGCCAGCGGCGCCGGCAAGGCCAGGCGCGGCTTTCTCGGCTTCGGCAGGCCCAAGACGCCCAAGGCCCCCGCAGGCCCCCGCGGCGTCTACCTGGACGGCGGCTACGGCGTCGGCAAGACCCATCTGCTCGCCTCCCTCTGGCACGCCACCCCGGCCGAGCCGTCCCTCAAGGCGTTCGGCACCTTCGTGGAGCTGACGAACCTCGTCGGCGCCCTCGGCTTCCAGCAGACGGTCCAGACCCTCTCCGGTCACCGTCTGCTGTGCATCGACGAGTTCGAGCTCGACGACCCCGGCGACACCGTCCTCGTCTCGACCCTGCTCGGCAAGCTCGTCGACGCGGGTGTCGCCCTCGCCGCCACCTCCAACACCCTCCCCGGCAAGCTCGGCGAGGGCCGCTTCGCGGCGGCCGACTTCCTGCGGGAGATCCAGGGCCTGTCGGCCCACTTCCGCGCGCTGCGCATCGACGGCGAGGACTACCGCCACCGCGGACTGCCCGAGGCGCCGGCGCCGTACTCCGAGGAGCAGGTGACGAAGGCGGCGTACGCCACCGACGGCGCCTCGCTCGACGACTTCCCGCATCTGCTGGAGCACCTCGCCCGCGTCCACCCCAGCCGTTACGGCGCGTTGACCGATGGCCTGAAGGCCGTGTGTCTCACGGACGTCCAGCCGATCCCGGACCAGTCCACCGCGCTGCGGCTCGTCGTGCTCGCGGACCGGCTCTACGACCGTGAGGTCCCGGTCCTGGCCTCCGGACTGCCGTTCGACCAGCTGTTCAGCGAGGACATGCTCAAGGGCGGCTACCGCAAGAAGTACTTCCGCGCCATCTCGCGCCTCACCGCCCTGGCGCGCGACGCGCAGGGCCTCGTCACCGCCTGACGCCTTCTAACCGGCCAACTCCCCCAGGTCAAGGGGGAGTTTCAGCCATGCCACCCTCGCATTTCAGGCTCTCTTCAGCTCGAAACGTTAAGTTAACCCTGCAAACAACTTTGCCGGGCTAATGTGTTTCTTGACCAACGGTTGACCAAGTGTTGGCGCGGTCAAGAGGTGTGGACAGACTGGAGGGGGGCTCATGTTTCGAGGTACGACGGCCAGGACCGCGATTTCGATCTTCGCCGCCGTCCTGCTTGCCCTCCAGTTCTTCGCACCCACGACATCCTTCGCACACGCGCACACAGTCAGTCATGCAAAGGCCAAAGCCCAGCCCGGAATCAAGCTCTCCGGGAAGGCGCTGCGCGACGAAACCCTCACGTCCCGCAACTGCTTGCCGTCGGGTGATGGGGACCCGACCGGTCCGCTGCGCACTCGTGACCATCTGCGCTTCGCCGAATCCGGGCCTCAGGCGCCCGAGCGACCGTTGCTCACCCGGGACCCCGCGTCCGCGCACCAGCCGGCCAGAGCCGGCGCCGCGCACCAACGCACGTCGAGATCCTCGACATCCCACTCTCCGGCGGGACTTCAGGTCTTCCGCTGCTGAGAAGCAGAGCAGTCCCCCCACCTCTGTCATGTAAAACCACACCGACGCGCAAGTGCAGCGCGCCAGGAGGAGTCACCACATATGCAGCCCCTCATCGACAACGCCCGTACGTTCGGACAGCGCCCTGAGGAGTTCGCCAAGCTGGCCGAAGGGCAGTCACCGCAGGTCCTCTTCATCACCTGCTCCGACTCCCGTGTCGTACCCGCCCTCATCACGGGCGCCCGCCCCGGCGAGCTCTTCGAGCTGCGCACCGCGGGCAACATCGTCCCGCCGTACGTCTCCGAGCACCCCACCAGCGAGGCGGCCACCATCGAGTACGCCGTGGAGGTCCTCGGCGTCAGCGACATCGTGGTCTGCGGCCACTCCCACTGCGGTGCCGTCGGCGCGCTGGTGCGCGGCGACGACCTGGACGCCGTACCGGCCGTGCGCGACTGGCTCTCGCACGCCACCCCGCGCCCGTCCGGTGCCGTCGAGGACCCGGAGGTCGCCGAGGGCGTCCAGGCCCATGTGCTGACGCAGCTGCTGCGGCTGCGCTCGTACCCGTTCATCGAGAAGAAGCTGAAGGAGCGTCAACTGACCCTGCACGGCTGGTACTACGAGGTGCACAAGGGCGCCGTGCGCGCCCACAACACCGAGACCGACGCGTTCGAGGCACTGTGAGCGCCGTGATGACCAAGTTCCCTCACCTGCGGCAGGACTTCCTCGCCTCCATCGTCGTCTTCCTGGTCGCCGTGCCGCTGTGCGTCGGCGTGGCGGTCGCCTCCGGTGTCCCGGCCGAACTCGGCCTGATCACCGGCATCGTGGGCGGACTCGTCACCGGGCTCATGCGCGGCAGCAGCCTTCAGGTGTCGGGTCCGGCCGCCGGCCTGACCGTCCTGGTCTTCGAAGCCGTCAGCGAGTTCGGCGTGGCCACGCTCGGTGTCATCGTGCTGATGGCCGGTCTGCTCCAACTCGCCATGGGCTTCTCCGGGATCGGCCGCTGGTTCCGCGCGATATCCGTCTCGGTGGTCGAAGGCATGCTGTGCGGTATCGGTCTGGTGATCATCGCCGGACAGATCTACGCGGCAGCGGGCCTGAAGGCCCCGGAGAGCGGCCTCGGCAAGATCGCGGGGCTTCCGGACGCCTTCGCCGAAGCGTTCGGCAGCACCTCGGCGCTGGCCTCGCTCGCGATCGGGGCGGGCACCATCGCCGTGATCGCGCTGTGGAAGAAGATGCCGAGGGCCGTGCAGTCCGTGCCGGGCGCCCTCGCGGCGGTGGTCCTGGCCACGGTCACCTCGCTGGCCTTCAGTCTGCCGGTCGCCACCGTCGAGGTGGAGGGCCTGCTCGGCGTCATCCAGCCGCCCGGCGCCGAGGCCTTCGGCGAGCTGGCCAGCCCGGCCATCTGGGGCACGATCGTCGCTTTCGCGCTCATCGCGTCCGCCGAATCGCTGTTCAGCGCCGCGGCTGTGGACCGGCTGCACGACGGCCCGCGCACCGAGTACAACAAGGAGATGATCGCCCAGGGCGCGGGCAACACGGTGTGCGGCCTGCTCGGCGCGCTGCCCATGACCGCGGTGATCGTGCGCAGCTCCGCCAATGTCAACGCGGGCGCGAAGACCAAGGCGTCCCGTGTGCTGCACGGCGTGTGGCTGCTGCTGTTCGCCGCCGCGATGCCGTGGGCCCTGGCCCTGATCCCGATCCCCGCCCTGGCCGGCATCCTGGTCCACGCCGGCTTCAAGCTCATCCCGTTCCGCGAGGTCGCGGCGCTGTGGCGGAGCCACAAGGGCGAGGCGCTGATCCTCGTCGTCACCGCCGTCTCCATCGTCGCGGTGAACATGTTCGAGGGCGTGCTGATCGGTCTGGCCCTGTCGGTCGCCAAGACCGCCTGGGAGGCCTCGCACGTGAAGCTGGAGGTCATAGACAAGGGCGCCGGACCCATCCAGGCGTACCTGTCGGGCAACGCGACCTTCCTCAGGCTGCCGAAGATCCTCGACAGCCTGGAGGCCCTGCCGCAGGACCGCCCGGTCGAGCTCGACCTGTCCGGGCTGCACCACCTGGACCACGCCTGCCGTACGGCCCTGGAGTCCTGGGCCGAGCGGCACAGCGCGGTGGGCACGGAACCGGTGCGGGTCACCGAGCCGGAGCGGGTCACGGCGACCTGACCGGCGTATGACTCCTGGCGCGGTATGAAGTCCGGTCCGGGGCCGTCCATGGCCCCGGACCGGACACCGGGCATATCGTTACAGGAGCATACGGAACAGGCCTCTCGGCGAGGAGGTCGTCATGGTCGAGGAGCTGCTGGGCGCGGCTGTGGGCGTCGGCGTGGCGGGACTCGTGTATCTCGCGGCGGCCGCGCGGGTCGTCAAGCAGTACGAACGCGGGGTGATCCTGCGGCTCGGACGCCTGCGAGGCACCGTGCGCCAGCCGGGATTCACGCTGATCGTCCCCGCCGTGGACCGGCTCCACAAGGTCAACATGCAGATCGTGACGATGCCCGTGCCCGCGCAGGAGGGCATCACCCGTGACAACGTGACCGTGCGGGTCGACGCGGTCGTGTACTTCAAGGTCGTGGACGCGTCGGCCGCGATCATCAACGTCGAGGACTACCGCTTCGCCGTCTCCCAGATGGCCCAGACCTCGCTGCGCTCGATCATCGGCAAGAGCGACCTGGACGATCTGCTCTCCAACCGCGAGAAGCTCAACCAGGGCCTGGAGCTGATGATCGACAGTCCGGCGGTCGGCTGGGGCGTGCAGATCGACCGCGTCGAGATCAAGGACGTGTCCCTGCCGGAGTCGATGAAGCGCTCCATGGCCCGGCAGGCCGAGGCCGACCGCGAGCGGCGGGCCCGGGTCATCAACGCCGACGCCGAACTGCAGGCCTCCAAGAAGCTGGCCGAGGCCGCGCACCAGATGGCCGACGCGCCCTCCGCCCTCCAGCTGCGGCTGCTGCAGACGGTGATGGCGGTGGCGGCGGAGAAGAACTCCACGCTGGTGCTGCCGATCCCGGTGGAGTTGCTGCGGTTCCTGGAGAGGGGGGCGCAACCGCCGCCGGACCACGAGGTCCAGCCCGCCTCCGAGCACGCCACCGTGGAGAAGTCCGCCGAGCAAGCCATCCCGGAGTCCACGCCGGAATCCATCCCGGAATTGGCCCAGGAGTCCGTCCCCGAGTCCGTCCCGGGGCTCGTCCAAAGCTCCGCCCCGGAACCCGTCCCGGAATCCACGCCGGACACCCCCGGACAGCCCCTCAACAAGTGACACACGCTACGCGCGTGGTTCCCGCGACTCGCACCAGGTGATAGACACGGCGGGGTCACAGTTCCTGTCCGCCAGCAGGAAGGTTGCCCCATGTCCGAGCACACGACCGCCGACGGTACGTCACGTCGTCAACTCCTCGCCCGCACCGGCGCGTTGGGCGTCTCGATCGCCTTCGCCGGAAACCTCACCGAACTCTTCGCGGGCACCGCCGCCGCACAGAACCTCGGCCACACCGGATACGGCCCGCTGGTCCCCGACCCCAAGGGCCTGCTCGATCTGCCGGAAGGTTTCTCCTACCGCGTCCTCTCCCGCGAGGGCGACAAACTCCGCTCCGGTGAGGGCCTGGTCCCCTCCAACCACGACGGGATGACGGCGCTGCCCGGCAGACACGGCCGCGTCCACCTGGTCCGCAACCACGAGAACCGCGCCAACGGCAGGGTTCCGGTCCCGACGGTCGAGGGACTCACCTACGACCCCGCCGGCAAGGGCGGCTGTACGGCCCTGACGCTGGACTCCCGCAACCGGGTGCTGTCCGAGCGGGTCGCCATCGCCGGTACGGCCGTCAACTGCGCGGGCGGGCCCACGCCTTGGGGTACCTGGCTGACCTGCGAGGAGACCGAGGACAGGGCGGGCACCAACGGCTACACCAAGGACCACGGCTTCATCTTCGAGGTCGACCCGGCCAACCCGCACCGCTCCGGCGCGGTCCCGCTCACCGCGATGGGCCGCTTCCAGCACGAGGCGATCGCGGTGGACCCACGGCGGGGCATCGTCTACGAGACCGAGGACGCCTTCGAGAAGCCCTTCGGCCTCTTCTACCGCTTCCTGCCCCACCAGCCGCACGGCAGCCTGGGCACCCTGCGCGCGGGCGGCCGCCTCCAGGCGATGCGGGTGCCGGGCGTACCCGACCTCTCCTCGATCCAGGAGACCGGCGCGAGCTTCGAGAACATCGAGTGGGTCGACGTACCGGACCCCCTCGCCGCCCAAACTCCCATCCGCCACCAGAACTTCGGCCCGAAGGGCATCACGCACGCGCAGAAGCTGGAGGGCTGCTACTGGGGCGGCCGCAGCGTGTACTTCGTCTCCTCCTTCGCCCGCCGATCGGAGGGCTCGGCGGCGGACCACTACGGCCAGATCTGGCGCTACGACCCCGCCGCACGCCGCCTCACCCTGGTGATCGTCTTCGGCCCCGACACGAACGTGCAGCTCCCCGGCGAGTCGCCGGACAACATCTGCCTCGCCCCCAGCGGCGGCCTGATGGTGTGCGAGGACGGCAACGGCGCCCAGCACGTCTACGGCGTGACACGACGCGGGGAGGTGTACGCGATGGCGCGCAACGCCCAGAACATCGGGACCCCCGCGGAGCCGGAGTGGGGCGAGTTCGCCGGCGTCACCTTCTCGCCCGACGGCGGGACGATGTACGTCAACTGCTACACGCCGGGCACGACGTTCGCGGTGACGGGACCCTGGCGCGGGTAACTGCCCCGTCACGCCCCCGGAGCGGAGGTCTCCCCTGTCCGGGACGTCCTCTAGCCTGTGCGGCATGAACGTTCCGGGGGATGTCGTCGACGGCCGTTTCGAGCTGGTGGAGCGGCTCGGCAGCGGCGGAATGGGCACCGTGTGGCGGGCTCGTGACACGGTGCTGCACCGCGAGGTCGCGCTCAAGGCGGTCCGGTCCGACCCGGACACGGTCGGCGTGATGCGCGAGAGGGTCCTGCGGGAGGCGCGGGCGCTGGCCCGGCTCAGCCACCCACACGTGGTGACGGTCCATCAGATCATCGACGCCGACCCGCATCCGTGGATCGTGATGGAACTCGTGCCGGGCGTCTCGCTCCAACGGCGGCTGGACGACGGGCCGTTGACCCCGGTGGAGGCGGCCCGCCTCGGCCGTCAGGTGCTCGCCGCGCTGCGCGCCGCGCACGCGGCGGGCATCCAGCACCGGGACGTCAAACCCGCCAACATCCTCCTGCGCCCCGACGGGGACGCCGTCCTCACCGACTTCGGCATCGCCGCCCTGCAGGGCACGACGGCCCTCACGGTCACCGGCGAGCTCGTCGGTTCGCCCGAGTACATGGCGCCGGAGCGGATCCGGGGGCACGACGGCGACCCGGCCGCCGACCTCTGGTCACTGGGCGTGGTCCTGTACGTGTGCGTGGAGGGCGTCAGCCCCCTGCGCCGCCCCACCACCCTCGCCACCCTGGCCGCCGTACTCGACGCCCCGCTCCCGGCACCGACCCGCTCGGGCCCGCTGACGCCGGTGCTCGACGCCCTGCTCGTACGCGACCCGGCAGCCCGCCCGGACGCCGCCCGGCTGGACGCGATGCTGACGCAGGTGGAGGCGGGGGCGACACCGCACTGGACCCTGCCGACCCTGACCGCCGTCGCACCGCCCCACCCGACGCCGACCCCGCCACCGATCCCCACTCAGCTGGACACCCCGCACCCGACAACTCCGCAGCAGTCGCCGGGCCCACGACGCCGTACCCCGCTCGTGGTGGCGGCGAGCGCGGCGCTGGTGATCGCCACGGCGACGGCTCTGGTCCTCGCACTGCGCCCCGGCGGCACCGGCGACGACAAGGCCGGCGGCACCAAGACGCCGACGGCCACGAGATCCACCGACGCCCCGGCACCCCAGCGACAGTCCCCCGCACCGACCCCCAGCCCGACCGGCACACCCGTCGGGACGTCGGAAGGCGGCTGGATCGCCCAACTCCACTCCGAACCCATCGCCTCGGGCACCGCCGCCCGCGACCGGCGTCTCGCCACGGTCCGCCGATCCGTCCCGGAGGCGGCCGTACTGCGCAGCGACGACTACGCCTCCCTGCGCCCCGGCTACTGGGTGATCTACGCCCCCGGCCCCTTCACCGACGGCCGTGCCGCCCTGGCCTTCTGCGCCGAGCACGGCCGCACCACGGTGAACAGCTGCCTCGGCCGCTACCTGAGCACGGACGCGACCGACTCCGGCCTCCAGTGCCGCCCTCCGGCCACCGCTCCGACGGGGTCCTGCACCCGCCCCGACTGAGCAGACCAGTCCCGCCGGGCGGGTGACACCGACCCGGCACACCAGCCGACGAGCCGATATGACCAGTTGATCCTCATATCGTCATGCGGTGATCACTCCTGTACGACGCGTCGCCGCCGTCTGCGCCCTGAGCGCGGCGCTCAGCGCGCTCGCCTCCTGTGCTCCCGAGGCGACCCGCGCTCCCCTCCCGGCACCCAGCGCCACCGCCACCTCCTCCCCCGCCGCCAAGCCTCCGACCCTCGCGCCGGGCCCCGCCGGCCTGACCCCCGTCTTCGAGCACGGCCCCCGCACCCGGGACAGGACCGTCGCGCTCACCTTCGACGCGGACATGACCTCCGATCAGGGGCCACGGGCGGCGAGCGGGGAACGGTTCGACAATCCGGGGCTCGTCGCGGCCCTGCGGGAGCTGAAGGTTCCGGCGACCGTGTTCATGACGGGCCGATGGGCCGAGGAGTATCCGCGGCAGGCCCGGGCCATCGGGCGGGATCCGCTCTTCGAGGTCGCCAACCACTCGTACAGCCACCACGCCTTCACCGACGACTGCTACGGACTGCCGACCGTCGAGGAGGAGCGGATGCGGACGGATGTGGAGCGGGCCTACGCCGCGTTCCGGAAGGTGGGGGTGCGTGATGCGATGCCGTACTTCCGGTTTCCCGGCGGCTGTTACGACCGGCGTGCGCTGAAGGCGCTGGTCCCGGTCGGTGTCACCGCCGTGCAGTGGGACGTGGTGAGCGGGGACGCGTTCGCGACGGACGCCCGCGCGGTGGCCCGGGAGGTGCTGGACGGGGTGCGGCCCGGCTCGGTGGTCGTCCTGCACTGCACGCTCAGTGCCGCTCCGACGACCGAGCGGGTGGTCCGCAGCGTCGTGCCCGAGCTGCGCGGGAAGGGGTTCCGCTTCGTGAAGGTGTCCGAGCTGATCGGGGCTGCCGGCGGGCGGGGCTGATGCTCGTACGCTGGACGTATGAGCAAGGACCAGCCCACGACCGACTACTGCCTGATCGACGCGACCAGGCCGCCCAAGGCGGACGGGCCGCCCTACGCGGAGTGCGTGCTGTGCCGGGAGCCGACGGAGTACCCGGAGTCGTACAAGGGGATCACGCTGTGCCCGGTGTGCGAGTGGCAGGAGGCGCAGCGCACGGCCTGTTCAGGGTGATCTGCGGGACGTGAGCGCGCAGGCCGCGGCGGTCGCCGCCGCCGTGAGCAGGGCCGCCGCGGCCAGGGGCAGCAGCGGCAGGGGGACCGTTCCCGATCGGGAGCCGGTGACCAGGCCGCTGACCGCCGCCTGGGCCGGGGAGCCGGTCACCACCACCGACAGCAGGGCCGCGAGCAGCATCGTGGGGACCGCGCGGCCGGTCGAGCGCAGCACCGGCCAGCTGGTGAGGGCGCCGACGGCGGTGCCGAGCAGGGCGCAGGCGAGCGCGGCCAGCAGCCCGGCGGCGCCGGCGGGCAGCCGTGGCACCCGGGTCTGGAGGTCGGAGCTGACCGGGTTGCTGATCAGGGTGACGACGACGGTCGCCACCGTGCCGAGGGCCACTGCGGCGGCCAGCGCCACCAGCAGCGCGGCGAGGTGCGCCCGCCCCGGGCCGACGGCCGCGGAGACACAACTGCGGGCGGCGGGCGGCTCGTTGGTGACGCAGATCCGCACGAGCCAGGCGGCGACGGGCAGCAGGGCGGCGGCCGCGTAGCCGAGCGAGTCGAGCACGGGCTGCCCGCTCTGCACGCCGACGCCGAGGAACACGGCGTACAGGATGAACGGCGGCAGCCAGCGCTGCGAGCGGGCCAGCAGGGCGGCCTGGTAGCGGAGGAGGGCGTTCATCGGCGTCATCGGCGGCTCTCGGTCTCGGGGTGGTCGGGTCTCTCCTGGCTCACGCTCACCACATGCCATGGCGGCCGGGCGGTCAGCAGGGCGCGCAGGAGGACGTCCGAGTGGGACGCGGGGACGGTGAGGCGGTGGGTGCCGGGCGTGGGCTCCTCGACCGATGTGACGACGCGGGGCACGTCGGCGGGGAGTTGTCCGCCGCGCGGGCCCTGGACGACGACGATCACATGCGGGCCGGTGGGATCCGAAGCCGCCTCTTCCGTACGGCGCTCCAGGCCCGCGTCCCGCACGGTGTACGTCGCGTCGGGCGCACCCGCCAGGCGGCGCGGGTCGTGGTCCACGAAGACCACGGCGGTGCCGTCCGCCGTGCGTTCGGCGACGGCGCGCTCCAGCTCCGCGCGGGCGTCGGCGTCGAGGCCGGTCCACGCCTCGTCCAGGACGAGCAGCTCCGGTTCGGCGAGGAGGGCCTGTACGACGGCGACCTTCTGGCTGCTGCCCTTCGACAGCTGCGCCATCGGCGTGCGGGCGTACGCGGCGGCGCCGAAGCGGTCGAGCCACTCCAGGGCGGCACGGGTGGCCGCCGGCCGGGACAGGCCGTGGACCGTGCCGAGGTGGGTCAGGTAGCCGAGGGCGGTGAAGGGGAGGGCCGTGGGGAAGCGTTCGGGGACGTATGCGGTGCGCGGGCGTCCGGTGACGCGGCCCTCGGAGGGGGCGTCCAGACGGGCCAGGAGGCGCAGGAGGGTGGACTTGCCGGTGCCGTTGGGTCCGTCGACGCGGATGAGCGTGCCGGGGGAGACCGTGAGGTGGACGCCGCGTAAGACCCATGGGCCGCGTATGCCGTAACGGCGGCCCACGTTGTCCAGACGAAGATCGCGTTGCATGGGGCCCATCCTCTCGCGCCGAAGAACGGATCTTCCGCCTGGCAGACTGGAGGACGTGACCAGTGATCCGTCCGTTCCCGGCGCCAGCCCCTTTCGTACCGAGCCCTCGACGCGCGACGCGGCACCTCAGTTCGTCCTGCCCCTCGTCGTCCGCATCGAGCGGGCCGCTCCCCCGCCGCGTACGGACGCCCTGGAGACCGCCGCCCGCGCGGTACTGGTCATGCTGAGCGACGAGCGGTCCCTCGGCGAGGGCGAGTGGGCCGAGGCCGTGCGGGACTGGCAGGACGCCCGTATCCGCAAGGTGGTGCGGCGGGCTCGCGGAGCCGAATGGCGGCGGGCGGAAGGGCTGCCGGGCATCACGGTCACCGGCAAGTCGGCCGAGGTGCGGGTGTTCCCGCCCGTGCCGTTGGACGGGTGGCCCAAGGAACTGGCGAAGCTCCAGGTGTCCGGGACCGACCTCGACGATCCGGAGCCGCCCGTGGACGCCGACCTCTCGGCGCCGGTGCTCTGGCTCAACCCCGACCTCGACATGTCCGCCGGCAAGGCGATGGCACAGGCCGGGCACGCGGCGCAGCTCGCCTGGTGGGAGCTGTCGGACGAGGAACGCGGCGCCTGGCGCGAGGCGGGGTTCCCGCTCGCCGTACGAACCGCGCGGGCGGGGCGCTGGGGCGAGCTGACGGCCAGTGGGCTTCCGTTGGTGCGGGACGCGGGGTTCACGGAGATCGCGCCCGGGTCGTGCACGGTCGTCGCCGATCATCCGGCGCTGCGGCGGGCGCCGGGCGTTTGAACAACTTCGGTGGCTCACTCGTACGACCTTGCGGTGGCCGTTCGCGGTAGCGGCTGTTCGCCGGGTGTGCGGTATGGGGCGCCGGGTGGATCCCAACCTCAAATGTTGCTCTGAAGCTGCCGCCCACGGGGTTCGGGCGAGACCTGCGGGGCCATACCCCCGTCACGTCCGGCACGTCCGAGGAGACGGGGCAGCGGGTACGAAGCGGCCGAGGAGGGGACGATGGAGCGACTGGGCAAGCGACTGGGCACGGGAATCGGATGGCGTCCGGAGATCGCGGACGCCGTGGAGCGCATGCCGGGCATCGACTGGGTCGAGACGGTCGCCGAGAACGTCTGCCCCGGACACCTGCCGGAGTCCCTGGTACGGCTGCGCGAGCGCGGAGTGACCGTGATCCCGCACGGCGTCTCACTGGGCCTCGGCGGCGCGGACCGGCCCGACGCCGAACGGCTCGCCGCCCTCGCCGAACGGGTGGAGGCTCTCGGCTCTCCGCTGGTCACCGAGCACATCGCGTTCGTACGGGCGGGCGGTCCGCTGACGGCGTCCCCGCGTCTGGAGGCGGGGCATCTCCTGCCGGTCCCCCGCACCCGGGACGCCCTCGACGTGCTGTGCGAGAACGTCCGTATCGCACAGGACGCCCTGCCCGTGCCGCTCGCCGTGGAGAACATCGCCGCGCTGATCTCGTGGCCGGGCGAGGAGATGACCGAGGGTCAGTTCCTGTACGACCTCGCCGACCGCACCGGGGTACGGCTCCTCATCGACGTGGCCAACCTGCACACCAACCACGTCAACCGGGGCGAGGACCCGGCGAAGGCGCTCGCCGAGCTGCCGCTGGAAGCCATCGCGTACGTCCATGTCGCCGGCGGCTTCGAACGCGACGGCGTCTGGCACGACAGCCACGCCCACCCGGTCCCTCAGCCGGTCCTCGACATCCTGACCGACCTGGCCTCCCGCGTGTCCCCACCGGGGGTCCTCCTGGAACGGGACGAGAACTTCCCCGAACCGGCCGAGCTGGAGCGGGAGTTGGGGGCGATTCGGGGGGCTTTGGAGAAGGGGGGCGCTGAGAGGGCGGTGTCTGCGGGGGTGGGCGCCGGGAGCGGAGGGCTTACGGAAGGGGGCGCCGAGAGCGGGACGTCTGCGGAGGGGGCTACTGCGGGAGCGGCGACTGCGGGTGGGCCGTCCGGAGGGAGGTCAGCCGCGGAGGTGGTTCGCTCGGGAGAGGTTTCCGGGGTGGGGGCGTTCGCGGTCGGGTCGTCGGCGGAGGCCCTTGGGGGGTCGGCGCCGGTGGAGGGAGTCTCGGGGGAAGCGGGGCGGGAGCGGGAGAGGGCCCGCTCGGAAGAGGGGTCCAAGGAGAGGGCGCTCGCAGGCGGGGCGTCGCCAGCGGAGACGGCCGGAGGCTCGGCGCCCTTAGAAGGGGTCCCGCGCGAGGCGGGGCGGCAGCGGGAGACGGCTCACTCGGAGGAAGCGCCCGGGAAGAGGGCCTTCGCGGGCGGGGCATCGCCGACGGAGACGGCCGGAGGCTCGGCGCCCGCAGAGGGGGCCCCGGAGGAAGCCGCGCGCGAGCAGGAGTCGGCACGCAAGGCGGAGGTCATACCCGAGCCGGAGGAGGCCGTGGCCGGGGCGTTCGCCGACCCCGCCCGGCAGCGCCTCGCCCTCGCGCAGGCCGCGCTGCTGTCCGCGCTCGTCGCCGGTACGCCTGTGCCGGAGGGGTTCGACCGGGTCCGGCTCGGCGTGCAGGCGCGGGCGCTCGCCGGGAAGCGGGCGGACGTCGTGGCGAAGGTCGCGCCGGAGTTGCCGGTGATCCTCGGGGACGGATATCGGCGGGCGTTCCTCGCGTACAGCCACGGGCACCCGATGACCGACGGCTATCGGCGCGACGCCCTGGACTTCGCCGGATACCTGCTGGCCGAGGGCCGGCTCGGGGACCCGCGGGTGCGGGCGGAGGTACGGGAGTGGTGGCTGGAGCGGTCGGGACCCAAGCCGCGGTCACGGCGGCCGGGGGTGCGGCTGGCCCGGGCCACACGGCGAGTGCTGCTGCGGCGGTGAACGAGCTACGGCGGGCGCGCGACGGAGGTGACCGGGGCCGGGGCCGCGGGATCCACGGAACCGGGGGAACCACCGAACCGGGGGCTCTACGGGGCGGGGCCCGGCAGGACCGAGGGACTGAGGCGAAGGCGGTCGAGCCACCGACGGGGCCGGAAGGTCGAGGCGGCCCGGCGGTCGGGAAACGGAGGCTGGGAACCCACCGGGGCGGGGCCCGACGGGTCAGGAACCCGACGGGACCAGGGGACTGAGGCGAAGGCAGCCGCGCCACCGACGAGGCCAGAGGGTTGAGGCAACCCGGCGGTCGGGAACCAGGTCGAGGGACCACCGAATCGGGGGCCCGACGGGGCGGGGACCCGACGAGGCCGGGGGAGGCGGAGGCGGCCGGGCCACCGGCGAGACCAGGAGCTCGCCGCCAACGGGCCGGGAATTGGGGCGGCCGGGAATAAGGGCCGGAGACGCCCTGAATCGGGGGCCCACGGAGCCGGGGCCTTACGAGCCCCCGGGGCGGCGAGGAAGCCGGGGAACTGAGGCACCGGGAGCCCCGGCGCGGCCGTGTCGCCGTCGCGGCGCGCAGCAAAAGGCGGGAGGCGCGCAGCGGAAGGCACGCCGTGGTAAGCGCGCCGGCGTCGGAGCGGCGCGCAAGTCGGCGGCAGGAACGGCACGTGAGGCGTGTTCGGCGCAGTGGATCCCGTTGCTGATCGGCCCCCACGCGATCCGCCCCGCACCCGCGACCTGGCGACCCCGCCTACGCCAACTCCCGCTCCCCCGCTGGACACCCCCGCCCCTTCGAGTGTGCCGGGGTTAACACCCCAGCCCGCGGCACTGCCAACGCACCCGTTTCATCCACCTGTGGCACCCTATGCCTCCCCCCTCTCCTCCCCCATTCGCCCGTAACCATCCCTGTTGCAACCATTCGCTCCGGTACGGCAGTTGGCGTAGACCCCGAGGTACCCCGAAGTAATATGCCAATCCCACCCCCGAAGCGCACTAACGTGCGGTGCCGCAACAGGAGGCACCATGCGACCGCGACCGCGACCCCCCATCAACGGCCGAGGCATCTTCAGCGGCACCGGGCTCATCATCACGGGCCTGACGGCGACACTGCTGGCGATGATCTTCCCGATCTGGTCGTACGAAGACCGGTCCGGGACCGGACTGGACGTGCTCAACGCCGAGACCGTCTCGACCGGGTACGGGCCGCTGTCCGCCCTCGACCGCGACTTCATCACGAAGGTGCGGCTGGCCGGGCTGTGGGAGCTGCCGGCCGGTCGGCAGGCCCAGCAGAAGGGCACCACCCCGGCCGTACGGACCGCGGGGCAGCACCTGATCGAGGGGCACGCCTTCCTCGACGAGCGGGTCCGTGACGTCGCCGCCAAGCTCAGTCTGCAGCTGCCCAACGAGCCCACCGAGCAGCAGCGGGAGTGGCTGGCCACCCTGGACTCGGCCCAAGGCGTCGAGTACGACCGGCAGTTCGCCAACATCCTGCGGCTGGCGCACGGCAAGGTGTTCTCCGTCGTCGCCCAGGTGCGGGCCAGTACGCGCAACTCCCTCGTGCGCGAGCTCGCCGACGACGCCAACTCCACGGTGCTGGACCACATCACGGTCCTGGAAGCCACCGGTTACGTCGACTTCGACGCCCTGGCCCGGGGCATGGTCGCCGACAGCACGCCACCCCTGACGCCCTCCCCCGGCCCGCCCGGCCCCACCGCCGACCCCGCTCCGGCCGTCCCGATGACCCCGCCCGCATCGCCGGTCTACACCCTGCCGCCGGCCGCCACCAGCCCACGAACATCCGGCTCCCGAAATCCGGAACGTCACATCCCGGCAACTCTCCGTCCGCATTCTGAGCAAGGCATGGCGTTCCACGGAGCCTTTGACATAGAAACGCGGCATGTTCTGGGTCCTTCTCCTGCTGCTGGCCTGGGCCGTCGCCGGCACGGCGTGCACGCGGCTGTGCCTGGCCGCCGTACACGCCGCGGCCGCGGAAACGAAAGAGGCGGCCGCAGGCCGGGGACATGATCTGACGCTGTACGAGGCCGCGTTCCTGTCCGGCGGGCCCCGCCGGGTCGCCGATCTGACCCTCGTCTCCATGGCGCGGCAACGGCGGCTGCTGCTCGCGCACACCGGCTGGGCGACGGTCGTCGATCCGCGGGGCCGGGACGAGATGGAACGCTCGGTGATAGGGGCCATCGGGCCTCAGGGCCAGTCCCGGATCGAGCCGGTACGGGACGCCGCGGCCGCCGCCGACGCGATCGGCAGCCTCGCCGACCGGCTGGTCAGCGCGGGCCTCGCCGTGCCGGACGGGACGCGCAGTGGGATCGCCGCCGCGATCCGGCAGGTGCAGCTCGCCGCGGTGGTCGTGCCCGCCCTGGGGGCGGTCGCCCTGCTGGCGCCGGCCCAGTCGGACATGCCGGCGCATCTGGTCGCCCTCTGGTTCGCGCTCCCCTTCGTGCTCACCCTGAGCTGCCTCGCCATCGCCCGGATCGAGATCCACCCCTACGCGCAGTGGGCCTCCCCGGCGGGGCAGCGGCTGCTGAGCGGCCTGGTCCGGCGCTCCCGGGGCGGGGGCGACCGTACGTTCCTCACCTCCGTCGCCGTACGGGGCGTGCGCGCGATCGGCGAGCCGGACCTGCGGGCGGCGTTCACCCATCGCGAGCCGCACAGGCAATGAACAGGGAACGAACAGCGTCCCGAAGGCGTCAGGGCGTCCGCCCTCGACGCGGACCAGCGGAAGCTGCTGCACCCCGCTGTCGTCCCCCTGGCAGCTGCTGCTCCTGCTCGGCGCCTTTCACGCCCTGACGCCGGGTCATGGCAAGGCGCTGCTCGCCTCGTATCTGGTCGGCTCCCACAGCACCCGCCGGGCAGGCGGTCCTCCTCGGCGCGACGGTCACCGTCACACACACCGCCTCCGTGATCGCGCTCGGCACGGCGGTGCTCCTCGCGGGCGGGCTCATCCTGCTGCTGCTCGCCATCGGCCTGGGGCGAACGGCGCTGGGCCTCGCCGTGATCGTCGCGTTCAGCGTCGGCCTGGCCGGGGTGCTGGTCGGCCTGGGGCTGATCCTGGTCAGTGGCCGCACGGCGCTGGAGCGATTCCGGCGCCCCGGCAACGGCGCGCTCATCCGGCGGCTCCCCCTGCTCTCCGCCACCGTCGTGACCGCCCTCGGCGTGACCATCACGGCCGGCGGGGTGAGCGGGCTGCTGGGCTAGGGCGCCGGGCCTCGGTGACGCATAGGGGGCATTGACGCCGACACCGGCAGGGTGGTGCTTGCCTTCACCAACAGACAAACGAAATATCCCTTTTGTTGCTGCCGTGCTGCGAAGGGATACGCGATGAGAGCTGCCGCCCTCTACTCGGCCGCCGGGGCCATGCTCCTGACGACCCTCTCCGCCGCCCCGGCCGGCAGCACCGGGGCCGCGGCCCCGGGCGCGGACGAGCGGCGCGGCACGGCGGTGGCTGTGGCACGCGCCGAGGCGGCAGGCCTCACCTTCGGAAGCTGCCCGAAGAAGCTGGAGCTGCCGGACCACGTGAAGTGCGGCACGGTGTCCGTCCCGCTCGACTACGCACATCCCGACGGCAAGCAGATCAAGCTCACCGTCAGCCGGGCGCGGGCCACCCACAAGGATCCGCACAACAGCAAGCGCCGCGTGCCGAGCCAGGGTGCCCTGGTCTACAATCCGGGCGGACCGGGCGCCTCCAGCCTGCACTTCCCGCTGATCGGTGTCCTGCCCGCGTGGAAGCGACTGGCGGGCGCGTACGACCTCGTCGGCTACGCCCCGCGCGGAGTGGGACCTTCCGCGCCGCTGTCCTGCCAGGACCCCAAGCACTCCCTCAAGGGGCCCACGCAGGCGCCGACGTACCCCTCGGAGTCGTACAAGAAGGAGCGCATCGCCCGCGCGAAGGCCTACGCCCGCGGCTGCGCCCAGCGCACGGGCAGCGCGCTCAGGCACTACAACTCCCTCAACAACGCCCGTGACCTGGACGTCCTGCGCGCCGCGCTGGGCCAGCAGAAGCTGACGTTCATGGGTGCGTCGTACGGCACCTACTTCGGCGCGGTGTACGCGACCCTGTTCCCCTCGCACGTACGGCGGATGGTGTTCGACTCGGCGGTGAACCCCGACCCCGCGCAGGTCTGGTACCGCAACAACCTCGCCCAGTCGGCCGCGTTCGAGGGGCGCTGGGAGGACTTCCGGGAGTGGGTCGCCAAGCACCACGATGTCTACGGGCTCGGTGACACCGCCGAGGAGGTGACGCGCAATTACGACAAGGTGCGGGCGCGGCTGGCCGTGGAGCCGGCGGGCGGGAAGATCGGGACGGGGCAGTTGCAGGAGGCGTTTCTGCAGGCCGGTTACTACGACGACTACTGGCCCGCGCGGGCGCAGGCGCTGTCGGCGTATCTGAAGGGCGACCCGAAGCCGCTGGTCGAACTGGCCGCACCAGTGACGGAGGCGGCGGCCGAGGACGAGAACTCGCGCGCGGTGTACACGGCTGTGGAGTGCAACGACGCGTCCTGGCCGACGGACTGGGCGGTCTGGGACCGGGACAACACGCGGCTCGCGCGGGTGGCGCCGTTCGAGACCTGGGACAACGTGTGGATGAACCTGCCGTGCGCCTACTGGCAGGCGCCCCGGCAGGTGCCCGTCGATGTGCGGACCGGGCCGGGTGAGGTGCCGCCGATTCTGATCCTGGCCGCCGAGCGGGACGCGGCCACGCCGTACGAAGGGGCGCTGGAGATGCACCGGCGCCTGGCGGGCTCGGTCCTGGTGACCGAACGGGACGCCGGCACGCACGGTATCGCGTACGGCCCGAACGCCTGCGTCAACGGCCACCTCGACGCCTACCTGCTGGAGGGCCGCCTCCCGGCTCGGCGGGCGGCGTGCGAGGGGCACCCCGAGCCGAAGCCGGAGCGCCCGGGCGAGGCGAAGAAGCTGCGCCGGCAGACCGACACGAACCCGGGCGGCCGGCCCCAGGACGTCGCGACCGCCCGGCTACCGCACTGATCAAGCGAGCCCGGCGACCAGCTCCGCCACCGACTTCCGGCGCCCGGTGAAGAACGGCACCTCTTCGCGGACGTGCATCCGGGCCTCGGAAGCGCGCAGGTGGCGCATGAGGTCGACGATGCGGTAGAGCTCGTCGGCCTCGAAGGCCAGGAGCCACTCGTAGTCGCCCAGCGAGAACGAGGCGACCGTGTTGGCGCGCACGTCCGGGTAGCCGCGGGCCATCTTGCCGTGGTCGGCGAGCATGCGGCGGCGGTCCTCGTCGGGCAGCAGGTACCAGTCGTAGGAACGCACGAACGGGTACACGCTGACGTAGTTGCGCGGCGTCTCGTCGGCGAGGAACGCCGGGATGTGCGAGCGGTTGAACTCGGCGGGGCGGTGCAGCGCCATGTTCGACCAGACCGGCTCCAGGGCGCGGCCCAGCTTGGTGCGGCGGAAGAGGTTGTACGCCTCCTGCAGCTGGTCGCTGGTCTCGGCGTGCCACCAGATCATCAGGTCGGCGTCGGCGCGCAGACCGGACACGTCGTAGGTGCCGCGGATCGTCACGTCCTTGGCGGCGAGCTGGTCGAACAGCTCCTGGACCTCGTCGGCGTAGCCCGCGCGGTCCTCGGGGAGCACGTCCTTCAGCTTGAAGACGGACCAGAGGGTGTAGCGGATGACCTCGTTGAGGTCCTTGGCCAGCTTGCCCTTGTTCGGGATCCTGCCGGACTCGGTGGTGGGGGCGTCGTCACTCATGTCCCTTATTCTCCCGCTCCTCCGTGCAGACTCTGCACCGGGTGGGCGGTGAGCTCCTGCACACCGCTGAGGTCGCCATGGATCTGGTCCACCGCGGCGTACGCGCTCGCGATGCAGGCCGGGATGCCGACGCCGTCGTACTGCGCGCCGCACACCGCGAGGCCCGGCACCTTGGCGACGTGCTCGCGGATGCGGGCCACGCGCGCGTGGTGCCCGACCGGGTACTGGGGCAGGCCGTCGGTCCAGCGGGTGA
This sequence comes from Streptomyces sp. NPDC093591, assembly GCF_044764885.1. Taxonomy (NCBI): domain Bacteria; kingdom Bacillati; phylum Actinomycetota; class Actinomycetes; order Kitasatosporales; family Streptomycetaceae; genus Streptomyces; species Streptomyces sp. NPDC093591. Next base: position 186,004 of record NZ_JBIWIY010000010.1, read on the forward strand.
CGCGGGTTTCGAGGGGCGTGGCGGCGAGGCCGGTCGCCGCCTCCAGATCGTGCCGGGAGACGTCGACGAGGTGGGCGTCGTCGCGCTCCAGGATCTCCGTCTCGCCGTACCGCCCGACGGAGGTGCGCAGCACGACCACGTCCGGGTCCTCGTCGGCGATCCAGCCCCACTTCTGGGAGGCGAACGTCGACGCCTTGATGGTGCGCCCGTCCACCGGCGGCACGAGGAAGCCGCTGCCGGCGGGGAGGTCGGTGTCGGCGCGGCGGTAGGCGAGGCTGACCAGGGCCATGGAGGCGTACTCGATGCCGGCCAGCTCGGCGGCGGCCTCGGGGGCCTCGGCGCGCAAAAGGCCGGCAGCGGCCGGGGCGGGTACGGCGACCACGACCGCGTCGGCGTGCAGCACCCGGTCGCCGGCGACGACGCGCCAACCGGCGGCCGCCTCGCGACTCAGCTCCGTGACCGGCGCTCCGGTCACGATCTCGCCGCCCCGGGCGCGCACCGACTCCGCGACGGCGAGCGGGAGTTGGCCCACGCCGCCCTCGATGCCCATGAAGACCGGCCCGGTCTGCTGGTTGGCGGCGGCCTTGGCCTGGATCTCGCGGACCGCCTCCGTCAGGGAGTCGTGCGTCCGGGCGGCCTGGTAGAGCTGCGGGACCGCCGAGCGCATCGAGATGCGGTACGCGTCGCCCGCGTAGACGCCGCCCAGCAGGGGTTCGACCAGGCGGTCGACGACCTCGCGGCCGAGGCGTGCCGCCACGTACTCGCCGACCGCCACGTCGTCCCCGACCTCGGTGCGGGGCAGGTCGGCGTCGCGCTCGATGCGGGCCAGGCCCTCGTCGGACAGGACGCCGGAGAGGGCGGCGGCGGTGCCGGGGACGCCCATCACATGGCCCTTGGGCATGGGGCGCAGGGCGCCGCGGGTCCAGATCGAGGCGGTCGCGGTGGCGGGCGGCTGGAGGCGGTCGGCGAGGCCCACCTCGCGGGCGAGGGCGAGGGCCTCGGGGCGGCGGGCCAGCATCGACTCGGCGCCGAAGTCCACGCGCACGCCCGCGATCCGGCCCGGCAGCAGCTTGCCGCCGACCCGGTCCGACGCCTCCAGGACGGTCACCTGCCGGCCGGCGTCCAGCAGCCGGTGGGCCGCGGCGAGCCCCGCGATCCCGCCACCGATGACGACGGCCCGTCCCGTCCCCGTACGTGTCTCCACTTCGCGCATGTCCACAGCCTCTCAGACCCCACTGACATTCCGTCCGCGCCCCGGTGTCCTTCACGAGTCCCGACCGTGACCGCATCGGGACCGTTTCCCGCCAACGTTCCGCGGGGTCCCGGCGTCGAAGGAGCATCAGTCGTCACGACGACCCTCGGGGGGACGCCCGCATGCGCACACGACGCTCCACACGATCCGTACGACCGGTTCAGGCCCTGGCCGGCATCCTGCTGGCCGCGGCCCTCGCACTAAGCGGCTGCAGCGGCGCGGGCGACTCGGCGTCCGGCAGCAACGCCGGCGGGGACGAGGCGGCCGCGGCGGGCCCTCAGGAAGGGGTGAAGGAGGGCGCCCCGGGCAGCGGCTACGGCGCCGGCAAGGCGAGCGCGGCACCCAAGGTCACCGCGAGCCGCATCATCCGCACCGCCTCGCTGACCGTGCAGGTCAAGGACGTACCGAAGGCTTTGGACGAGGCCCGCGCCACGACCGAGAACGCGGGCGGCTACGTCGGCAACGAGACGACCACACGGGACGAGGAGGGCCACGAGCACACCCGCGTCGTCCTGCGCGTGCCCGTCGACCGGTACGCCGAGGTCCTCACCGCACTGGAGGGCGCGGGCAAGCTGGTCGAGCGCAGCGCCAAGGCGCAGGACGTCACCGACCAGGTCGTGGACGTGGAGAGCCGCATCAAGTCGCAGCGGGCCAGTGTGGCCCGGATCCGCGAGCTGATGGACCAGGCGACCAAGCTCAGCGACGTCGTCACGCTGGAGGGCGAGCTGAGCTCCCGCCAGGCCGACCTGGAGTCGCTGCTCGCCCAGCAGGCGTCTCTGAAGGACCGCACGAGCCTGGCCACGATCACGCTCTCCCTGTCGGAGACGCCGGTGAAGAAGGCGCCCAGGGCCGATGACGACCCCGGCTTCCTGGACGCGCTCGCGGGCGGCTGGGGCGCCTTCGTGACGATGCTGCGCTGGCTCGCCGTCGCGATCGGTGCCGTGCTGCCCTTCGCCGCGGTGACGGCGCTGATCGTGCTGGTGTGGCTGAAGGTCCTGCGCCCCCGGCTGCCCCGCCGGCCGGCCACCGCGCCCGTGACGACGGCCCTGGGCCCGCTGCCGACCGCCCGCCCGGCACCGCAGCCCACGCGCGCGGGCGACGATCAGAGCGGCGAGGGCGACTGAAATGCCCGGCCCTCGTAGCGTGTTCGCATGAACATGAGCGCTGCGAGGGGTGTGCGGGGTACGCGGGAGCGACTGGTCGTGATCGGAGGCGACGCCGCGGGGATGTCCGCGGCGTCGCAGGCGCGGCGCCTGAGGAGCGCCGAGGAGCTGGAGATCGTGGCGTTCGAACGCGGCCACTTCACCTCCTACTCGGCCTGCGGCATCCCGTACTGGGTGGGCGGTGAGGTCCCCGACCGCGACCGGTTGATCGCCCGTACGGCCGAGGAGCACCGCGCGCGGGACATCGACCTGCGCATGCGGACGGAGGTCACGGAGATCGACGTGGCCGGCGGCCGGGTACGCGCGCGTGACGTCGATTCCGGCGCCGAGTCCTGGACGTCGTACGACAAACTCGTCATCGCGACGGGCGCCCGCCCGATCCGCCCCGACATGCCGGGCGCCGACGCCCCCGGCGTGCACGGTGTGCAGACCCTCGACGACGGCCAGGCCCTCATCGACACGCTGGCACGCACGCGTGGCCGACGCGCGGTCGTGGTCGGCGCCGGCTACATCGGCGTCGAGATGGCCGAAGCCCTCATCAACCGCGGCTACGAGGTGACCGTCGTCAACCGCGGCAGCGAGCCCATGTCCACGCTCGATGCGGACATGGGCCGCCTGGTGCACCAGGCCATGGAGGGGCTGGGCATCACCATGGTCAACGACGCCGAGGTCACCAAGATCCTCACGGGCGAGGACGGCCGCGTCCGCGCGGTGGCCACGGAGGAGGCCGAATACCCGGCGGACGTGGTCGTCCTGGGCATCGGCGTTCGCCCGGAGACGACGCTCGCGCGAGCCGCCGGCCTCCCCCTCGGCGACCACGACGGCCTGCTCACCGACCTGGCGATGCGCGTGCGCGGCCACGAGAACGTCTGGGCGGGCGGCGACTGCGTGGAGGTCCTCGACCTGGTCTCCGGCCAGGAGCGCCACATCGCCCTCGGCACCCACGCCAACAAGCACGGCCAGGTCATCGGCACGAACGCCGCCGGCGAGTACGCCACCTTCCCCGGTGTGGTCGGCACGGCCGTCAGCAAGGTCTGCGACCTGGAGATCGCCCGCACGGGCCTGCGCGAGAAGGACGCGCGCAGGGCGGGCCTGCAGTACGTCACGGCGACGATCGAGTCCACGAGCCGCGCCGGCTACTACCCGAGCGCGTCGCCGATGACGGTCAAGATGCTCGCCGAACGCCGCACCGGCCGCCTGCTGGGTGTGCAGATCGTGGGGAGGGAGGGCGCGGGCAAGAGGGTGGACATCGCGGCGGTGGCCCTGACGGCGGGGATGACGGTGGAGCAGATGGTGTCCCTGGACCTGGGATATGCCCCACCGTTCTCGCCTGTATGGGATCCGGTACTGGTGGCGGCGCGCAAGGCAGCAAAGGCAGTGCATGCCTCATAACAGGCGGCGCGTGCAACTCCCTGAGGGGCGCGGGGCTGGATCGATATGCGGCTCCGCCGCGTGGGCGCGACCAGCCACAGACAGCCCGCAGCCGCCGAACCACCCACGCCCCTACGGCGCTTACGCAGATCCGTTGATCCTCTCAATGGCCTGCCGAGCCTGCTCAGCCGGCGGCCGCGACGGCAACGACGACACAGACGCACTCACGCTCGGCGGCATCGCCGCGGCGGCAGCCGGCTGCTCCCCCGCCGGCTTCGCATGCGCAGCCCCCCGCGCGGAGCGCAGCCGATGACTCACCGCCTCGTCAAGGGTCACCGGCCGCTGCATCTGCGAAGCAAGCCTCCCGGCCTCCTGGCCCAGCCGGGCCACGTCTTCCCACGGCAGCCGCAGCACCACGGCGATCTCGGCCTCCCCGTCGGGCATCGCCTGAATCGGAGGAGTAACTCGGTCGTTCATCGCCTGTTCCTCACGTAGTCCCCGCGACCCGCCTTCCCCGTGCCGCGGGCGGTTGCCGAGACATACGCACGCGGCGACGGCGACGTTCACCGATTCGCCGGACGTATCCAGGGCAGATACCTGTCGTGGTCATACCCGTCCATGACGTGAACCCGGTGCGCCGCACGCCCTGGGTGACATACGCGCTGATCGCCGCGAATGTCTACGTGTTCCTGTCCATGCCCGGCACAGTCGGCTCCGTGGCCGGTGAGAGCAGCCTGGCGCAGCTGTGCCATCTGCACGCGTTCCTGGACCACTACGCGGCCGTGCCGCGGGAGTTGATCCACGACCAGCTGCCGAGAGTGGTTCCCACGGGCGAGGTCGCCGTGGGCCCGCAGGGCCCCGGCTGTGTGATCGGCGCGCCGGACTACGACAAGTCCCCGGTGCTGTCCGTCTTCACCGCGATGTTCCTGCACGGCGGCTGGCTGCACCTGCTGGGCAACATGCTCTTCCTGCTGATCTTCGGCAACAACATCGAGGACCGCATGGGCCATGTGCGGTACCTGCTCTTCTACGTCGCCTGCGGCTACGTGGCGTCGTACGGCTTCGCGCTCCTCAACGACGACTCCGCCGACCCGTTGATCGGCGCGTCCGGGGCCATCGCGGGCGTACTGGGCGCCTATCTGGTGCTGTATCCGAAGGCCAGGGTGTGGGTCCTCGTCCCGTTCCTGATCTTCCTGCCGCTGCGGCTGCCGGCCTGGCTGGTGCTGGGCTTCTGGTTCGTGCTGCAGGCGGTGTACTCGAACGGCGAGGGCGTCTCCGACGCGGGCACGGTGGCGTACGCGGCGCACATCGTGGGCTTCCTGGCCGGTATGGCGTTCGCCTGGCCGCTCAAGCCGGGGACGCCGCCGCCACCGGAGCCGCGCGGTCTGCTGTTCGGCAGGAGGGCGCGGCCCCACACGTGGTGAGCGCCGCTACCGGGCCGTCTGCGTGTGGACGTAGTCGACGAGCCGGGTCAGCGCGTCCGGGTCGGTGGACGGCATGACGCCGTGGCCGAGGTTGAAGACGTGGCCTTCCAGGCCCGCCGCCGCGTCGAGCACCTCGCGGGTCTTGGCCTCGACGGCCTCGGGGGTGGTGAACAGGATGGTCGGGTCGAGGTTGCCCTGGAGCGCCTTGCCGGGGCCGACGCGGCGGGCGGCCTCGTCGAGCGGGACGCGCCAGTCGACGCCGACGACGTCCGCGCCGGCCTCGCCCATGAGATTCAGCAACTCACCGGTGCCGACGCCGAAGTGGATGCGCGGGACGCCGTAGCCGGCGACGGCGTCGAAGACCTTCGCGGAGTGGGGCATCACCGAGCGCCGGTAGTCGGCGGGGGCGAGGGAGCCGACCCAGGAGTCGAAGAGCTGGACCGCGGAGGCGCCGGCCTCGATCTGGACCTTGAGGAAGGCGGCCGTGATATCGGCGAGGCGGTCGAGCAGGTCGGCCCAGAGCTCGGGGTCGCCGTACATCATCGCCTTGGCGTTCTCGTACGTGCGGGACGGGCCGCCCTCGACGAGGTAGCTCGCAAGGGTGAAAGGTGCCCCCGCGAATCCGATGAGGGGGGTGGAGCCCAGCTCGCGCGTCAGCAGGCCGATGGCCTCGGTGACGTACGAGACGTCCTCGGGGGTGAGATCGCGCAGCTGGGCGAGGTCGGCGCGGGTGCGGATCGGGTTCTCGACGACCGGGCCGACGCCGGGCTTGATGTCGAGGTCGATGCCGATGGCCTTGAGCGGGACGACGATGTCGCTGAAGTAGATCGCCGCGTCCACGCCGTGCCGGCGCACGGGCTGCAGGGTGATCTCGGTGACCAGCTCGGGCCGCATGCACGATTCCAGCATCGGGATGCCCTCGCGCACCTTGCGGTACTCCGGCAGGGAGCGCCCGGCCTGCCGCATGAACCACACGGGCGTGTGCGGCACGGGTTCGCGCCTGCACGCCTTGAGGAAGGCGGATTCGTACGTGGCTGTCGGCGGCGTCTGGTTGGCACTCACGGGGGCAAGTCTCGCACGGCCGCACAGGGCCCGGCGTCGGGGTTGCCGTGTTGTCCGGGTGTCTCTCCCTGCACGAAGCCCCCGTTCCCCTTAATCTTCCCGGCATGGCTGCGGCTCAGGAACGACTGTCGGACGGCGCTGGCGGAATGGTCGACGCAAAGGACGCCAAGGAGGGCGACTTGGACGGGAGCAGTACGGCTCCGACGCCCTTCCGGGCCGCCGTCGACGCGCTCAGGGCCGCGCGGCTGCGGCCGCAGATCGAGGTCGAGCAGACGAAGGCGCCCCAACGCCTGGCTCCTTACGCGTACGCGCTGGAGGCCGCCGTCGTCGACGGTGACCAGGACCTGGCCGACGGCCGCCTGGTGCTGCTGCACGATCCGGCGGGGCACGACGCCTGGCGCGGTGCCTTCCGGCTGGTGACTCTGGTGCGGGCGGAGCTGGAGCCGGAGATGGCCGCCGACCCGCTGCTGCCCGACGTGTGCTGGTCCTGGCTGACCGGTGCGCTCCAGGCGCGCGGGCTGTCGTACGGCGAACCGAGCGGCACCGTCACGCGCGCGAGCTCGCATTACTTCGGCGGTCTGGCCGATCGCCCGGCGGCCTCGCAGATCGAGATCCGCGCCTCCTGGACGCCGCGCGAGGGCCTGGGCGGGGTTCCGGACACCGGGGCCCATCTGGCGTCCTGGTGCGACCTGCTGGCCCAGGTCGCGGGTCTGCCCCCGGCGGGTCCGGGCGACGCGTCGGTGGTGACGCTGCCGCAGCGCCGCGATCCGCAGTCCCGCTGACCGCCACCGGCTCGACCCTCACCTGCTCGATCTCCGCTTGCTCGAGCGCCCCCTGGTCGAGCCGTCACACACTTGACCATCACTTTGTCGATACGGCCACTTTCGGTCAGGAATCGACCTTGAGCGAACCGATTCAATCACCGAACGATCGACCACGTGTCTGAATTGCCCCGATTGTTACTCACTAAATCGTGATCTTTCCCTAAAGGGCCACGGGTTTGGTGCCGAAGACGACTGTGACCTTGAAAGCCGTCCCCGCACCCAGGAGGCCTGGTGTCCGTTCTCCTCGAGCAGCCCGCAAGCCTGGTCGCCTACCGCCCGAACAAGCCGACCGCCATGGTGGTCGTGGCCGATCCACGCGTCCGCTCCACCGTCACCCGCCACCTCTGGGCGCTCGGTGTGCGCGATGTCATCGAGGCCTCGTCCATCGCGGAGGCTCGTCCCCGCATCGGCAACCCCCGCGACATCTGTGTCGCCGACGTCCACCTGCCCGACGGCTCCGGCCTCACCCTCCTGTCGGAGACCCGCGCCGCGGGCTGGCCCAACGGCCTCGCCCTGTCCGCCGCCGATGACATCGGCGCCGTCCGCAACGCCCTCGCCGGCGGCGTGAAAGGTTACGTCGTCACCGGCACCCGCACCAACGTCGGGCTCCCCACCCGGCCTGGTGCCGCCCCCATCGGCGCCGCCGCCGCCCGTATGCACCGTCGCCACCCGGGTGCCCCGAGCCACCCGGGCGGCTACCGCGAGCTGTCCGGTCGCGAGGTCGAGGTGCTGCGGCTGGTGGCGGAGGGCCAGTCGAACAAGGCGATCGGCGTCTCGATGGGCCTGTCCGCCCTGACCGTCAAGAGCCACCTCGCCCGCATCGCCCGCAAGCTGGGCACCGGTGACCGCGCCGGCATGGTCGCCGTGGCCCTGCGAACCGGCATCATCCACTGACATCCGCCCCCGACATCCACCGCCACCCACCGAGCCCCGCCCCACCCCATTCGAACACTTGATCATTCCCTGACGTGAACGGGATCGGCCGCTGATCCCGCCCGCGTCCCCCCTCTGTCGTGGACCGGACCTTTCAGCCGACCGACTGGTTTACGACCCTCAGGCGCCCGCCGACGGAACGTTCCGTCGGCGGGCGCTGTCCATGCGGTGCCGCCGGGCAGCACGGCTCCTCGCCCGCGTGCGGGTGTGCCCCTACTGCGCCCCGTGGACGAGCCGGAGCACACCGGCGAAGAACCCGCCCGCCACCAGCAGCACCCCGCCCATGACGAGCGCGGCGACCCGCCACGGATACTCCTTGTCGCCGACGACCAGCGTGAACTTCCCGGGGACTTCGGCTCGGTTCAGCCCAGGGAGGCCAGGGGCTGCCGCCGGGGCGGGCGCGGGGGAAATGTGTGACCGCGAGGTGCGGATTGTGAGGGAGCACCAGGGGGGTGGGCCCGCGAAAGGGCCTCGGGGGATGCTGGCGCCATGAGTGGAATCGAAGCAGTCCTGTTCCTGCTGGCGATTGCCGGCGTCGTGGCTCTCGTCGTGTGGGACCGCCGGGGCAAGGCCCGCAAGCAGCGCAGGGCCGAAGAGGCGTCCGCGCGGCTGCAGTCGTTCGCCGAGAGCCGGGGGTGGACCTACGAGGAGGGCGTGCCCAGCCTCGTCGACGCGTACCAGGGGGGAGAGCCGCTCCCGGACCGGGCCAGCGGCGTCATGGGGGACAACGTCATCAGCGGCACGTACCGCGGATTCGGCTTCCGCGCCTTCGAGTACCGCTACTACAACAGCGACATCGACACAGAGACGACGCAGGTCATCGTCCACTCCGTCTGGGCCCTGAATCTGGGCGTGGAGGTTCCGGACCTGCGCGCCTACCGCGACGGCTGGTTCGACACGCTCATGCGGGGGCGGGCCATGGAGCTGGGAATCCCGCGGCTCGACAAGGACTTCCACATCGTCTCCCGTGACGAGGAGCGTGCCCGGGCCGTTCTGCTCGGCGGCCTGGCGGAGTTCCTCACCTCCGACCCCCGGGCCACGGAGCTCCCGCTCCGGCTTCACGACGGTCAGCTGATCACCTCGCGTTCGCGGACCGAGTTGAGCGGTGAGACGTTCGACGAGCCCCTTGAGTATCTCGTCGACGCCGCCGGCCACTTGGGGTCGCTGTCACCCGCCCGGCCTCCGCAGGCGCCGTAGGACAGCGCAGGACGGCCGTCCGAGGCGCACGATGCGGTCGCGCTATGAAGCTTCCCGGTAGGAATCATGTGAGGTCCGCAGCCGGTGTCGCAGCGTCTTTGCCTTTGGGAGACCCTTTTTGCGTTCTCAACAATCAGGGCGCGGACGTGCGTTCGCGCCCGCCTGGACGTAGAGGGGGGAGCCGATGGGCCAGTTCGACGTGGAGCCGTCCGAACTGCGGTCGGCCGCCAAGAAGATCAAGGACTCCGTGGGCAAGAGCGACAAGGTGAAGCTCGACGAACTCGGCAAGTCGAGCGGCGACTTCGGCCACGGCGACGCGGCCAAGGAGTTCGGGCAGCTGATGGCCACCTGGATGCAGGCCGTCAAGAGCCCGATGAAGGAGGACGGGGAGAACTCCTCGGCCAAGCTGGACGAGAACGCCGAGTCCTACGAACGCTCCGAGCGGGAGTCCCAGAACCACTTCACCGGGCCCGCGGTCACCGCCGGCCCGAGCTACTGACGGGGAAGCAATGGCGGCACAACTCGGCTCCACCAAGGACCCGCGCGAGCTGATCCCGGGAAACCCGTCGAAGCTCACGGGCGACGCGGACAAGCTCGACGGCCATGCGAAGACCCTCGACGGCATCGGGGACGAGCTCGGCTCCGTCCGCATTCCCGGCTGGCATGGACAGGCCAGCGACGCCTTCTGGGAGGACTTCTCGGGCCAGAAGCAGAAGTGGTACCGCGGCTCGGACGCCCTCGGTGCGGCCGCGCAGGCGCTGCGAGCCTACGCCGGTGCCCTGGCCTGGGCCCAGGGTCAGGCGGAGGACGCCATCCGGCTGTACGACGGGGGCGACGAGAGCGGCGGCGAGCAGCTGCTGGCGGCCGCGCGCGCCCACGTCGAGTCCGAGGGCGACGCCGCGGCCAAGAAGTTCAAGGCCCAGGGCGGTGAGGGCGACAACGCGCCCGACTGGCTGTTCTGGGCTTCGGAGGCGGCGCAGGACAACACCGGCGCGACGTCCAGGAAGATCCAGCGCAGCGAGCTGGAACGGGCACCCGAGACCAGGCCCGTCGGCGCCTGGGGCGACCACAAGAACATGACGCAGGCGGAGCGGGAAGCGCTGCGCGAGGGCAAGGGGCCGGGCGTCACCGTGGCCGGCCCTTCCGTCACCGCCGACGCCAAGGTCTGGGGCGCCGAGGCCAAGGGCCGCGGTGAGTTCGCGGGCGGCGAGGTCTCCGGCAAGGCCGGCGTCAACCTCCTCGGCGTCGATGCCTCCGCCGGCGTGGGCCTGGTGGACGGGAACGCCACCGCACAGGCATCCGGCAAGGCCTATCTCGCCCAGGCCGCGGCCGAAGGCAAGTACTCGGCCGGTCTGTTCGAGGCCTCCGGCAAGGGCGAGGCGTACGTGGGCGCCGAGGCCGGCGTCAAGGGCTCCATCGGCACCGACGGCGTCCACGTCGGCGGCGAGGCCTTCGCCGGTGCCAAGGCCAGCGCGGAGGGACATGCCTCCGTCGCCGGTGTCGGCGTCGGTGGCACGGCGGAGGCGTGGGCCGGCGCCGGTGCCGAGGCCCACTTCGACGCCGGCATGAAGGACGGCAAGTTCGTCATCGGCGCAGACCTGGGCGTCGCCGTCGGCGTCGGCGGCAAGCTCGGGGGCCAGATCGAGATCGACCCGGGCAAGATCACCGACGCGGCCGGCGACGCGGTCGACGCGGTCGGGGACTGGTTCGACTGACTCGCCGCGGGGAGCCCCGGCCGGGGCTCCCCGCCGTCGCCTCTCCCCCGTCGCTTCCCGTACCGTCAGAACCCGTACCGCAAGGAGTTGATCCACCATGCCGGGCACGCTTCCGGTCCCGCTCACCATCGAGCTCCCGCAGGGCTGGCAGTCGGCACCCCCGGACGAGGTCGGCGCCCCGAACGCCGCCTTCGTCGCCCTGCACATGGCCTCCCGGGGCCAGGGCTTCATGCCGAACATCACGGTCACCGGCCACACCCTCGACGGCCCGTCGAGCCTGCACGGCCTCGCCGAGGAGTCGGTACGGCGGCTGCGCGAGAACGTCGGCGCCGTCGACGTCGTCAAGCGCGCCGAGGTGGGCACCTCGCCCGCGCCGGGCCTCATCGACGCTCCGGGGATCGTGCAGAACCTGCGCATCCAGGCCACCGTCAACGGGCAGCCGATGGAGCTCGCGCAGAGCCAGTTCATCCTGGTGCTGGAGAACGCGCAGCGGCGCAGTGAGCGCGCCGAGATCGAGATCGCGCTGACGGCGAGGACGAGCCAGCTGCAGGACGTCCTGGAGGACTTCCAGGCCTTCCTCTCCACCCTCCGTCCGGCCACCTCCACCCCGGAGGGGTAGGGCCGTCCGACGAACCCCGTCCGCCCGGAGGGCGGGCGGGGAGGCGTCGCGCAGGGGCTGCGTCACGGGGGCCGGGGCCACGGCTCCCCGGTGGTGGAGATGGGCCGCTTTCGGAGGATTCCGGCCATCTGCGGGGCGCATCGAGGGCCGGAGTGGCCGAGAAGCACCGGTCGGCCATGAGAAACGACGAGGCGTGTTTCCGCAGGTCAGCGCCAATGTGTCCAGAACGCGCAGGTCAGACGCTCGCGCGTACGGATACCCTTGACATGTGACCGACGCCCAAGAGACCGCAGCAGACAGTTCACTGCGAACCACCGGAGGCGCCCCTCCGGACGACGGCGGATCTTCTGTTACGGAGGCGCCGATCCCTTTGCTGGAGCCCCGCGAGGGCATCCCGCCCGTGATCGCCGACGAGGCCGCGCTCGCCGAGGTGATCGCCGCCTTCACCGCGGGCTCCGGCCCCGTCGCCGTCGATGCCGAACGCGCGTCCGGCTACCGGTACGGCCAGCGCGCCTATCTCGTGCAGCTGCGCCGCGAGGGCGCGGGGTCCGCGCTGATCGACCCCGTGGCATGCCCCGATTTGTCCGGGCTCGGCGAGGCACTCTCCGGCGTGGAGTGGGTGCTGCACGCGGCCACCCAGGATCTGCCCTGTCTGCGCGAGATAGGCATGGTGCCGACCCGGCTCTTCGACACCGAGCTGGCCGGGCGGCTCGCCGGGTTCCCCAGGGTCGGCCTCGGGGCGATGGTCGAGAACGTGCTCGGGTTCGTCCTGGAGAAGGGGCACTCGGCCGTCGACTGGTCGACCCGCCCGCTGCCCGAGCCGTGGCTGCGGTACGCGACGCTCGACGTCGAGCTCCTCGTCGATCTGCGCGACGCCCTGGAGAAGGAGCTGGACCGGCAGGGGAAGCTGGAGTGGGCGTGGCAGGAGTTCGACGCGATCGCCGCCGCGCCGCCCGCTGAGCCGCGCAAGGATCCGTGGCGGCGTACGTCCGGGATGCACAAGGTGCGCAGGCGGCGGCAGCTCGCTGTCGTCCGGGAGCTGTGGCAGACGCGGGACCGGATCGCGCAGAAGCGGGATGTGTCGCCGGGCAAGGTGCTCAGTGACGCGGCCATCGTGGAGGCCGCGCTCTCCTTGCCGGCGAATGTGCACGCCCTGGCCGCGCTCAATGGGTTCGGGCACCGGATGGGGCGGCGGCAGCTGGAGCAGTGGCAGTCCGCGGTGGATCGTGCGAAGACCTTGACCGACGCGCAGTTGCCGGCGCCCGGGCAGCCGGTGACCGGGCCTCCGCCGCCGCGGGCCTGGGCCGACAAGGACCCCGCCGCGGCGGCTCGGCTCTCCGCGGCTCGGGCCGCGGTTTCGGCGCTGGCCGAGCAGCTCAATATGCCTCAGGAGAACCTGATCACGCCGGATACGGTGCGGCGGGTTTGCTGGGAGCCGCCGAAGGTTGTCGACGCGGAGGCTGTCGCGGAGGCGCTGGCTGCTTGCGGGGCCCGGCCTTGGCAGGTTGAGCAGGTCACGCCGGTACTGGTGGCTGCTTTGTCCGCCTAGTCGCCGTAGGAGGATCTCCTGTAGGGCGCCCAAAGGCCGTAGGCCCCTGAAGGGGCGCCTCACCTGGTCGCTCCCTTCATGAAGCCGTTGTAGACGAACCTCTGCAACAGCAGGAAGACGATCAAGGTCGGCAGGATCACCAGCACCGCTCCTGCCGAGATCGTCTCCCAGTGGGCGCCGAAGGGCCCTTTGAAGCGGAACAACGACGTCGAGATCACGCCAAGGTCCTCCGAGGGCATGTAGAGGAACGGGGTGTAGAAGTCGTTGTAGGTGGTGATGCCCTTGACGATCACCACCGTCGCGATCGCCGGCTTCAGCAGCGGGAAGATGATCTTGCGGTAGATCGTGAAGGCGTTGGCGCCGTCCAGGCGGGCCGCCTCGTCCAGGGAGGTCGGGATGGAGCGGACGAACTGCAGGAAGATGTAGATCGAGACGATGTCCGTGCCCATGTAGAGGGCGATCGGCGCCCAGAGGCTGTCGAACATGCCGAAGCTGTTGACGATCTGGAAGGTCGCCACCTGGGTCGTCACGCCGGGGACCAGGGCGGCGACCAGGAACAGGGCCACGACCAGCTTCCTGAAGCGGAAGGTGAAGCGGTCGACGGCGTACGCCGTCATCGAGCCGATGAGGACCGTGCCGCCGATGGCGAAGAGCAGGATGATCGCCGTGTTGGCGAACGCCGAGAGCATCCGTCCGTCCTGGAACGCCGTCACGTAGTTGCCGAAATTCAGCAGGTCGTCGGGGAGGGCCAGCGCTCCGCTGTCGTTCGCCATCTCCTGCTCGGACTTGAGCGACGTCAGGACCACCGCCGCCAGCGGGAGCAGGACCACCACCGTCGCGGCCATCAGGGACAGGTACACCAGGGTGCGGGCCACCGCGCGGCGGGTCATGCGAGGTCCATCCTCTTGTCGTCGGCGGAGTCGGGGACGAGGCGCCGCTGTACCCAGGTCACGGCCAGGACGATCAGCAGCAGCACGACCGCGGCCGCGGAGGCGAGCCCCGTCTTGTTGAACTGGAAGGCCAGCTTCACGGTCTGGATCACGAAGGTCTCGGTGCCGGTCGCCCCGCCCGTCATGATGTACGGGATCTCGAAGACCGAGAGCGAGCCGGAGATCGAGAGGATCACCGTCAGGCTCAGGACCGGCTTGATGCCCGGCGCGATGATGTAGCGGAACTGGTGCCAGCGGTTCGCGCCGTCCAGTTCGGCCGCCTCGTACAGCTCCCCGGGGATCGACTGGATCGCGCCGAGGAAGAGGACGAAGTTCAGGCCCAGGTAGCGCCAGACGGAGACGGCGGCGAGTGAGGTGTTCGCCGATTCCGGGGTGCCGAGCCAGGCACGGTCCGTCTCCACGCCGAACAGGCCGAGGACGGAGTCGAGGGTGCCGCCGTCCTGGAAGAAGTAGAGGAAGACGAAGCCGATCGCGACCCCGTTGATCAGATACGGGAAGAACAGCACGCCCTTGAAGAAGTTCCGGAAGCGGACGTTGAAGCTCAGGATCGTCGCGAAGTACAGCGCGGCGACGATCTGGAAGACGGACGCGGCCAGGTAGTAGCCGCTGACCCAGAAGACCTCGAACAGGTCGGAGCGCGTGAAGAGTTCGGCGTAGTTCTCGGTGCCCGTGTAGTGCAGCTCGGGGCTGACGCCGTCCCAGTCGGTGAAGCTGTACGCGACCATGTTGGCGATCGGCGCATAGGTGAAGGTGAGCAGCAGGGCCAGCGGGGCGAGCAGGAAGAGCCAGGGGGTGGCCCCGCGCCACAGACGGGCTGTGCGCGGGGCGGGGGCCGGTTCAGGGACGGCCGGCCCTGGTGAGGATTCGACCTCCCCCTTCTCGGTCGTGTCCGTCATCAGGACCCCAGCGACTTCTGGGTGTCCGTCCACTTCTCGCCCAGGCCGTTCAGGAAGTCGTCCAGGCTGCCCTTCGTGGCGCCGCGCGCGAGGTCGACCAGGTCCTGGCGGTAGTCGGGCTTGTAGATGCCGACCTCGGACTGGTTGTCGATGGACTTCACCTGGGCGCCCAGGGCGTCGTCGAGGTCGAGGAGCTTGACGCCCGCTTCCTCGTACGGCTTCAGGATCGCCGGCAGCGGGTCGGCCTTGAGCGGGGACAGCGCGAGGTTGTCGGCCGCGTAGCCGGACTTGTCGGTGAACCAGTCGATCCAGGCGCGGGCCGCCTCCTTGTGCTCGGAGTTGATGTTCACGGCCTGGTTGTAGTCGGGCAGCGTCACCGCGCAGAACATGCCGTCCTTCTGGGCGGGGAAGGGCATGAACCCGATGTCGTCCGGGTCGGCGCCGGCCTGCTTCGCCGCGCCCTGCATCTGGATGACCGCCCAGGAGCCGAGCCACATCGTGGCGATCTCACCCTTGGCGATCCGGGGCTTGGACGCCTCCCAGTTGGTGGTCGTCGGGTCCTTCTCGATGAGCCCCTCGTGGACGATGTCGTACAGCAGCGTGTCGGCGGTCCGGACATCGGCGCCCTCGGCCCACGGGTTGCCCTCGGCGAGCTTGGTGGTGGCCTGCTCGTCACAGCTGGGCGAGCCGTTGACCTGCGTCCACTGGGTGAGCGGCCACATGTCCTTGAAGTTGGTGTAGTACGGGACCGCGTCGGTCTTCGACTTGATCGCCTTCAGGCCGTCGAGGAACTCGTCCGGTGTGGTGGGCCAGTCGGTGATTCCGGCCTCGCTCCAGACCTTCTTGTTGTAGATGAAGCCGGGGACGGCGCCGAGCGGACTCTGGCCGTAGACCTTGCCGTCGACGGTGGTGTAGTCGGTGAAGCGGTACTTCTTGCTCCGCTCGGCCTGGGTGCCCAGCGAGGCGAAGAACTTGGGGTAGTCCTTCTTCTCGATCACGGCCGGGATCATGAGGACGTCGCCGTAGTTCTCCGTGTTCATACGGATCTTGACTTCGCCCTCGTAGTCGGTGATGGCGTCGAACTCGACCTTCACCTTGGGATACGTCTTGTTGAACTCGGCGGCGTACTTTTTCATCGTCCCGTCCTGCACGAGGTCGGTCCGGTGGGTGAGGACGGTGATGGTGCCGCTCACCTTCGACGGGTCGTCGGCGGCCTTGGCCTCGGCGCCCTGCGAGCTTCCTCCGGTGCCGGTGCACGCCGAGAGCAGCAGGGCACCCGTGACCATGGCGAGGACTGTACGGCTGTTCATGTGCGTCAGCTCCGTTCTTGGGATGGACGAGCACGAGCGGGTTGGCTGGTTCCGAACTCTGACAACGTTTTCTTAACCGGTAAAGTCCGTATCTCGCCAACGATGCCAAAAAGCTTCCCCGCGCTGGGACTTGATCGGTTTAGGAGAGCGCGCATGCTTCAGGCCACACCGCTCACCGACGGATGGACCCTGCGGCACGAGGGAGCGGCGCTCCCGGCCGCCGTGCCCGGCTGTGTGCACACCGATCTGCTGGCGGCGGGGGTGATCCCGGATCCGTTTCTCGGGCGGAACGAGGCCGAGGTGGCGTGGGTGGGTCGGCGGGACTGGACCTATGAGACCGACCTGACCGTCACCTCCGGTCATGAGCAGACCGACCTGGTCTTCGACGGGCTCGACACGGTCGCCGAGATCCTGCTCGACGGCCGGCTCCTGGGCCGGGTACGGAACATGCACCGCTCGTACCGCTTCGACGTGACGGGGCTGAGCGGGCGGCTCTCGGTGCGTTTCGCCTCCGCCTATGCCGAGGCCGAGGCCGTGCGCGGCAAGCTGGGCGAACGGCCCGCCGCTTACGCCGAGCCCTATCAGTACCTCCGCAAGATGGCCTGCTCCTTCGGCTGGGACTGGGGGCCGACCCTGGTGACGGCCGGGATCTGGCGGCCGGTGCGGCTGGAGCAGTGGTCGACGGCCCGGATCGCCCGCGTACGGCCCTTGGTGACGGTCGAACAGGGCACCGGGCACGTCGAGTTGGCGGTCGACGTCGAGCGGACCCGGGTCGAGGCGCCGCTCACCGTGGAGGCGACGGTCGGCGGGGTGCGGGCCCGGGCCGAGATCGACGGGACGGGTGGGGTCGTACGGCTGACGGTGCCGGACGTGGAGCTGTGGTGGCCGCGTGGATACGGTGAACAGCCACTGTACGACGTCGAGTTGACGCTTCTGCAGGGCGGGGACGCGCTGGATGTGTGGCGTCGGCGGGTCGGTTTCCGGACCGCCGAGCTGGACCGCCGGCCCGATGAGCACGGCACCGGCTTCACCCTCGTCGTCAACGGCGAGCGGCTGTTCGCACGGGGCGTCAACTGGATCCCGGACGATGTGTTCCCGTCCCGGATCACCCGCGAGCGGTACCGGGAGCGGCTGCGGCAGGCGGCCGACGCGGGCGTGGATCTCGTACGGATCTGGGGCGGCGGGATCTACGAGAGCGAGGACTTCTACGACGCCTGCGACGAGCTGGGGCTGCTGGTGTGGCAGGACTTCCCGTTCGCGTGCGCGGCCTATCCGGAGGAGCAGCCGCTGCGCGGGGAGGTGGAGGCCGAGGCCCGCGAGAACGTCGTACGGCTGATGCCGCATCCCTCGCTCGTGCTGTGGAACGGCAACAACGAGAACCTGTGGGGGTTCCGGGACTGGGAGTGGGAGCCTCGGCTGGCCGGGGACTCCTGGGGCGAGGGGTACTACCTGGGCCTGCTGCCGCGGGTGGTGGCCGAGTTGGATCCGACGCGGCCGTACACGGCGGGCAGTCCCTGGTCCGGGTCGTGGGACCGGCATCCGAACGATCCGGCGCACGGCACGCACCACTCCTGGGAGGTGTGGAACCGGGAGGACTACGCCGACTACCGGCTGAACGTGCCCCGGTTCGTGGCCGAGTTCGGCTGGCAGGCGCCGCCCGCGTACGCCACACTGCGGCGCGCGCTGCCGGGCGAGGAGCTCGCGCCGGACTCCCCCGGCATGCTGCACCACCAGAAGGCGGACGACGGCAACGGGAAGCTGCGGCGGGGGCTGGAGCGGCATTTCGCCTTTCCCGAGGGGGACTTGGAGGGGAGTCCCGGGGGGAACTTCGACCGCTGGCACTACCTCACGCAGGTCAACCAGGCGCGGGCCGTGGCGGCCGGGATCGAGCACTGGCGGTCGCACTGGCCGGTGTGCGCGGGCACGGTCGTATGGCAGCTCAACGACTGCTGGCCGGTGACGTCGTGGGCGGCGATCGACGGGGACGGGCGGGAGAAGCCGCTCTACCACGAGCTGCGGCGGCTGTACGCGGACCGGTTGCTGACGCTGCGCGTGCGGGACGGTGGGCTGGAGTTGGCCGTCGTCAATCAGGCGGCCGAGGGGTGGGCCGGGACCGCGCGGCTGCGGCGGATGTCCGTCGAGGGGGTGGTGGCCGGCGAGGCGAGCGTGAGGTTCGGCGCCGAGGGGCGGGCGGTGGCCCGGGTCGGTGTGCCCGGGGAGCTGGAGCCGGTCGGGCCGAAGGAGTTCCTCGTGGCGGACGCGGACGGTCTGCGGGCCGTGCACTTTCCCGCGCCGGATCGTGAAGTCCCGTATCCGCGGCCGGAGTTCGAGGTGAGGCTCGTGCCGGGTGGGCTCGTGGTGACGGCCCGTACCCTCGTACGGGACCTGCTGCTCCAGGCCGATCGGCTGCATCCGGACGCCCGGGCCGACCGGGGGCTCGTCACGCTGCTGCCCGGCGAAGAGGTGACCATCGGGGTGCGCGGCTGGGAGACTCCCGACGCGGAGGCCGCACGCTCCGCCCTGTACTGCATGGAGCCCAGCCGATGACGGCCACGCCGACACCCCGCGTCACCATCAAGGACGTCGCCGCGCGCGCCGGTGTGTCCAAGGGGGCCGTGTCCCTCGCCTTCAACCACAAGCCGGGCCTGTCGGAGGCGACCCGGGACCGGATCTTCCGGGCCGCGCGGGAGCTGGGCTGGGCGCCGAACCTCACGGCGCGGACGCTGGCCGGGTCGCGGGTGGACGTGGTGGGGCTGGCGATCTGCCGGCCGGCCCGGCTGCTCGGCCTCGAACCCTTCTACATGGAGTTCGTCTCGGGTGTGGAGAGCGTCCTGACCGAGCACTCCTGCTCGCTGCTGCTCAGGCTCGTACGGAATCTGGACGAGGAGGTCGGGCTTCAGGAGTCGTGGTGGCGGGGGCGGCAGATCGGCGGTTCGATCCTGGTCGACTTCCGCGCCGACGACCCGAGAGTGGCGGCGGCGCAGCGGCTGAAGATGCCGGTCGTCGCGGTCGGGCACCCGTCGCTGACGGGCGGGCTGACCTCGGTGTGGACCGACGACGCCACCGCCGTCACGGAGGCTGTGCGGTATCTGGCCGCGCTGGGGCATCGGCGGATCGCCCGGGTGGGCGGGGCGGCGGCGCTCGGGCACACGGCCATCCGCACGGCGGCGTTCGACGAGGCGGCGCGTTCGCTGGCGCTGGCCGGGGCGTGGCAGGTGGCGACGGATTTCTCCGGGGATGCGGGTGCTCGGGCGACACGGTCGCTGCTCATGGCCGCGCCGGCTGATCGGCCGACGGCGATCGTGTACGACAACGACATCATGGCCGTGGCGGGGCTTTCGGTGGCGGCGGAGATGGGCTTGTCGGTGCCGGGGGACGTGTCGTTGCTGGCTTGGGACGACTCGCAGTTGTGCCGGCTTACGCATCCGACCTTGTCCGCGATGAGTCATGACGTGCATGGGTTCGGGGCGGAGGTGGCTCGGACGTTGTTCGGGGTGATCATGGGTGGTGGGGTGGGGTCGCATCCCGTGCCTACTCCGGTGCTCACTCCTCGGGGGTCCACTGCGCCGCCTCGGTGAGGTTTCGTACGGGGCTGCGGGTTGTCGTGGGTTGCTCGCGCCCGCGCGGCGGTAGCCGCATATCGAGACAGCCCCGCGCCCCCTGGAGGGGCGCTCCTCGCCACCGGCGTTTATATGTGACCTTCGCCGCTCCGCCCTCCAGGGCTGTGCAGCTACGTTACTCATAAGTAGCATGGGCCTGAGCGCGCGCTCAGCGCATCGCAGCAGTGCCGTCCCGCATCCTGGAGGAGAGCCATCGTGCCTCGTACCGTCAGGGACGTCGTCTTCGTCGACGGCGTCCGCACCCCGTTCGGCAAGGCGGGCCCGAAGGGCATCTACCACGAGACCCGCGCCGACGACCTCGTCGTGAAGGCGATCCGGGAGCTGCTGCGCCGCAACCCCGGTCTCGACCCGAAGCAGATCGACGAGGTCGCCATCGCCGCGACCACGCAGATCGGTGACCAGGGCCTGACCCTCGGCCGCACCGCCGGCATCCTCGCGGGCCTGCCGCAGTCGGTGCCCGGCTACTCCATCGACCGTATGTGCGCCGGCGCCCTGACCGCCGTGACGTCCGTCGCCGGTTCGATCGCCTTCGGTGCCTACGACGCCGTCATCGCCGGTGGTGTCGAGCACATGGGCCGCCACCCGATGGGCGAGGGCGTGGACCCGAACCCGCGGTTCGTCAGCGAGAAGCTGGTCGACGAGTCGGCGCTGTTCATGGGCATGACCGCCGAGAACCTGCACGACCGCTACCCGCACATCACCAAGCAGCGCGCCGACGAGTACGCCGTGCGCTCGCAGGAGAAGGCCGCCAAGGCGTACGCCAACGGCAAGATCCAGCAGGACCTGGTGCCGATCTCCGTGCGCCGGACCAACGCCGAGGCCGGCGAGACCGGCTGGGGTCTGGTCACGGCGGACGAGCCGATGCGTCCCGGCACCACCCTGGAGAGCCTGGCCGGTCTGAAGACGCCGTTCCGCGTCCACGGCCGGGTCACCGCCGGTAACGCGGCCGGTCTGAACGACGGCGCCACCGCCTCGATCATCGCCTCCGAGGACTTCGCCCGCGAGAACAACCTCCCGGTGAAGATGCGCCTCGTCTCCTACGCCTTCGCGGGCGTCGAGCCGGAGGTCATGGGCTACGGCCCGATCCCGGCGACGGAGAAGGCCCTCGCCAAGGCGGGCCTGTCGATCGAGGACATCAACCTCTTCGAGATCAACGAGGCCTTCGCCGTCCAGGTCCTGGCCTTCCTCGACCACTACGGCATCGCGGACGACGACGCGCGCGTCAACCAGTACGGCGGCGCGATCGCCTTCGGTCACCCGCTGGCCTCCTCCGGCGTCCGTCTGATGACGCAGCTGGCCCGCCAGTTCGAGGAGCAGCCGAACGTCCGCTACGGCCTGACCACCATGTGCGTCGGCTTCGGCATGGGCGCGACGGTCATCTGGGAGAACCCGCACTTCGACGGAGGCAACAAGTGAGCACCACCGCTGAGCTCCTGAAGGGCGCGGCCGAGCTGTTCCCGGACGAGGTCGTGACGTCCGCGCACGTACGTCACCTCGACCTGCCGTACGGCGCCGGGCGCTTCGCCCTGATCACGCTGGACAACGGCTTCGACCACACCAAGCCGACCACGTTCGGCCCGCAGTCGCTGGCGAACCTTGACAAGGCCATCGACCAGGTCGAGGCCGAGGCCGCCGCCGGTGACATCGTCGGCGTCGGTATCACCGGCAAGCCGTTCATCTTCGCCGTCGGCGCCGACCTCAAGGGCGTCGAGCTCCTCAAGGAGCACAAGGACGCGCTCGCCATCGGCAAGGGCGGCCACGAGGTCTTCAAGCGCCTGTCGGGTCTGGCCGTGCCGACCTTCGCCTACTACAACGGTGCCGCCATGGGCGGTGGCGTCGAGGTCGGTCTGCACTGCAAGTACCGGACTGTGTCGAAGGCGCTGCCGGCCTTCTCGCTCCCCGAGGTCTTCCTCGGTCTGGTGCCCGGCTGGGGCGGCTGCACGATCCTGCCGAACCTGATCGGTGCCGACAAGGCCGTCTCGGTGATCATCGAGAACAGCCTCAACCAGAACAAGCAGCTCAAGGGCCGGCAGGTCTTCGAGCTCGGGATCGCCGACGCCATCTTCGAGGGCGCCGACTTCCTGGAGCAGTCGCTGATCTGGACCGCCCAGGTGCTGAAGGGCGACGTCGAGGTCGAGCGTCCGGTGATCGACCGCGGTGAGGCCTGGGACCAGGCCGTCGCCAAGGGCCGCTTCATCGCGGACAGCAAGGTGCACGGGGCCGCTCCGGCCGCCTACCGCGCCCTCGACATCATCGCCGCCGCCAAGAACGGTGACCTGCAGCAGGGTTACGACGCCGAGGACAAGGCCCTCGCCGACCTGATCATGGGTGGCGAGCTGCGGTCCGGCATCTACGCCTTCAACCTGGTGCAGAAGCGCGGCAAGCGTCCGGCGGGTGCGCCGGACAAGAACCTGGCGCGTCCGGTCACCAAGGTCGGCGTGGTCGGCGCGGGCCTGATGGCCTCGCAGCTGGCGCTGCTCTTCCTGCGCCGCCTGGAGGTGCCGGTCGTGCTGACCGACATCGACCAGGAGCGCGTCGACAAGGGTGTGGGCTACGTCCACGCCGAGATCGACAAGCTGCTCGGCAAGGGCCGTATCAACCAGGACAAGGCCAACCGCCTGAAGGCCCTGGTCACCGGTGTGCTGGACAAGGCCGAGGGCTTCTCGGACGCGGACTTCGTCATCGAGGCCGTGTTCGAGGAGATCGGCGTCAAGCAGCAGGTGTTCGCGGAGGTCGAGGCGGTCGCCCCGGCGCACGCCATCTTCGCCACCAACACCTCCTCCCTCTCCGTCTCGGAGATGGCGTCGAAGCTGAAGAACCCCGAGCGGGTCGTCGGCTTCCACTTCTTCAACCCGGTCGCCGTCCTCCCGCTGCTGGAGATCGTCCGCGGCGAGAAGACCGACGACGCGTCGCTGGCCACGGCCTTCGCCGTCGCCAAGAAGCTGAAGAAGACCGCGGTGCTGACGAAGGACGCCCCGGCGTTCGTCGTGAACCGCATCCTCACCCGCTTCATGGGCGAGATCCAGAACGTCATCGACGAGGGCACGCCGGTCGAGGTCGCCGAGAAGGCCGTCGAGCCGCTGGGTCTGCCGATGTCGCCGCTGGTGCTGCTGGAGCTGGTCGGCCCGGCGATCGGTCTGCACGTCTCCGAGACGCTCAACAAGGCGTTCCCGGACCGCTTCAAGGTGTCCCCGAACCTCGCGGCCGTCGTCAAGGCGGGCAAGCGCGGCTTCTACGTCTACGACTCCGGCAAGCCGGAGCTGGACCCCGAGGTCGCCGCGCTGCTGAAGCAGGGCGACGTCGTCCTGACCGAGGAGCAGGTCCGCGACCGCGTCCTCGACGCCGTCGCCCAGGAGATCGGGCTCATGCTCGACGAGGGCGTCGTCGCCGAGGCCCAGGACATCGACCTCTGCCTGATCACGGGCGCCGGCTGGCCCTTCCACCTGGGCGGCATCACGCCGTACCTGGACCGCGAGGGTGTCTCCGAGCGCGTGAACGGCAAGAAGTTCCTGGCCCCGGGCGTGGCGAGCGTCCCGGCGTAAGCGCTCCGCTGTGAACGCCGGTGCCCCGCATGCCGAGTTGGTGTGCGGGGCACCGGCGTTGTCGGCAGGTACCTGGGGGCTCCGCCCCCAGACCTCCGTACCGGGCTGAAGATGCCGGGACCGGCCGTTCAGAGAATCGCCGGAACCGCCCTCAAGGCGACAGCCCGCCGAACGCCCAAGGGGCGCGGGCCTGTATTGAATGTGCGGCTACCGCCGCGTGGGCGCGAGCAACCACGTACCACCCGCAGCCGCCGCACAAAAGCAGCCGACCGCTCCTCAGCGCCCTAGACCTCCCGCCACGCCTCCAGCGCCAACCCCGGCTCGTCCTTGCGCCGGGTGAGGAGCAGTTGCCCCGTCGACGGGGACAACGTTGCCGCGACCACCCGCTCGTCCTCGTCCACCGCCAGCGCCACCACCGCGTCCACCGGCAGCTGCGGACCGGACTCGGTCCACCACGCCCCGGCCGACTCCTGCTCCGTCGGATACGCGGCGAAGGCGACGCGGCCGCTCGCCGAGCGCTGGGCGAGCAACGTGCAGTCGTGGCCGTCGAGTTCGCAGCGGATCGCGGACACCGGGCCGGGGCCGGCGGACGGCAGCAGTGTCACCGGCTTGGTGCCGGGGCGCCAGGCGCACAGGTCGCCGGAGTCGTCGGCGTAGAAGAGGGTGGTGTGGTCCGCGGAGGTGGCCAGGGCGTGCAGGGTGCCCGGGCGGACCGGGGTCTCCAGCGCCTCCTGAAGGACGGGGACGCTGCCCGGCTTCTCCTGCTGCCAGTGCAGGATGGCGCCGGGGACGGCCGCGTACAGCTCGACCAGTCCGGACTCGCCGGTCACGGCCGCCAACTCGCCTTGTACCTCACGGCCCTTGAGGTCGCGCCAGGGCCCCCAGCCACCCACCTCCTTCTGGCCGCGCATGCTCACGCCGCCGCCCTTGTTGGGGACGAAGACGTGGGCCCGCCCCTGCGCGTCGACCGTGACGGCGGGCGTACCGGTGCGGTCGCCGGCCTGGTTGGGGTGGCCGATGGATATCCAGTCCAGGGCGGCCAGGCGCGGCCGGAAGTGCGTGGAGTGGACCAGTCCCGCCTCGCCCGCCTTGGTGGGCCGCCAGGCGGCCAGATGGGCGTAGGCGTCGGCGCCCTGCCCGACCGCCGGACCGGGGCGCAGCTTCTGGTCGCCGCCGACGCGGCGCGGGGGTTCCCAGGGGCCGCCGGGTCCGAGTTCCGCCCGGCACAGGACGCCGTCGTCGGTCGGCAGATAGACGCTGAGGCGGCCGTCGCGGCCGCGGATGAGCCAGTCGCCGTTCACAGTTTCACCTTATGCGGGGCGGTCCGGCGTGCGCGTGCCGCCCCCTGCCTGGTCAGGCGCGGCACCCGCCGGGCCCGTCGAAGGTCTGCGCTCCGCGCAGGACGTTGATCACAATCCGGGGTGATCGCACCTGACTCGACCGTCAGATGCGCGCCGCCCGGCCCCGAGAAGGCAGGCTGGACGTCGGCAGCAACGTCCGCAGGAGAAGGGGAAGTCGACGTCATGACCGACAAGCTCACCGTGAGCGTCCTGGGCACCGGAATCATGGGCGCCGCCATGGCCCGCAACCTCGCCAGGGCCGGACACACCGTCCGCGTCTGGAACCGCACCCGCGCCAAGGCCGACCCCCTGGCCGCCGACGGCGCACTCGTCGCCGACACCCCCGCCGAGGCGGTCCAGGGCGCCGACGCCGTCCTGACCATGCTCCACGACGGTCCCGCCGCCCTGGACGTCATGCGCGAGGCGGCGCCCGCGCTGCGCTCCGGGGCCACCTGGGTCCAGTCGACGACCGCCGGCATCGAGGCGATCGCGGACCTCGCCGTCTTCGCCCGCGAGTACGGCCTCGTCTTCTACGACGCCCCCGTGCTCGGCACCCGCCAGCCCGCGGAGGCCGGTCAGCTCACCGTGCTGGCGGCGGGGCCGGTCGAGGGGCGCGGGACGGTGACGCCGGTGTTCGACGCCGTCGGCGCCCGTACGGTGTGGACCGGCGAGGACGGCGGGGCGGGCACCGCGACGCGGCTGAAGCTGGTCGCCAACAGCTGGGTGCTCGCGGTGACCAACGCGGCCGGTGAGGTGCTGGCGCTCGCCAAGGCCCTGGACGTGGATCCGCAGAGCTTCTTCGACGTGATCGACGGCGGTCCGCTCGACATGGGGTATCTGCGGGCCAAGACCGGCCTGGTCCTGAACGGCGGGCTGTCCCCGGCCCAGTTCGCGGTGGCCACGGCGGCGAAGGACGCGCGGCTCATCGTGGAAGCGGGCGAGCGGTACGGCGTACGCCTGGATGTGGCGGCGGCGAGCGCGGAGCGCTTCGAGCGGGCGGCCGCGCAGGGGCACGGCAACGAGGACATGGCGGCGGCGTACTTCGCGAGCTTCGACGAGAAGGGGACGGCCGAGGAGTGAGCCACGCCGTGCGACGCTTGCCCCATGACTGAGGACACCCCGCTGCTCGTGATCGTCGACGCCGCCAATGTCGTCGGATCCGTGCCCGACGGCTGGTGGCGGGATCGGCGCGGGGCCGCCGAGCGGCTGCGGGACCGGCTGGCGGCGGACGGCGTGCCGGGGCGCGCGGGGCCGGTCGAGATCGTGCTCGTGGTGGAGGGGGCCGCTCGCGGAGTGCAGAGCGTGCCGGGCGTGCGGGTCGAGTCCGCTGCCGGGAGCGGGGACGATCACATGGTCGAGCTCGTCGCGCGGGCGAGTGGGCGGCCCTGTCTGGTGGTGACCGCGGACCGGGAACTGCGCCGGAGGGTGACGGAGTTGGGGGCGGAGGTGGCGGGGCCGCGTACGGTACGGCCGTAGGGAACGGCGGGGACCCGGAGGTGTTGCGCCCCTAGGTACGGCTCCGTACGTACAGCACCGCCCCCTCCACCATCCCCGCCTCCTCGTACCCGGCCGCGAGCAGCCGCCGCAGACCGGGCACCCCACGAGGTCCGTACGGCTTGCCCCGCGAGTCGTCGACCACCAGCGCCGGTGCCCGCTCGGTCATCTCCTCGCGGAAGACCGCCCACGCCCCGTCGACGGCGTATCGCTCGCCGACCTGTGGGCCGTCGCGTCCCCCGCTGTAGTTGGTGAGGAGCCCCGCCGTCAGATAACGGCTCGCGGGTCTGCGGTCGGCCAGCCAGTACGTCTCCGGGTGTATGCCCCAGACAAGGACCCGCTCCCCCGGCTCGGTCCGCATCGCCACCTCGTCCGCCAGCCTCCTCGCGTGGTCGAGCTCGGGTCGGGGCGCGAGCAGCCCCCAGGTGAGGAACAGGGCACAGCAGCAGGCCGAGGTCAGGACGGCTTGAGTCAGGCGCTCGCGCGGCAGGAGCTGCAGCGCGGCGGTCGCCAACAGGGTGAGGGGCGGCAGGAGTTGGAGGTAGTAGTGGCCGAAGAAGTGGAAGCCGAGCACGACCGCGCCGGCCGACGCGGCCGACCACAGCCAGAGGTCGGCGGCGCCCGTGCGGGCCATCCTCAACACCCGTAGCACCGGCGGGATCAGTCCGGCGCATGCCACCGCCAGGATCGCCGCGTTCGTCAGCCCCCGTGCCAGGACGTGGATCTCGGAGCCGGTGAACGAGGCGTACGCCCCCGATCCCGTGACCGTCCAGAACAGGAACCCCTCCGGATCGGTCACCACGGCCACGCCCAGCACCGGCACCACCACCCCGGCCGCCAGCCGGGCCGGTCCCCCGGCCCGGACCTCTCCCGCCGACACGCACAGCCACAGCACCGGCGCCAGGACCGCCCCGCCGGTCTGTTTGGTGAGGAAGGCGGCCGCGACCGCCAGGCCCGCCGCGCCCCACCGGCGCCGGTCCGCGCACCACATCGCCGCCGCCGTACAGGGCAGCATGAACACCTCGAAGGTCGCGGCCTGGGCGTCCTCCGGGTTGAGCCCGACCGAGACCAGCAGATACAGCACTCCGGCCGTCCCGCCCGCCGTGTCGCCCCAGCGCCGGCGGGCCAGGGAGGCCAGCAGTACGGCGGTCAGCAGCTGGGCCGCGACGGCCAGGACCCGCACCGGCGTGAGCGATCCGGACCCGGCCACCGCGAACGCGGCCTGGTACAGCCACGGCACCAGCGGCGGCTTGCGGTCGACGACCGTGGCGTACAGCTCTCCGCCCTGCGCGAGCAGCCGTGCCTGTACGGCGAGATAGCCCTCGTCGGGGTTCCACAGCGGCCGGGTGAAGGAGGGGATGCGGGTGACGCAGGCCAGCAGGGCCAGGGTGGGGAGCAGCCGTCTCCAGTAGCCGTGTTCCGCGCGTGGGGTGGACACGGAGCGTGGTGGTGTGAGGAGCTCGGCGACCATGGGGTGAACGCTATCCGGCCCCGCAGTTCCTGCCGAAGCAGGACATACGGGGCCGGAGAGCGGCGGGTTGACCGTCCGTCAACCGCTGGTTTCGACTACGCGCTGTCTCCCTTCGGCGGCTGGGTGACCTCGCCGACGGTCGTCTCCTCGTGCCGTCCGAGCCGGCTGTGGGAGCGGCCGTAGAGGAAGTACACGAAGAACCCGGCGGCCATCCAGATGGCGAACCGCACCCACGTCTCGGCGGGCAGGTTGATCATCAGCCACAGCGAGGCGCACACCGACAGGATCGGGATGACCGGCACCCACGGGGTGCGGAAGGCCCGGTGCAGGTCAGGGCGGGTCCTGCGGAGGATGATCACGCCGATGGCCACGACCACGAAGGCGAAGAGGGTGCCGATGTTCACCAGGGCGGCGAGTTCGGTGAGGGGAGTGAAACCGGCGAGGATCGCGATGACGACGCCGAGCAGGATCGTCGGGCGGTGCGGGGTCTTGAACTTCGGGTGGACGTGGGAGAAGAAGCGGGGCAGCAGTCCGTCGCGGCTCATCGCGAAGAAGACCCGGGTCTGGCCGAGGAGCAGGATCATGCAGACGGTCGTCAGGCCGACGGCGGCGCCGAAGCTGATGAAGCCCGCGTACCAGGGATGCCCGGTGGCCTTGAAGGCGTCGGCGAGCGGGGCGTCCACGGACAGCCGGCTGTAGTGCTGCATGCCGGTGACGACGATGGACACGGCGACGTACAGGGTCGTGCAGATGAGGAGGGAGCCCAGGATGCCGCGGGGCATGTCGCGCTGCGGGTTCTTGGTCTCCTCGGCGGCGGTGGCCACCACGTCGAAGCCGATGAACGCGAAGAACACCACCGAGGCGGCCGTGAAGATGCCCATCACACCGAAGTTGGAGGGCGCCCAGCCGAACATCAGCTGGATCAGCGGTGCCTGGAGACTCTCCCCGGCCTCCACGGCCTTCTGCTTCGGGATGAACGGGTCGTAGTTGTCGCCGTCGATGAGGAACGCGCCCGCGATGATCACGACGAGGACGACGGTCACCTTGATGGCGACGACGATCGACGTGATCCGCGCGGACAGCTTCATGCCGACGACGAGGATGGCGGTGAGGACGAGGACCAGCGCCGCGGCGAGGATGTCGAAGCCGAAGACGTCGGAGCCCTCCCGGCTGCCCAGGGCCGCGGGCATCTCCCAGCCCGCGTTGTCCATGAGCGACTGGATGTAGCCGGACCAGCCGACGGCCACCACCGCCGTGCCGAGCGCGAACTCCAGGACCAGGTCCCAGCCGATGATCCAGGCGGGCAGTTCGCCGAGGGAGGCGTACGAGAACGTGTAGGCGGACCCGGCGACCGGGACCGTGGAGGCGAACTCGGCGTAACACAGCGCGGCCAGCGCGCAGGCGACGCCGGCCGCGACGAACGCCAGGGCCACCGCGGGCCCGGCGTTGTTCTTGGCGACCGTACCGGTCAGGACGAAGATGCCGGTGCCGATGATGACGCCGACACCGAAGACGGTCAGATCCAGCGCGGACAAGGACTTCTTGAGCGCGTGCTCTGGCTCCTCGGTGTCGAGGATGGACTGCTCGACTCTCTTCGTCCGGAAGAGACTGCTGCTCACGGGGCTTACCTCCCACGCTTGTCGTCCTCGACATGATCGAGAGGGGGCGTGGTACGCATGCCCCGGCGCGGACGGATTCACACAGATGGGCCGGTTTCGCCACCGACACGGTGGAGAAACCGGCCCATCCGGCCGCATGAGGGTGTCAGTCGCGCGCGGGCTCGACCGAGTCGACCTCGGCCGCCGTACGGTCGAACCGGCCGTCCAGCTTGGAGACCAGCCCGGTCACCTGGCGGGCGATGTCGGGGGCGGTGAGGCCGATCTCGGCCATCACCTCGGCGCGGGAGGCGTGGTCGAGGAAGCGCGGCGGGATGCCGAAGTCCCGCAGCGGGACGTCGACGCCCGCGTCGCGCAGGGCCTGCGCGATCGCCGAGCCGACACCGCCGACGCGGGAGTTGTCCTCGACGGTGACGACCACGCGGTGCCGCTCGGCGAGCGGGGCCATGGCCTCGTCGACGGGCTTGACCCAGCGCGGGTCGACGACGGTGGTCGAGATGCCCTGCTTGTCGAGCAGGCCGGCGATCTCCAGGCACATGGGGGCCAGCGCGCCCACGGAGACCAGCAGCACGTCCGGGGTGTCGGTGCCGGGCTCGCGCAGTACGTCCATGCCGCCGACGCGGCCGACGGCGGCCACGGCGGGGCCGACGGCGCCCTTGGAGAAGCGGACGACGGTCGGCGCGTCCTTGACCTCGACGGCCTCGCGCAGCTGCGCCCGCACCTGGTCGGCGTCGCGCGGGGCGGCCAGCCGCAGGCCGGGCACGACCTGGAGGATCGACATGTCCCACATGCCGTTGTGGGAGGCGCCGTCGGTGCCGGTGACGCCGGCCCGGTCGAGCACGAAGGTGACCCCGCACTTGTGCAGCGCCACGTCCATGAGGA
Source organism: Streptomyces sp. NPDC093591 (assembly GCF_044764885.1). Classification (NCBI taxonomy): domain Bacteria; kingdom Bacillati; phylum Actinomycetota; class Actinomycetes; order Kitasatosporales; family Streptomycetaceae; genus Streptomyces; species Streptomyces sp. NPDC093591. The sequence continues at coordinate 216,234 of NZ_JBIWIY010000010.1, forward strand.
CCTGGTCGAAGGCGCGGTTGAGGAAGGTGGCGTAGACGGCGAAGACGGGGTGCAGCCCGCCGTGGGCCAGCCCCGCGGCCGACACGGCACCGTGCTGCTCCGCGATGCCGACGTCGTAGATCCGGCCCGGGAAGGCGTCCGCGAACTTCTTCAGGCCGACCGGCTGGAGCATCGCCGCGGTGATCGCCACGATGTCGTCGCGCTCCTTGCCGAGCTTGACCATCTCGTCGCCGAAGACGGAGGTCCAGTCGGCGCCCGAGGCCTTGATCGGCAGGCCCGTGTCCGGGTGGATGGGCCCGATGCCGTGGAAGCGGTCGGCCTCGTCCTGGAGGGCGGGCTGGTAGCCGCGGCCCTTCTCGGTGAGGCAGTGCACGATGACCGGGCCGCCGAAGCGCTTGGCCCGCGCGAGGGCCGACTCCAGCGCCTCGATGTCGTGCCCGTCGATCGGCCCGACGTACTTCAGGCCGAGGTCCTCGAACATGCCCTGCGGCGCGATGAAGTCCTTCAGGCCCTTCTTGGCGCCGTGCAGGGTCTCGTAGAGCGGCTTGCCGACGACCGGCGTGCGGTCGAGGATCTCCTTGGTGCGGGTGAGGAAGCGCTCATAGCCGTCGGTGGTCCGCAGCGTCGCCAGGTGGTTCGCGAGGCCGCCGATCGTCGGCGCGTACGACCGCTCGTTGTCGTTGACGACGATGACGAGCGGGCGGTCCTTGGCCTCGGCGATGTTGTTCAGCGCCTCCCAGGCCATACCACCGGTCAGCGCGCCGTCACCGATGACGGCCACGACATGGTCGTCGCGTTTGCGCAGCTGGTTGGCTTTGGCGAGGCCGTCGGCCCAGCCGAGGACGGTCGAGGCGTGCGAGTTCTCGATGACGTCGTGCTCGGACTCCGCCTGCGAGGGGTAGCCGGACAGACCGCCCTTCTTCTTCAGCTTGCTGAAGTCCTGGCGGCCGGTGAGCAGCTTGTGGACGTAGGACTGGTGGCCGGTGTCCCAGAGCACCTTGTCCTTGGGCGAGTCGAAGACCCGGTGCAGGGCGATGGTCAGCTCCACCACACCGAGATTGGGGCCGAGGTGGCCGCCGGTCTTGGACACCGCTTCGACGAGGAAGGTCCGGATCTCCTCTGCCAGCTGGTCCAGCTGCTCAGGGCTGAGCCGGTCCAGATCGCGCGGTCCCGTGATGCGGGTCAGCAGCGGCACCCGTGCCTCCTTGCAGTAGAGCTGTTCGAGCTGTTGCCGGGCTCGTCGAGTCTAATGTTCCGCTCAGGCGGAAGGTTCCCGGCCCGGGAGTCGTACGTCACGCATTCGGCTCTACCCACGAACACGCTGTACTACAACGCCGCAAAGGGGCGCGGGGAACTGCGCGACCAGCCACGACGGACCGGCACACGGCAATCCACCCACGCCCCTACGGCGAGAGCCCTACGCTCGACCGGCGGTCTTCTGCGTCTTGCGGGTGATCGAGTCGATCACGACCGTCGTCAGCAGAACACCCGCGGTGATCATGTACTTCACCGGCTCGGCGATCGACTCCAGCTGCAGCCCGTACTGGATCGAGACGATCACCAGCACACCGAGCAGCGCGTTCCAGGTACGGCCGCGCCCGCCGAACAGCGAGGTGCCACCGATGACGGCCGCCGCGATGGCGTTCATCAGCAGGTCACCGGTACCGGCGCTCTGGTTGGCGGACGCGATCTTCGAGGCCAGGAACAGACCACCGATCGCGGCGAAGCCACCCGAGATCGCGAACACGGAGATCCGCACCGCGGTCACGTTGATGCCCGCACGGCGGGACGCCTCGACGCTGCCACCGAGCGCGAAGACCTTGCGGCCGTACGAGGTGCGCCGCAGCACGAAGTCCGTGCCGACCAGGAACACCAGGAAGATCACCGTGGCCAGGGGCAGGCCCTTGTACTGGTTGTACATGATCGCCGCGGCGAACGAGACCGCGCCCAGCAGCACCGTGCGCAGGATGGTGTCGCTCAGCGGCCGGGACGGGATCCCGGCGGCCTCACGGCGGCGGTTGCTCAGGAACGAGGTGATGAAGAACACCGCGGTCATGAACGCCGCCAGGCCGTACGCCGCCGCGACATCCGTGAAGAAGTACGTCGTCAGGTTGCCGATCAGACCGTCGCTGTCGAGGTTGATCGTGCCGTTCTCGCCCAGCGTCTGGAGCATGAAGCCGAGCCAGAAGAGCAGACCGGCCAGCGTGACGGCGAACGCCGGAGCGCCCAGCACCGCGAAGAAGAAGCCGTGCGCCGCGCCGATGACGACACCCGCCGCGATGGCGAAGAGCACGGCCGCCCACTCGGGCCAGCCCTGGTTGACCGCGAGGACGGCCGCGATGGCGCTGGAGGCGCCGCTGACCGAGCCGACGGACAGGTCGATCTCGCCGAGCAGCAGCACGAAGACGATGCCGACGGAGATCATGCCCGTGCCGACCATCGTGACGGTGATGTCGCTGATGTTCTGCGCGGACAGGAAGGCGGAGTTCAGGCTCTGGAAGATGACGCAGATGACGACCAGGCCCAGGATGACCGGCAGGGAGCCCAGCTCACCGGCCTTCATCTTGCGCCGGAACTCGGTGACGTAGCCGGCCAGACCCTGTTCCTGCACCAGCAGACGGGGGTCGACGGCGGTCACCGCGGCCGCGGCGGCCTCGGTGTTGACGACTTCGTGGTCCTGCGTCGCCGCGGAGGTCTTGTCGATGCTCACTTGGAAACCTCCCCGGTCGTGCGCGCCGCACGGCGGGTCACGGCGTTGTCGGTGGCGCCGGTGATGGCGGAGATGATCTCCTCCTGCGAGGTCGTCTTGACCTCGAAGACGCCGTTGTTGCGGCCGAGGCGCAGCACGGCGACCTTGTCCGCGACGGCCTTCACATCGGCCATGTTGTGGCTGATGAGGATGACCGCGTGGCCGCGCTCGCGCAGCCGCTCCACCAGGTCGAGGACCTGGGCGGTCTGCTCGACGCCGAGGGCGGCGGTGGGCTCGTCGAGGATGACCAGCTTGGGCTCGCCGAGCATGGAGCGGGCGATGGCCACGGTCTGGCGCTGACCGCCGGAGAGCGAGGCGATCGGGATGCGCACGCTGGGGATGCGGATCGACAGCGTCTGGAGCAGCTCGCGCGAGCGGCGCTCCATCTCCACCTCGTCGAGGACACCCCACTTGCGGACCTCACGGCCCAGGTACAGGTTGCCTACGACGTCGATGTTGTCGCACAGCGCGAGGTCCTGGTAGACCGTCGCGATGCCCAGGTTCTGGGCGTCGTGCGGCCGGTTGATCGAAACGGCCTTGCCTTCCCACTCGATGACGCCCTCATCGATGGGGTGCACGCCGGCGATCGTCTTGACCAGCGTGGACTTTCCGGCGCCGTTGTCGCCCACCAGGGCGACCACTTCACCGGCGTGGACCTCAAGCTCTACGTCGGTGAGCGCCTGGACGGCACCGAATCGCTTGGAGACCCCGCGCAACGCCAGCACGGGCGTAGCGGACACGTGAACCATCTCCTTCGCCGCCTGACCCGGCGGAAGGGTTGTACAGAGAGATTTGGGGGGTCCGTCCGGCGCCCCGCGCCGAGCTTGCGGGGCTGTCGTATGCGCGGGGCGCCGGAGGAGTCTGGAGCGAGCAGTCATGTCCCGTGCGGGAATTCAAGGACGAATTCCCGCACCTGGAAAGGGACCGGTACTGCTTGGCCGGTGCCGGTCTACTTGAGGCCGACCTTGGCGCAGGCGTCCTTGTACTTGCCGGTGCAGATCTCCTCGACCGTGTAGAAGCCTTCCTTGATGACCGTGTCGTTGATGTTCTCCGTGGTCAGCGACACGACCGGGATCAGGGCGGCGGGGATGTCGTTCGCGCTGCCGCTGGAGACCTTGTCCTTGGCGATGGAGTCCAGCTTCTCGCCCTTGGCCAGCGCGACGGCCATCTCGGCGACGACGCTGGCTTCCTGCGGGTAGGACTTGAACACGCTCATGTACTGGTCGCCGGCGACGATGCGCTGCACGGCGGCGAGTTCGGCGTCCTGGCCGGTGACCGGGACCTTGAGGCCGGCGGCCTGGAGGGCGGTGATGATACCGCCGGCCATGCCGTCGTTGGCGGAGTAGACGCCGGCGATGTTGTTCTTGCCGACCGCCGAGATCGCCGCCTCCATCTCGGAGTTGGCGTTCTCCGGCTTCCACTCCTTGGTGTCGTACTCCTTGGCGATGGTGACCTTGCCGTCGAGGGCGGAGTGGGCGCCCTTCTTGAACTGGGCGGCGTTCGGGTCGGTGACCGAGCCGTTGATCATGACGATCTTGGAGTCCTTGGTGGCCTTGTCACCCAGGGCCTTCAGCAGGGCCTCGCCCTGGGTCCTGCCGACCTCCTCGTTGTCGAACGAGGTGTAGCCGCTGATCGGGCCCTCGGCCAGGCGGTCGTAGGCGACGACCTTGATGCCGGCGTCCACGGCCTTCTGCACGGAGTTCTTGATCGCCTTGGCGTCGACGGCGTCCAGGATGAGGACGTCCACCTTGTTGGTGATCATGGTATCGACCTGCTGCGCCTGCAGGTTGGCGTCCTGCTTGGCGTTGTTGTAGTCGATCGTCGCCTTGTTGTTCGTCAGCTCCTTGATCTTCTTCTCGATCAAGGGCCGGTCGAACTTCTCGTAGCGCGCGGTCTGGTTCTCCGGGAGCAGGAGACCGACCTTGATGTCGTCGCCCTTGGCGGCGGAGGCGGTGGAGTCGTCCTTGCCGCCGGCTTCCTCGGCGCTGCCACAGGCAGCCAGCGAGACGGCCATCGCACCAGCGGCAACGGCAACGGCGGCACGACGCATACGCGTGTTCACTTCAGAAACCTCCCTGACGAGGCCGCGACATTGCGGCCGAGGTGGCTGGAAGTCAACTCGGCCACACGTGCGACGTCAAGAAGTAAATCCTTAACGGGTTGGCAACGGTGCCATCCGTTCTCTAAGTGAAGGCAGGCGTCACCGCATGCAGGGTGCTGTCCAAAAGGGTTGAATCGCCCATCTCGCTGAGCGCGAGCGCCAGCGCTCCGAGCACCTCCGCACGACCGCCAAGTGCCCCGGGGAGAACGGACAGTTGGCGCGCCGCACTGGGGATGGCGTAGCGGCCGACGGACTCCCGGATCGGCCCGAGCACCAGCTCACCGGCCTCGGCGAGATCACCGCCCAGGACCACGCGGCTCGGGTTCAGGAGATTGCAGAGATTGGCGACTCCACTGCCGATATGGCGGCCGACGTCGGCGATCACGCGACGGCAGCCCGGGTCTCCGTCCCTGGCCAGCCGTACGACACCCTCCATCGTCAGATCGGTGCCGTGACTGGACTGGAGGAGCGGCAGCACATAGCGGGCGGCCGCGAAGGTCTCCAGGCAGCCCCGGTTTCCGCAGCGGCAGACAGGGCCGGACTCATCAAGAGTAATATGCCCGATTTCTCCCGCCGTGCCACCCGGGCCCCGGTAGATCTTGCCGTTGATGACCAGTCCGGCACCGACACCGCTGGCCACCTTGATGTACGCCAGGTCCCGCACACCCCGCCCACTGCCCCAGACCAGCTCACCCAGGGCGCCCAGGTTGGCGTCGTTGTCCACGTGCACGGGCACGCCGAGCCGGCCGCGCAGTTCCTCGGCGGGCTTGGTGCCGGTCCAGCCGGGCAGGATGGCGGTCGAGCCGAGGGTGCCGGACTCGACGTCGATCGGGCCGGGCACGCCGAGACCGACGCCGGCGATCTTGGAGCGGTCGACGCCGGTCGCCGCGATCAGCCGGTTGACCAGCTCCTCGGCCCGGTCGAACCCCTGCGTCGAGGAGGCGTCCACGTCCAGCGGTTCGGACTCCTCGGCCAGCACCTGGTGGGCGAGGTTCCCGACCGCCACACGCAGGTGCGTATGGCCGAAGTCGACCCCTATGACGATGCCGGCATCTCCGCTCAGCGAGACGCTGCGGGCCCGGCGGCCACCCGCCGATGTGGGCGTGACCTCGACCGTTCCGCCGTCCTTGAGCTCCCGGACGATATTGGAGACCGTCGCCGCGGACAGACCCGTCGTCCTCGCGATCTCCGCCTGCGTGAGGGATCCGGCCAGCCGGACGGCCCGTACGACCCGCTCCAGGTTGGCTCGGTGCAGCGATGACTGCGACCCCGGAGTCTCCACGACGACCTCCTGCGCGCGGGACCGCTTCGATGAGGCCCCGTTACGTGTCCAACTAGTGAACTCTAAGCTGAGCCGTTCGGGTTGCCTCCCGTCAAGAGGTTGAACCGGATCCGGGAGTGTGTACGCGCACACGTGAGCCGCCCCGGGGTGAGGCGGCTCATGTGTGACGTGGGGTGATCCGGCGCTTACGGTGGAGCGAACAGAGAGCGTTTACTTGAGCGCTCCGGCCGTCAGACCCGCCTGCACCTGCCGTTGGAAGATGAAGTAGACAATCAGGACCGGCAGCATCGCGATCATCATGCCGGCCATCAGGGCGCCCCAGTCGTTCTCGTAGCCCTGCTGGAGGGCGATCATCGCCAGGCCCTGGGTGAGGACGTACTTGTCCTCGTTCTGGTTGAGCACCATCGGCAGCAGGTACTGGTTCCACTGCCCGAGGAAGTTGAAGATGCCGATGCTGATCAGCCCCGGCTTGGCCATCGGCAGCATCACCTGGAAGAACGTGCGCGTGTGCGAGGCGCCGTCGATCAGCGCGGCCTCCGCGACCGACGTGGGCAGCGTGCGGAAGAACGCGGTCATGAAGAAGACCGTGAACGGCAGCGAATAGGCGATGTAGACCAGGATCAGCCCCTGGTACGTCGCCAGCAGCGGGCTGCCGGGGAAGTCCCGCAGCACGAAGAACAGCGGGATGACCAGCATGAACACCGGGAAGGACATGCCGGCCACGAACATGAAGTAGATGAACCGGTTGCCCGGGAAGGTGAACCGGGCCAGCACGTACGCGGCCATGGAGCCCAGCACCATGGTGCCGACCACCGAACCGCCCACCACGATCGCGGTGTTGAGGAAGTACTGGCCCATGTTGGCCTTGTTCCAGGCGTTGGCCCAGTTCTCGAAGTGCAGCGAGGTCGGCAGCCCCCACGGGTCGGAGAGGATGCCGTTGCTCGTCTTGAAGGAGCTCCACAGCACCCACAGCAGCGGTACGCCGACCATCAGCGCCCACAGCACGAGCATGCCGTGCGAGAAGACGTGGAGCACACCGCCCTCGGAGCTGCGGCCGTCGGTCGCGCCGAGCTTCTTGGTCAGGCTCGGACGGTCCGGCTCGTCCGCCTTGGTGACGGTGCCGGTGTTCGTGTCGGTCGTCATGTCGCCCCGTACCCCTAGAACTCGATCCGCTCACGCCGCGCGAAGCGCATCGTGAGCACTGCGAACGTCATGGTGACGATGAGCATCGCGACGCCCATCGCGGACGCGTAGCCGAACTGGCTGTCGCGGAACGCCGTCAGATACAGGCGCAGCGGCATGACGTCCGTGGCGCCGTCGGGGCCGCCCATGTTGACCGACATGATCTGCACCAGGGCGAAGCCGTCCAGGGCGATGATGCCCATGTACACCCAGCCGGTCTGCACGGTGTCCCACAGCAGCGGCAGGGTGATCCGGAAGAAGGTGGGGAAGCGGCCCGCGCCGTCCAGCAGCGCCGCCTCGTAGATGTCCCGCGGAATGGACGCCATCGCCGCCGAGAACAGCACGACGTAGAAGCCCACGTGGGACCAGATCATCACCGCCATGATGCACAGCAGGGCGAGGCTCTTCTCGCCCAGCCAGGCGTTCTGCAGGCCGTCCAGACCGACCGCGCCCAGCAGGGAGTTGAGCATGCCGTCCTGCGGGTCCGGGTTGTAGATGTTGAACCAGATGACGGCGATGATGGTGATGGAGATGACCTGCGGGAAGAAGAACACGAAACGGTAGAACTTCGATCCGGTGACACCGGTGATGACTTCGTTCTTGCGTCGCTTTCCGCCGACGTTGAGCATGAAGGCGAAGAACAGGCCGAGTCCCAGTGTCACGATCGGCACCGCGATCAGCATGTAGACGTTGTGCCACAGCGCGTTCCAGAAGTCCTCGTTGTGCCACAGCTTTTCGAAGTTCTCGAGTCCGACGAACTTCGCCGTGCCGACAAGCCCCGACCAGTCGGTCAGCGAGATCTGGAACGCCTGGACGAACGGCGAGATCACGAAGACCGCGTAGACGATGACGGGCAGGGCCAGGAAGCCCACGATGAATCGGTATTTGCCGTGTTGCATGGTGCTTCCCGGCCCTTCCCCTTGAGTGCCGTTGTGCCTGACCGGACTCTTACTTCTCGCGCTTGAACTTCTTCACCGAGTCGTCCTTCGCCACGGCGTCGGCGTATTGCTGCGTCTTCTTGATCCAGTCGGCGGCGCTCATCTCACCGGTGAGCAACTGCCCGGTGAGACCGCCGATCTTCTCGTCCGTGAGCGAGGGGTACCACTCCTGGAGCTGCAGGCTGATGATGTTGTCGCCGGCGTCCTTGAACGCCTTGCTCGCCGAGGCGAGGCCCGGCGAGAGACTCATGCCCTCGGTGGCGTCGACGACACAGGTCAGCGACTTCACCAGCTTGGCGAAGTTCTGCGCGTGCTTCTTGGACAGCATGATGCGCAGCAGTTCCATACCGCCGGCCGGGTTCTTGCCCTTGCTCGCCACGATGTACGGCTCGCTGGGCTCGGCGCGGAGCGTTCCGTGCGGCATTTTGTCGCCGCTGCCGCCGTCGAAGAGGGCGCCCACGGACATCTGGAAGTCCTTGGGCGTGGTCGGGGCGGCCTCGTTCTCCACCCAGGAGCCGTTGGGGATGAAGATGGCCTTGCCCTTGTTCCAGGCGGTCTGCGACTGAATGTGCGTCAGGCCCTGGCTGCCTTCCAGGAAGTACTTCTTGGAGGCCAGCTCCGCATAGTGCTCGACGACCGTCTTCACCGCGTCGTTGCTGGTCCAGGCGTTGGGCTCCAGATTGTCGATGGCGATCCAGCCGTCCATGCCGCCGATCTTGGCGATCTGGGCGAACAGATTGAAGTGGACGTAGTACGGATACTTTCCGGCGTACGTCCAGGGCGCGATGCCCTTCTTCTTGATCTCGCCGCACAGCTTGACCATCTCGTCGAGGGTCTTGGGGTATTCCCAGCCGTTGTCGTCGAGGGCCTTCTGCGAATACCAGGTGCCGTAGATGGTGAAGGCGTAGTAGAGCACGTCGAAGGTGTCGCCGTGCTTGCCCTTCTCGATGGTGCTCGGGTGGATGACGTCCGAGATCTTCTTGCTCGCGTCGTCCATCGAGGGGGCGTCCAGCAGCGCCTGGAGGTCCTGGAGCTGGCCCTGGGTGGACAGCTTGTTCATGTCCAGGTGGTCGGCGCCGGAGTTGTCGATGACGTCCGGCGGGTTGCCGCCGGCGAAGCGCGGGGTCAGCTTCGGGCCGACCTGCTGGGTGCCGGTGTGCTTGACCGAGGCGCCGTAGGTGGCCTTGTAGTCGGCCTCCGCGTCCTTGGCGTACTGGTCGCCGAGGCCGCCCTTGAAGATGAACGCCTCCAGGGCGACGCCCTTCTCGACGCCGAGCGGGTTGGTGGCGGACTTCGCTCCGCCGGGCGCCTTGCTCTCCTTCTCCTCGCCGCCGCCACCGCCGGTGGCACACGCGGACAGGAAGCTCATCGTCGGTACGGCGATCAGACCCAGCGCGGCGGACCGCTTGATCAGATCGCGGCGTCCGACGCCTGCGGAGCCGTTCTTCTCAGGGTTCTCGGCGGAAGTGGATCCCATGCTCAAGTCCTCGCCTTCTCCAGGACTCAGGCGGTGAACCGGATCCTCCCCGGCACCGCGATCGGGTCAAGCTGGGGTCGTGCAGGAAGTGCGGAATCATGTGAAGTGCCGACAGGTATAGTCCACTTCCCGCCAGCGGAGCAAGATCGAATGCAAGGTTGGCCGATGGTCTTTTCCGAGTTGAGACCTCGCGGAAATATGAGCGGCCTGTGGGCGGCTTGCCGGAAAAATCCGCGACATAGGCCCCGAATGCCGCAGGCAACACCCTTGACAATACTTGGCACTTGAGCCACAACTGATCCTTGCTCAGCGAAGGTGACAACGTTATCCCGTGCGCAGGGAGGGTACCCGTTGAAGCAGGAGAGAGCTCGGCACAGATGGGGTACGGCGGTCGTGTCGGCGACCGCCTTTTGTGTGGCCGTGGGCTCGCAGGGCGCGGCGGTCGCCCTGCCTCAGGCGCCCGCGGCGGCCGACCGGGAGTTCGTGTCCTCGTTCGAGGCGGGCGACCCGGCACCCGACTGGCTCAACACCGTCGACACCGCACCGGACGGCGGCAAACGTGCCTCGGGCGTCGACGGCGGCTACAGCAGTGGCATTCCGGGCAATGTGACCGACCAGGTCACGGACGTACGGGCGAGCGGCGAGAACACCGGCGGCGGGGAGGTGAAGGAGAACCTCGCCGACGGGGAGCCGAGCAGCAAGTGGCTGGTCTTCGAGCCCACCGGGTGGGTGGAGTTCGACCTGGACAAACCGGTGAAGGTCGCGAGATATGCGCTCACCTCGGCCAATGACCATGCCGAGCGCGACCCGCAGGACTGGACCCTGAAGGGCTCCGCGGACGGCAAGGAGTGGAAGACCCTCGACACCCGCTCCGGCGAGTCGTTCGCCGAACGGTTCCAGACGAAGACGTACGACATAGCGGAACCGGCCGAGTACCGGCACCTCCGGCTGGAGGTCACCAAGAACAACGGCGCCTCCGGCATCCTGCAACTCGCCGACGTCCAGTTCTCCACGGGCGGCGGTGACGGCCCCGTCCCGCCCGACATGCTCTCCGTCGTCGACCGCGGCCCGAGCGGCTCGCCGACCGCGAAGGCGGGCGCGGGCTTCACCGGCAAGCGGGCGCTCAGGTACGCCGGACGTCACACGGCGGACGGGCGGGCGTACTCGTACAACAAGGTCTACGACGTGAACGTGGCCGTCGGCCGCGACACCCGGCTGTCCTACCGCGTCTTCCCGTCGATGGCGGACGGCGACCTCGACTACGACGCCACGAACGTCTCCGTCGACCTCGCTTTCACCGACGGCACGTACCTGAGCGACCTCGGCGCCACCGACCAGCACGGCTTCCCGCTGACGCCGCGCGGGCAGGGGGCGGCGAAGGTGCTGTACGTCAACCAGTGGAACAACGTGGTCTCGCGGATCGGGTCGGTCGCGGCGGGCCGGACGGTCGACCGGATCCTCGTGGCGTACGACTCCCCCAAGGGCCCGGCGAAGTTCCGGGGCTGGCTGGACGATGTCGCGCTGAAGCGCGTGGCGCCCGAGAAGCCGAAGGCCCACCCCTCCGACTACGCGCTCACCACCCGCGGCACGCTCTCCAGCGGCGGCTTCTCGCGCGGCAACAACTTCCCGGCGACCGCTGTGCCGCACGGCTTCAACTTCTGGACGCCGGTGACGAACGCGGGCTCGCTGAGCTGGCTGTACGACTACGCACGCGCGAACAACGCCGACAACCTGCCGACGATCCAGGCGTTCAGCGCCAGTCATGAGCCCAGCCCCTGGATGGGTGACCGGCAGACCTTCCAGGTGATGCCGTCGGGGGCCGCCGGCACTCCGGACACCGGGCGTGAGGCGCGTGAGCTGGCCTTCCGGCACGAGAACGAGACCGCGCGGCCGTACTACTACGGGGTGCGGTTCGAGAACGGGCTGAAGGCGGAGATGGCGCCGACCGACCATGCGGCGGTGCTGCGCTTCACCTACCCCGGTGACGACGCGAGCGTCCTCTTCGACAACGTGACCGACCAGGCCGGGCTCACGCTCGACAAGGAGAACGGGGTCGTCACCGGCTACTCGGACGTGAAGTCCGGACTGTCGACGGGTGCGACCCGGTTGTTCGTGTACGGCGTGTTCGACAAGCCGGTGACGGAGGGTTCCTCGAGCGGGGTCAAGGGACACCTGCGCTTCGACGCCGGCGACGACCGGGCCGTCACCCTCCGCCTCGCCACCTCGCTCATCAGCCTCGACCAGGCGAAGGACAACCTCCGCCAGGAGATCCCCGACGGCACGTCCTTCGACACCGTGAAGTCACGCGCCCAGCGCCAGTGGGATCGCCTGCTCGGCAAGGTCGAGGTGGAGGGCGCGACGCCGGACCAGCTGACGACGCTGTACTCCAGCCTGTACCGGCTGTACCTCTACCCCAACTCCGGCTTCGAGAAGGTCGGTTCGAAGTACCGGTACGCGTCCCCGTTCTCGCCGATGCCGGGTCCCGACACCCCGACGCACACCGGCGCGAAGATCGTGGACGGCAAGGTGTACGTGAACAACGGCTTCTGGGACACCTATCGGACGACGTGGCCGGCGTACTCGCTCCTGACGCCCGGTCAGGCGGGCGAGATGGTCGACGGGTTCGTGCAGCAGTACAAGGACGGCGGCTGGACCTCCCGCTGGTCCTCCCCCGGCTACGCCGACCTCATGACCGGCACCTCCTCGGACGTCGCCTTCGCGGACGCGTACGTCAAGGGCGTCGACTTCGACGCGGAGTCGGCGTACGACGCGGCCGTGAAGAACGCGACCGTGGTGCCCCCGTCGTCGGGCGTGGGCCGCAAGGGGATGGCGACCTCGCCCTTCCTCGGCTACACGAGCACCGAGACGCACGAGGGCCTGTCATGGGCGCTGGAGGGCTACCTCAACGACTACGGCATCGCGCGGATGGGGCAGGCGCTGTACCGGGAGACGGGCGAGAAGCGGTACAAGGACGAATCGGAGTACTTCCTCAACCGCGCCCGGGACTACGTGAACCTGTTCGACGGGAAGGCCGGGTTCTTCCAGGGCCGGGACGAGAAGGGCGACTGGCGCGTCGAGTCCTCGAAGTACGACCCGCGGGTGTGGGGGTACGACTACACGGAGACGAACGGTTGGGGGTACGCCTTCACCGCACCCCAGGACAGCCGCGGCCTGGCCAATCTCTACGGCGGCCGCAGCGGCCTGGCTGACAAGCTCGACGAGTACTTCGGCACCCCGGAGACGGCCTCGCCCGACTTCGTCGGCTCCTACGGCGGTGTCATCCATGAGATGACGGAGGCGCGGGACGTCCGGATGGGCATGTACGGACACTCCAACCAGGTCGCCCACCACGCCCTCTACATGTACGACGCGGCGGGCCAGCCCTGGAAGGCGCAGAAGAACGTGCGCGAGGTGCTGTCGCGGCTGTACGTCGGCAGCGAGATCGGGCAGGGGTACCACGGCGACGAGGACAACGGCGAGCAGTCGGCCTGGTTCCTCTTCTCCGCGCTGGGCTTCTATCCGCTGGTGATGGGCAGTGGCGAGTACGCCATCGGGTCGCCCTTGTTCACCAAGGCGACGGTCCATCTGGAGAACGGCCGGGAGCTGGTCGTCAAGGCGCCGAAGAACAGCGCGCGCAACGTGTACGTCCAGGGTCTGAAGGTCAACGGCGTTCCCTGGAGGTCGACTTCGCTGCCCCACTCGCTGATCGCGAAGGGCGGTGTCCTGGAGTTCGACATGGGGCCGCGGCCCTCCTCGTGGGGTACCGGCAAGAACGCGGCGCCGGTGTCGATCACCAAGGACGACGAGGTGCCCGTGCCACGGGCGGATGTGCTGCAAGGTGAAGGGGCCCTGTTCGACAACACCTCGGCGACCCAGGCGAGTGTCACGTCGGTGGATCTGCCGGTCTCCGAGGCCACCAGGACGGTGCAGTACACCCTCACCTCGCCGTCCGACCGGACGAAGGCGCCGACCGGCTGGACGCTCCAGGGATCGGACGACGGGACCACGTGGCGGACCGTCGACCGGCGCTCCGGGGAGTCCTTCGCCTGGGACCGGCAGACACGGGCGTTCTCCGTGGGGTCTCCGGGTACGTACGGGAAGTACCGCCTGGTGTTCGACGGTGAGGCGGTGGTCTCGGAAGTCGAACTGCTCGCCTGAACAAGGGAGTTGGGGTCTCATGCAGGGTGTCGATGCGGCCTGGCTGCCGGACGGGGCGTTCCGGCCGATCGGCACCCGACGGACGCTGATCCGTGGTTCGGGCCCGCTGGTGGACACGGTGCACGGTGAGGTGGCGCAGGCCTGCGTACGGTTCGGGGGGAACGTCTCGCGCGACGGGTCCCCCGGGCCGTACGACCTGGTGCTGGAGCTGACCGGTGACGGTCGTGACAGCGGCGACGGCGGCGAGGCGTTCACTTTCGAGCGCGGGGACGGCCGTACGACCGTCACCGCGTCCGGGGGCCCCGGGCTGCTGTACGGCTTCTTCCACGTCGTACGGCTCGGGGACGCGGCGTTCCGGGGCACATGCGAACGTGCGTACCACCGGCCGGAGTTGGCGCTGCGCATGCTCGATCACTGGGACAACGTGGCCGTGCATCCGGTCATGGGCCAGGTGGAGCGCGGATACGCCGGCGGGTCGCTGTTCTGGGCGGACGGGCGGGCGCGCGCCGAGTTGCTGGGGCGGGTGCGGGCGTACGCGCGGCTGCTGGCGGCGTGCGGGATCAACGCGGTGGCCGTCAACAACGTCAACGTGCACGAGGCCGAGGCGCGTCTGCTCACCGACCGGATCGGCGAAGTCGCCGATATCGCAGGCGTGTTGCGGCCGTACGGCATCCGGACCCATCTGTCGGTGACCTTCGCCGCGCCGATGGTGCTCGGCGGGCTGTCCACGGCCGATCCGCTGGACGAGGGCGTGCGGGAGTGGTGGGCGGAGACGACCTCGCGGGTGTACGAGGCGATCCCCGACTTCGGCGGGTACGTGGTGAAGGCCGACTCCGAGGGGCAGCCGGGGCCGTTCGCGTACGGCCGCAGCCACGCGGACGGCGCGAACATGCTGGCCGCCGCGCTGACTGCATCTGACAGCGGCTACGGCGGCACGGTGCACTGGCGGGCGTTCGTCTACGACCACCGGCAGGACTGGCGGGACCGGACGACGGACCGGGCGCGGGCCGCGTACGACCATTTCGTGCCGCTGGACGGCAAGTTCGCCGACAACGCCGTCCTCCAGGTGAAGCACGGGCCGATGGACTTCCAGGTGCGCGAGCCGGTCTCGCCGCTGATCGGCGCGATGCCGCGCACCCGGCTGGCGGTGGAGCTGCAGGCCACGCAGGAATACACCGGGCAGCAGCGGCATGTGTGCTGGCTGGGGCCGATGTGGAGCGAGGTGCTGCGGTTCCGGGTCGACGGGGTGTCCCCTGTCGGGGAGTTGGCGCGCGGTGGGCTCGTCGCCGTGTCCAACGTCGGCGACGACCCGTTCTGGACGGGGCATCCGCTGGCCCAGGCGAACCTGTACACCTTCGGGCGGCTGGCCTGGCAGCCGGACGCGGATCCGGGCGGGATCCTCGACGAATGGATCCGGCTCACGTTCGGGGTCTTCGAGGCCTTCGGGGCGGAGCCCGCGGCGGGGCTGCACGCGATCATGGACGGTTCGTGGCGGACGTACGAGAAGTACACCGCGCCGCTCGGGGTGGGCTTCATGGTGCAGCCGGGGCACCACTACGGGCCGAGCGTGGACGGGTACGAGTACAGCCCGTGGGGGACGTATCACTTCGCCGATCGGGACGGCGTGGGGGTGGACCGCAGCTGCACCACCGGTACGGGGTACGCGGGGCAGTACGCCAAGCCGTGGGCCGAGGTGTACGAGTCGCCGGGGACCTGCCCGGACGAGCTGCTGCTGTTCTTCCACCACGTGTCGTACGGGCACATACTGCACAGCGGCAAGACGGTGATCCAGCACATGTACGACACGCACTTCGAGGGCGTCGAGGAGGTGGAGGCGACCATGGAGGTGTGGGCCTCGCTGGCCGACTCGGTGGACCCGGCGCGCCACGCACGGGTGACGGAACGGCTTGAGGAGCAGCTCCGCAGTGCCCGCGAGTGGCGGGATCAGATCAACAGCTACTTCTTCCGGAAGTCCGGTGTGCCCGACGCACATGGGCGGCGCATCCACTGAAGTGCCGGTCTACTGAACGGCCCCTATCGCGGGCGTATCGAAAAGCGCATACGCCGTCGCAACGGCCCTCCGTCTCCCATGGGGGCATGAATCACGACGCATCTCTGTCAGCACCGCCCGACCGCGCGCGCAGGATGGTGTTCCTCGGCCTGGTGATCCTCGGCGTGGTGAGCGCCGTGTTCGTCGTGCGGGGGCCGCTCATGATGGCCGCTCCGAGGTGCACGGCGGGGCGGTGGCACGGCTGCTTCGACACGTTCAACGGTGTGGTGCTCATGACGTTGGTCGCGCTGCCGTTGGCCGTGCTGGTGGTGTGGGCTCTGGCACGGCGTCGGCGTGCCGCCGGCGTCCCATGGGCGTGGCGCATGTCGCTGGCGGAGGTGGGCATGGTGCACGGGACGGTGCCGTTCCTGTGGATGACCCTGATGCCGGGCGCCGGGGTCGGCATCGTCCCACCCCGGGTGAGCCTGGTACCGCTGCGGGACCTGGCCACGATGGGGCCGCTCGGGATCGGCGGCAACCTGCTGGTCTTCGCGGCGCTGGGGTTCTTCGCCCCGATGCGGTTCGCGGCACTGGCATCCGTGCCGCGGGTCCTGGCGCTCGGGGCGGGCTGCTCGGTCTTGGTCGAGACGGCACAGTACGTGCTGCGGCTGGACCGGGTGTCCTCCGTGGACGACGTACTGGTCAACGCCGTCGGCGCCGTGCTGGCCGCGCTGGCGTCGCGCCGCTGGTGGCGCACGGCGGCCGAAGTGCCGTCGGGCCGGGCTCGTCCCGCGCCGGCGCCGGCATCGGCAGGCTGAGGTGCGGTTGCGGTGTGCACACGCCTTTGCGCATGTCCCGCATACGTCGGCGATATGTGGTGCTGCTTAGGTTTCCGACATGCGCGTACTGATCGTGGAGGACGAGCCCTACCTGGCCGAAGCCGTCCGTGACGGTCTGCGGCTGGAGGCGATCGCCGCCGACATCGCCGTCGACGGCGGCCGCGCCCTGGAACTGCTGAGCGTCAACTCCTACGACCTCGTGGTCCTCGACCGCGACATCCCCGGCCCCTCCGGCGACGAGGTCGCGCGGCGCATCGTCGCCTCCGGCAGCGGCATCCCGATCCTCATGCTCACCGCCGCCGACCGGATCGACGACAAGGCGTCCGGGTTCGAGCTCGGCGCCGACGACTACCTCACCAAGCCGTTCGAGCTGCGGGAGCTCGTCCTGCGGCTGCGGGCGCTCGACCGAAGGCGCGCGTACGCCCGGCCCCCGGTCCGCGAGATCGCGGGCCTGCGGCTCGACCCGTTCCGCCGCGAGGTCTTCCGCGACGGGCGCTACGTCGCGCTCACCCGCAAGCAGTTCGCCGTGCTCGAAGTCCTCGTCGCCGCCGAGGGCGGGGTCGTCAGCACCGAAGAGCTGCTGGAGCGGGCCTGGGACGAGAACGCCGACCCTTTCACCAACGCCGTGCGCATCACCGTCTCCGCACTGCGCAAACGGCTCGGCGAGCCGTGGGTCATCGCCACGGAGCCGGGTGTCGGCTACCGCATCGACACCGGCACTGAAACTCACCCTCAGCTACGCCGGATTCCTCGCCGTCGCCGGCGCTCTCCTGCTGGCCGTGGTGTGGGGGTTCCTGCTGCGCTATGTACCCGACAACTCCCAGGGCCTTCTCGGGGTCTCCCCCAACCGCTACCTGCTGGTGCGCACCTTCGCCCCCGCCGCGGCCGTGGAGATGGTCTTCCTGCTCGTGTTCGGCCTCGTCGGGGGATGGTTCCTCGCCGGCCGGATGCTCGCACCGCTCACTCGGATCATGGCCGCGGCACGGATGGCCGGGGACGGATCGCTCTCCCACCGGATCCGCATGGAAGGCCGCCAGGACGAGTTCCGTGAACTCGCCGACAGGTTCGACACCATGCTCGAACAACTCGAGTCGCACGTCGCCGAGCAGCGGAGGTTCGCCGCGAACGCCTCCCACGAACTGCGCACCCCGCTGGCCATCTCGCAGACGCTGCTCGATGTCGCCCGCAAGGACCCCACGCGGGGCCGGGGCGAACTCATCGCACGCCTGCAGGCCGTCAACACGCGCGCGATCGACCTCACCGAGGCACTCCTGCTGCTCAGCCGCAGTGACCGCGGGACCTTCACCCGCGAGAGCGTCGACCTCTCCCTCGTCGCCGAAGAGGCAGCCGAAACCCTGCTCCCCCTCGCCGAACAGCGCGGGATCACGCTCGACGTCGGCGGCGGAGCGGCACGGGCCAGCGGCTCCGCGGAGCTCCTGCTGCGGATGGTGACGAACCTCGTCCAGAACGCGGGTCGAGAACACGGGCCATCCGCTCCCTCCGGAACTGGTGCCGACCCTCACCGAACCCTTCCTGCGCGGAACGGAACGCGTACGCACCGACGAGCACGCCGGCGTCGGCCTGGGCCTCGCCATCGTGCACAGCATCGTCCGCGCCCACGACGGCACCCTCGACCTCGTCCCCCGCCCCCGCGGCGGCCTCCTCGTCACGGTCCGGCTTCCCCGCACTCCGTAGGCGTCGTGCCCGTGCGCTGCGAGAGGCTCAGGATCGCCACGCCCAGCGGATCGAGGGTCAGCAGCTCACCCTCCTCGACCCCCTTGCCGGTCAGCAGGTCGGTGGCGGGGGTGTGGGCCGTCAGGTGGGCCGGTTCGGGGGCGTGGTTGAGGAGGAAGAGGAGGCGGGTGCCGTCGGGGGCGATTCGGGTCGCCGTCTCGACGGTCGGCCGGTCGGCGTAGGGGCCGAGCAGGTCGTGGCGGGCGAGGACCATGCGGACGACCTCGGCGACGCCGGGCTGGTCGAGGGCGGTGGCGACGTACCAGCCCTCGCCGCCGCGCTCGCCGAAGCGGTTGCGGGTCACCGCGGGTGTGCCCGCGTAGAAGTCGGCGCCGTACGTGCCGACCGGCTCGGCGCCGCGCAGCAGCACGATCTCGAAGACCAGCCGGGCTTCGCAGGTCAGCTGCCCCAGCTGGACCGGCTGTACGACCTCCGCGGGCCGCGCGTCCCATTCGTCGACGCGGACGCCCATGAGGGGCGCGAGCGGGCCGGGTACGTCGCTGAGGAAGGCCCGGTCGTGTTCGTCGACGCGCCCGGAGAGGAAGGTCGTCAGGACGGTGCCGCCGCGGGTGGCGACGGCCTCCAGGCGGGCGGCAAGGTCGCCCTTGACCATGTGCAGGGCGGGTGCGAGGACCACGTCGTACGCCGTGAGGTCGGCCGTGACCGGGACGACGTCCACGTCCGCGCCGACCTCGCGGGCGGCCCGGTAGTAGGCGTGGACCACCTCCTGGTACTTGACCAGCCGGGAGGGGCCGTCGGAGATCTCCAGGGCCCACCAGCTGTCCCAGTCGAAGAGCAGGGCGGTGCGGGCCGGGGTGCGGGCGCCGAGGGTCGCGTTGCCGAGGGCCGCCAACTCCCGGCCCAGCTCGGCCACTTCACGGAACACCCGCGTGTCGTCGCGGCCCGCGTGGCCGATGACCGCGCCGTGGTACTTCTCGCAGGCGCCGCGGGAGGCGCGCATCTGGAAGTAGAGGGCGGCGTCGGCGCCGTGGGCGACGGCCTGGAAGGTGGCGAGGCGGAGTTCGCCGGGGCGCCGCAGCGGGTTGACGTCACGGCAGGCCGTCGTGGACGGGGTCTGCTCCATCAGCCAGAACGGGGCGCCGTCCTTGAGTCCTCGCATCAGGTCGTGGGCGAGGGCGGGCCAGGTGGGCGGGGCGTCGAGGGGCGGGTAGCTGTCCCAGGAGGCGAAGTCGAGGTGGGGCGCCCAGCGGTGGTAGTCGAGGGGGCGAAACATGCCCATGAAGTTGGTGGTGACGGGCGTGTCCTGGTCGTGGGCGCGGATCACCTCCTTCTCGGCGAGGAAGCAGCCGAGGAGGGCGTCGGTGGTGAAGCGGAAGTAGTCGAGGGTGATGCCCTGGAAGGCGGTGTGGTCGGGGCCGCGCCAGTGCTCGGTGAGGGCGTTCGGCGGCTCGATCTCGGCCCAGTCGGTGTAGTGGTGGGACCAGAAGGCCGTCCACCAGGCGTCGTTGAGGGCGTCGAGGGTGCCGTACTTGTCCCTCAGCCACTCCCGGAACGCCTCGGCGCACAGATCGCAGTAACAGGCGCCGCCGTACTCGTTGTTGATGTGCCAGGCGAGCAGCGCCGGGTGGTCCGCGTAGCGTTCGGCGAGGCGGGACGCCATGGCGGTCGCATGGCTGCGGTACGCCGGTGAGTTGGGGCAGAAGTTGTGGCGCTGGCCGTAGCGGTGGCGGCGGCCCTCGAAGTCGGTGCGGTTGACCTCGGGGTGCCGTTTCGCCAGCCAGGGTGGGAGGGCCGCGGTGCCGGTGGCCAGGCAGACCTGGCGGTGCTCGGCGGCGGCTCGGTCCAGGATGCGGTCGAGGAGCGTGAAGTCGTAGGTGTCGGGGGCCGGTTGGGTGAGCGACCAGGAGAAGACGCCGACGGTGAGGGTGTCGATGCCGGCCTGGGTGAACAGGCGGTGGTCCTCGTCCCACACCGGCTCCGGCCACTGCTCGGGGTTGTAGTCGCCGCCGTACGGGATCCTCGGGGTGCGCGGCGCGGTCATGCGGTGAAGTCCTCCTCGGTCTCGGCGATCACCGGGCGGCTGCCGTGCAGCAGGGAGAGCAGCAGCGGGGCGGCCAGCAGGGCGGGCAGGGCCTCGGTCAGCAGGGCGGTCGACGCGGCCACCAGGACGAGCAGGGAGGCGGCGGCGAGGGTGGCGCGGGCGTGCCGGAAGAGGAAGTACGCGGCGAGGCGGGCGGTGTCGCGGCCCCGGAAGGCGAACAGCGAGGTGAGGACCAGCGCGTGCGCGCCCCACAGCAGCGAGCCGGCGCCGATCGCCCCGAGCAGCACCGCCCACCAGCCGGGCAGGCCGGTGGCGGCGAAGTGGGTGAGGGTGAAGGCGATGACGGTCAGCCAGGCGAGCAGGGGCGCCCAGAGCTTCAGCGCCGGGAGGGCGTTGAGCCGCCAGCCGCGTGCGTAGACGCGGGCCGGGTGCAGGTCGGTGAGGTCGCGGCTGCGGTGGTGCAGGGCGTACAGCGCGGCGGACAGGGCCGGGCCGAGCGGCAGCAGGCATACGGCGGCCAGCGGCAGGTTGGCGGGGTCGGGGCCGAGGAGGAGCAGGCCGGCGAGTCCCGGGGCGGCGGCGAGGAGCAGCAGCGCCTCCACCGTGACGAGGGTGTGGATCAGGCCGGCGGCACGGGAGAGGACTCCGGTGCCGAAGTCGGCCGTACGCACTCCGCTCACCCGTTCTCCTTCTTGTACCGCTCGTACGCCTTGTTGTGCAGGTCGACGAACTGCTGCATGTTCTTGGCCTTCAACTCGGTGACGTACGCGTCCCATTCGGACAGCGGGCGCTTGCCGAGGGCGAACTTGAGGGTGTTCTGGGTGACGTGGTCCCTGAGGGGTGTCTCCCACAGGGAGGCCTGTTCCTGCTCGAAGGACTGCAGCGGGTGGGCGGGGCCGATGGGCGTCTGTTCGCGCTGGGACATGGCGTCCTGGAACTTCTTCTCGTCGGGGCTGAACATGGAGGAGACGAGCTCCCAGCTGCCGCCGTAGGCGAAGACGCCGTTGTAGAAGCCGTAGTCCTTCTGCATGTCCTTCGGGGCGTCCGGGTCGGAGCCCATGAGGCTGATGCCGGGCTTCGGCTTGTACTGGCCGCCGGAGCGGGTGTAGGTGACGCCCTCGACGCCCCACCGGGCGAACCGCTGGCCCTCGTCCGAGTACCACAGCCAGTCCACGAACTGCATCATCGCGACGAAGCTGTCGCTCTTGAGTGCCTTGCTGGAGATCATGAGGCCGTTCTCCAGCCGGAGGCCGCCCAGCACCACCGGGCCGGCCGGCCCGAGCGGCACCGGGATCATCTCGATCTCCGCGCCCTTGACCTGCTTCTCCAGGTTGTACCGGTACTCCTGCACCAGTACCTGCGGGTTGGCGCTGATCGCGAACGACTTCTCGCCCAGCAGTTTCTGCGCGGCCTCGTCGTCGGTCTGGGTGAAGCTCTCCGGGTCCACGAGCTTCTCGGCGACCAGCTTGCGCACGTACTCGATCATCTGCCGGAAGGCGTCTGTCGCTCCGGTGAAGACGTACTTCTGCGCGTCGGCGTCCCAGCTGATGTTGTCGTACGTCCAGCCGGCCCGGACGCCGTACGCCTGGCCGAGGTAGCTGAAGAGGGCGGCGGCCGGGTAGGGCGTGTTCTTGCTCCAGCGGTCGGAGAACGGGTAACGGTCCGGGTACTCCTCCTTGATCGCCTTGAGGACGTCGTACACCTCGTCCCAGGTGCCGGGCCGGTTCAGACCGAGCCGGTCGAGGACGTCCGTGCGCAGCGCCATCGAGTAGCCGGATCTGGGCTTCTCGTGCAGGCCGGGCAGCAGGTACAACTTGCCGTCGGCCTGCCGGAAGGAGTCGATCTCCGGCTCCAGCTTCCAGCGCTTGACCTTGTCCTCGAAGTTCGGCATCAGGTGCAGGTAGTCGCTGACCGGGAGGATCGCGCCCGACGACACGAACGCGACCTCGGAGGGGTGGTACGTCTTGGGGATCAGGAACGGGGCGTCGCCCGAGCCGATGAGGACGCTGCGCTTCTTCTCGTAGTCGACGAGGGGGACGGCGACGGGGTCGAAGGTGACGCCGGTGCGCTTGGTGAGCTCCTTCCAGAACAGCCAGCCGTCCTTCATCGGGTAGACCGGGTTGTTGTTGTGCAGGACGGAGAACGACAGCGGCTTGGTCGCCTTGAACTGCTGGCCGACGCGGTACTCCTTCATCGCGCCGTTCTGTTTCTTCGACAGGTCCTTGGAGTCCCCTCCGTCGTCGCCGCTGCCGCAGCCGGTGAGGCTGGCGAGGCCGATGAACCCGGCGGCGGCAAGTATCTGACGCCGCGACAGCTGTCCTGCGTTGTTCACGGATGACACGGACACTCCTTTGTTAGCCCTTGACGGCGCCGAGCATCACGCCCGAGACGAAGTAGCGCTGGACGAACGGGTAGACACAGAGGATGGGCAGCGAGGTCAGCACGATCGTGACCGCCTGGATGTTCGCCCCCACCTGGCTGAGCTGCGCGTCCGCGGCACCGGCGTTGCCGCCCGTGGTGGCGCCCGAGATGAGGTTGCGCAGGTAGACGGTGACCGGCATGAGCTCGGACTTGTCCAGGTAGAGGAAGGCGCTGAACCAGGAGTTCCAGAAGGACACCGAGTAGAACAGCACCATCGTCGCGACGACCGCCTTGGACAGGGGCAGCACGATCCGCAGCAGGATGCCGTAGGTACTCAGGCCGTCGATCTGCGCGGCCTCCTCCAGTTCGGTCGGCAGGCTCTCGAAGAAGGCCTTCATCACCAGGAGGTTGAACACGCTGATCGCGTTGGGGAGCGCGATGGCCCAGACGCTGTTCTTCAGGCCGAGGCTGGTGACCAGGACGTAGTTGGGGATCAGGCCGCCGGTGAAGAACATGGTGAAGACGGCGAGGCCGACGAGGACGCCGCGTCCCTTGAGGTGCTTCTTCGACAGGACGTAGGCGTAGCAGGTGGTCAGGATCATGGCGACGGTGGTGGCGACCACCGTGTACAGCACGGTGTTGCCGTAGTTCCGCCAGAACATGGAGTCCTGGAACACGATCTTGTACGTGGTGAGGTTGAACCCCTCGGGCCACAGCGTCACTTCGCCGGCCCGGATGTGCCGCTCGGAACTGAAGGAGCGGGCGATGATGTTGGCGAACGGGTACAGGGTGACGAGCACGACCAAGGTGAGGACGACGCCGTTGACGCCCTGGAAGACACGGTAGGAACGGCTCGGCTTCACCACAGGCTCGTCCCCACTGTGCGGCGCGAGAGCTGGTTGGCGGACGTGATCAGCACCAGGCCGATGATCGCCTCGAAGAGCCCGATGGCGGCGGCGTAGCTGAAGCTGTTGGACTCCACGCCCGCGCGGTACAGATACGTCGAGACCACGTCGGCGGTCGGATAGGTCAGCGGGTTGTACAGCAGCAGGACCTTCTCGAAGCCGACCGCCATGAACGTGCCGATGTTGAGGATCAGCAGCGTGATCATGGTCGGGCGGATGCCGGGCAGGGTGACGTGCCAGATCTGCTTCCAGCGGTTGGCGCCGTCGATGCGGGCGGCCTCGTACAGGTCCTCGTCGATGGTGGTGAGCGCGGCGAGGTAGAGGATCGTGCCCCAGCCGGCGGTCTGCCAGATCTCCGAGCCGACGTAGACGGTGCGGAACCACTCGGGTTCCTGCATGAACCGGATCGGGTCGTGCCCGAACCACCCCAGGACGTGGTTGACCGGGCCGTCCGTGGCGAGCATCTGCATGGTGATGCCCGCGACGATCACGATCGACAGGAAGTGCGGCAGATACGACACCGACTGCACGAACCGTTTCAGCGCGCTGCGGCGCACCTCGTTGAGCAGCAGCGCGAGCACGATCGGGATCGGGAAGCAGAAGACGAGCGTGAGTCCGCCGAGCCACAGGGTGTTGCGGAACACCTGCCAGAACGTCGGGTCGTTGAGGAACATCTGGACATAGCGCAGTCCCACCCACTCCTCGCCGAAGATCGACCCGCCCGGCTCGAAGCGCCGGAAGGCGATCACGTTGCCGATCATCGGCAGATAGCGGAAGACCAGGAAGAACAGCAGCGGCAGCACGGCCAGCGAGTACAGCTGCCAGTCCCGGCGCAGCGCCCGCCGCCATCCGGTGCGCGCCGGCCGCCGCCCCCGGCGGGGTGGGGCCTTCGTCGGCGGCGGCCCCTTCGTGCCGGGCGGTGGAGCCGACGTGGTGGAGGTGCTGCTCATGCGGTGGCCTCCCGGTGGCACCGAAAGTTTCGGAGTCGTACCGGCAACTTTGCGGCGAGGTTAGGGGCGGGTGTAATGGCTGTCAATGGGACTGACAGGGAAGGCCAGTTGGGGGGCCGTTACCAGGGCGAGTCAGGGACTACGAAACATTCTGCTGTAGAGGCGCAACAATCGGAGGCCGTCGTTGCCCGCGTTCGATCTGCCGCTCAAGCAACTGGAGCACCACCGCCCGGACCCCCAGGAGCCCGCCGACTTCGACGAGTTCTGGCACGACACCCTCAAGGAGGCCGCGCAGCCGGAGGTGTTGGTGGCGGCGCGACCGGTGGAGACCGGTCTGCGGCTGACCGAGACCTGGGACGTGACGTTCCGGGGGTTCGGCGGCGATCCCGTGCGGGCGTGGTTCAGCAGACCGGCCGGGGTACGCGGCCGGGTGCCCGCCGTCGTCGAGTACGCCGGCTACGGCCGTGGCCGCGGCCTCCCGCACGAGCGGCTGACCTGGGTGAACGCCGGATACGCGCATCTGCTGATGGACAACCGGGGCCAGGGCGACCAGTACGGCAACGGCGGCGCCACCCCGGATCCGCACGCCATGGCGCCGGGCGGCCCGGGCCCGGCCGTGCGCGGCCTGCTGTCCCCACGGGACTACCACTACCGCCGCCTGATCACGGACGCCGTACGTGCGGTCGCGGCACTGCGCGCGCTGCCTGGCGTGGACGCCGCACGCATCGCCGCCGTCGGCAACAGCCAGGGCGGCGGGCTCGCCCTGGCCGTCGCGGGACTCGTCCCCGACCTCGCGGCGGCGCTGGTCACCGCCCCGTTCCTGTGCGGCATCCGGCGCGCACTCGACCTGACCGACGCCTCGCCCTACGGCGAGATCGCCGCGTACCTCTCGGTGCACCGGGGCGCCGAGCGGGCCGCGTACGACACGCTCGCCTACATGGAGGGGATCGCCTTCGCCCGACGGGCCCACGCACCGGCCCACTTCGGGGTGGGCCTGCGCGACACGGTGTGCCCGCCGAGCGGGGCGTACGGCGCGTTCAACCGCTATGCGGAGCTGTCGGGCGCCGATCCGCGCAGGGAGATCCACGCCTATCCGTTCAACGGCCACGAGGGCGGTGACGCGGTGCATGTGCGCCGCCAACTGGACTGGCTGGCGGCCGTGTTGCTCCCCTCGTGAGCCGGACGGACGTCACGCCGGGCCGGCCGACACCTCCACGGAGAGGTCGTTGTCGACCGTGTAGTAGGGGCGCACGGTGGCAGCGCCGACCACGGCGGTCGGATAGACGAAGATCTCCTTGCGGTCCGCCACGTCGTCCAGCAGCCGGCCGATCCGGATCACCGGGGCTCCCGCATCGAGGCCGGGCCGGACGGACAGGTCCCAGACGCCGGTTCCGGCGCCGTGGTCCGGGTCGCGGTCGGTGGCCAACTCCTCGTAGTCCACGGTGAAGGAGAACGCCCGACCGTCGCCCTCGGCCTGCGGCTCCAGCGTCCGTACGACGCCGTCGGTGCCCCGCAGGCGCAGCCGTACGGCGGCGGTCTCGGTGAGCGTGGCGCCGTGCAGCCGGGCCCTGACCGTCATCGACCGGTCCGTGACCTCGATGCCCTCGACCTCCGCGTGGGCGGTGCGCAGCCAGGCCCGCACCGCGAGGTAGCCGTCCTTGGTGGTGTACGGAACCCGCACGGCCACCGGTGACGGCCGGTCACGGGTGTGTCCGTCGACGAGGGCACGCTGGTCACGCAGACCGGGGCGCATGCGCTGCCGTGCGGCTCCCGGCTCGGGGAGCAGGTACACGTCCCACCGGCCGTCGGCGAGTGCGGGCTGTGGCTCCAGGACGGCGCGCAGGCGGCCGGCGTCCAAGGGCTCCGGATCGAGCACCCGCAGGAGCTTCTCGGGCTGCCCCTTCTTGGGGCGCAGCCGCAGCAGCAACTGGGGCGACCCGGGGGCGGTGTTCGCCGGTCGCGGAAGGACGAAGGTGATCCGGCCGTCCGCGTCGGTCGTGCAGTGGACCCGAAGGCTGGTGTCTCCGGTGGTGTCGCGTGTCGTACCCGGCTTCGTGTTCATCGACGTCCCTTCCGTACCGTGCGCAGGGCGCCGGAGGCCACCGCGTACGCGGCGTCGCGTGCGGCGAAGCCCTGGCTGACCAGGGCGCGATGTATTCGGCCGTGTTGCGGTGCGGCCGGTTTCCCGGCCGTGCGGGCCGAGATCGCCTCGTCGATCAGGCGCTCCGCCTGCTCCACGACCGGGGCCGGGGCGAACCGTCGCGCGTTCTCCATCGCCGTACGTCCCATGAGCCGGCGTCGCTCGTCGTCGCGGACCAGGTCCAGCAGCGCGGCGCCCAGCGCGTCCCGGTCCCCGACCGGGACCAGCCGGCCGTCGGCGCCGTCGTCGATGATCTCGCCGGGGCCGTACGGGCAGTCGGTGCTCACCACCGGCAGGCCACAGCGCATCGCCTCGACGATGGTCATGCCGAACGGCTCGAAGTTGGACGCGGCAGCGCCGATCGAGCCCTTGACCCACTCCGCCTCCATGGGGGCGGCCGCGCCCATCAGGAAGACGTTCTCGCTCAGGCCGAGACCGTGGACGAGCTGCCGCAGCCGGGCGTGCTCCTCCCCCTTGCCGTAGATGCGCAGCTGCCAGTCCGGGTGTTCGGCGGCGACCAGGGCGAAGGCCTCGATGAGCAGGTCGTAACGTTTCACCGGGACCAGCCGGCCGGCCGCGACCACCACCTTCGCGGTGCCGTCCGCCGCGGGCAGCACCGGGTCGGGGACGCTGTTCGGGAGCGCCGCCACGCGGACGCCGGGCAGCCGCATCTTGCGCCGGTAGGCGGCGGCGTCCGCCTCGGTGACCGTGGTGAGCACATCGAGCCGGCGGTAGGCCCGGCGCAGTGCGGTGCGCAGCCCGGGCGGATGGTTGTCGAGGGTGAGGTGCTCCTGCCCGACGCGGACGACGCGCTCCGGGGCCTGGAGGGCGAGGTGCACATTGAGGCCCGGCCGGGTGCCGATGACGACGTCGGCGTCGGTCGCCGCCAGACACTCCCCGATCCGCTGGTCGGTCAGCTCGCTGTACTGCTGGTAGCGGTACTCGGCGACGGGAAACACTCTTGCCGGTCTCAGATGCAGCGGATGTTCCTTCTCGTGGCGCAGATCCACCAAGGGCCTCAGCGACACTCTGGGGTCCAGGGTGAAGTTCGGGTGTTCCCGGTGGCGCAGCACGGAGACGATCTCCACCTCGTGCCGCTCGGCCAGCGCCTGGGCCAGATTGAACGTGGTGGTGATCGTGCCTCCGATCCCGTAGGCGTTGTGCAGCAGGAAAGAGATCTTCATGGCGGGCTAGACCTCGCCGAACTCCCCCAGGTTGCCCGCCGTTACCACATTGTTCTCCTGTCCAACACCCCTTCGACGGCCCCCGGCGACGGGCCCGGTGGACGGCGGCTCACCGCCCACCGGGCCCGCCCCGAGCAGCGGTTCAGCCCACCCGGCAGGGCAGGGTCGCCGTACTGTCTCCGCCCGGTCCGGAGACGACGTACCCGAACGTCGTGCTCTGACCAGGACTCAACGATCCGTTCCAGTTGGCGTTGTGGACCATCACGGCCTGACCGTTGTAGGTCGCGTTGCCGCTCCACAGGCTGTCGACCCTCTGGCCGGCGGGGAGCGTCCAGTCCACCATCCAGCCGAGCATCGGGACGTCGCCGGTGTTGGTCACGGTCACCTCGGACTGGTAGCCACCGTTCCAACTGCCGGTCGTACGGCGGGTGGCGGAGCACTCGCCGGGCACCGGGTCGGTCGGGTTGCCGGGCTCCTTGATCCCGGTCACCTCGCCGTTGCCGCCGTCGAAGACGATGTCGGAGCAGGAGTAGAAGGTTTCCTGACTGTCCGAGCGCTGCCAGACCATGTAGATGATGTGGCGGCCCGACTTGTTGTCAGGAAGCTTTCCCGTCCAGGAGTAGTTGGCCTCGACCGTGCCCGGGGAGCCGTTGAGCGGCGGGTGGTCGACCGAGAGGAAGGGCTGCTCCTCCATGTCGTCCCAGGTGAGGGTCTGCTTCGGGTCGAAGCCGTCCTTGGTGATGTAGACGTAGAACCAACCCGGGTGCGCTGCCCAGGCGTTGTAGGAGAAGTCGACCGTCGCACCCGAGGTGAGGTGGGTCAGCGGCCAGTCGTCGCGCGGCGCGTTGAAGCCGGTGAAGTTCGTGTTGCCGCCGCTGCACAGTTCGCCGTCGGGCACGAAGCCACGGGTGCGGCCGGCGCCGTCGGAGCGCAGCACCGAGAACCAGTTGTAGAACGGCGTTGTGCCGCTGACCTGTTGGGCCGCCTTGCAGGCCGGGTTCACCGGCTTGATCTCACCGGTGTCGGTGAGGCCGTCCTGCCAGCACAGGAAGGTACGGCTGCCCGGTTTCATGGGGGTGCCGTGGGCCTCCGCCTCGCCGCCGGCAGTCATGACGAGGGCGACGGCCGGGATGGTCGCGAGCAGGGAGACGAGGACGAGGAACAGGGCTCTGGCGCGGGTGGGGAGAGTTAATCGGCGGGGCGGCGGCGCGGTCGCCCCTGAGTTTGTCAGGATCATGACACTCAGTCCGTTCCTTCAGGCACGGGCCGTGCGGATGCGTGTGTGGGTGTGCGCGTGCGGATGTGCGGATGCACGGGGCGGGAGCGGTTCCGGGGTGGCGGGTTCCGGTCCACCACCCATGGGAGCGCTCCCACCCCGTCTGCTGCGGAAGGTAGCGCCGTGTGGCGCGGATGTAAACGCCTGGCGCACCAGGACCGCACCGGGATGGGTGCGGTCCTCCGGGACCCGTCAGAGGTTCCGGGCGAGCACAGGCCTGGACGGCGCCGAAGCCGGCACGGACGGACCGGACACCGTGTCGAGGAGCGGCGGTTCGGCTCCCACGGGCGGCAGTTCGACGGTGAACTCCGTACGGCCCGGCTCGCTCGCCACGTCGATACGGCCGCCGTGCGCGGAGACGATCGCCGCCACGATGGCGAGACCGAGACCGGATCCGCCGTTGTGCGGGCCGCTGCGCGCCCGGGAGGTGTCGGCGCGGGTGAAGCGGTCGAAGACCTGTGGGAGGAGCCCGGCCGGAATGCCGGGGCCGTCGTCCCGCACCCGGATCACGCAGCGGTCGGGGGCGGCCTCCACGGAAGCGACCACGGTCGTGCCCTCGGGGGTGTGGACCCGGGCGTTGGCCAGCAGGTTGGCCACCACCTGGTGGAGCCGGGCCTCGTCCCCGAGGACCAGCGCCGTGGCGTCCAGGCGGAGTTCGAGCTGCCAGTCGTGCCCGTCCCCGGCGGCCCGCGCGTCCCACACCGCCTCGGCGACCAGGGCCGCCATGTCCACCTCCGTGGACTGCAGCGGGCGCCCCTCGTCCAGCCGGGCCAGCAGGAGCAGGTCCTCGACCAGCCCCGTCATACGGGCCGACTCGGCGGAGACCCGGCGCCAGGCGAGCACCGGCTCGATCCGGTCGGTGCCGCGGTTCATGAGTTCGGCGTAGCCGGCGATCGAGGCGAGCGGGGTGCGCAGTTCGTGGCTGGCGTCGGCGAGGAAGCGGCGCATGCGTTCCTCGGTGCGCTGGCGGGCGGTGAGGGAGGACTCGACGTGGTCGATCATGCGGTTGAGCGCGGCGCCGACCTGGCCGGCCTCGCTGGCGGGGTCGGTGTCCCCGGCCGGGACGCGGGTGAGGCCGGCCACCTCGCCGCGGTCGAGCGGCGCGCGGGAGACCTCGGCGGCGGTGGCGGCGACCCGGCCGAGGGGCCGCAGCTGGCGCCGTATGACGACGGCGCACACGCAGCCCGCGACGGTGAGTCCGGCGCCCGCGACGACCGCCTCCACCACGACCAGGCCGCTGATCATGTCCTGTACGTCGTCCATCGGCAGCCCGGTCAGCACCCGCACGCCGTCGCTGTCGAGCGCGGTGATCCGGTAGGTGCCGAGGCCGGGCACGCTCCGGGTGTGCTTGCGGCCGTCGGCCTCGATGCCGGTGAGGGCCGCGCGCTGGGCGTCGGTGAGGTTCCGCGGGGCCGCGTCCTGGCTGACGACCTCGGCGGAGAGGATGTCGCCGTCGTCGTCGAACCGGGCGGCGAGCATGCCGGCCGGATGCCCGTTCTCGTTGAGGAAGCCCAGGTCGTCCGCGAGCTCCGGGTGGAGCAGGGCCCCGCCCAGGCTGCGTTCGGCGGCGTTGGTGACCCGGTCGTCCAGGTTGCCCAGCAGATAGGCGCGTTGGACGAACACGGTGGTGAGCGCCATAGCGGCGCACACGGCGACGAGGGTCGCGCCGATGAAGAGGAGCAGCCGGGTGCGCATCGAGCGGGTGCGCGGCCTCGGCCACGGCTTGCGGGACGTCACCGTGTTCATCTCCCGTCCTCCACCGGCCTGATGGCGTACCCGAGCCCGCGCACCGTATGGATCATCGGCGCCCGGCCCTTGTCGATCTTGCGCCGCAGGCCGGAGAGGTAGACCTCGACCAGGTTGCCGCCGCCGTCGAAGGAGCTGCTCCAGACGTGGTCGAGGATCTGGGACTTGCTGAGCACGCGCAGCTCCGGGCTCTCGTATCTCAGGCGGCGCAGCACCTGCAGGCCGTCCGGGTCGGGCAGCATCCCGTCGAGCACGACGGCGTGCGGCGGGCAGCCGCGCGCGATCCTCAGCGCGCTCTGTCCGTCGAGTGCCGGGTAGGGCCGCCAGCCCGCCTCCTCGACGGCCCCGGAGAGCACGTCGGTGAGCGCGGGCTCGTCGTCGACGATGAGTACACGGACGCGGCCGTTTCGGAACCCGGTGGTGGCGGTCATGTCCCGATCCTGTCCCCGTCCGCTGAGGGAATCCTGTGTTCCACCTGAGGGTGGGTGATGACCTGGGGTCTTTCCGCGTGGGCACGGCGAAGGGCCGCGCCCCCGGCACCGGGAACGCGGCCCTCAAATGGCCTGCGGGAAGGCTTACTTCCGGATCAGGCTGCGCAGCACGTACTGCATGATGCCGCCGTTGCGGTAGTAGTCGGCCTCACCGGGGGTGTCGATGCGGACGACCGCGTCGAACTCGACGCCCGTGTCGGTGGTGACCTTGACCGTGCTCGGGGTGGTGCCGTTGTTCAGCTCGGTCACGCCCGTGATGGAGAAGGTCTCCTCGCCGGTCAGGCCGAGCGAGTCGGCCGACTGGCCCGCCGGGAACTGCAGCGGCAGGACGCCCATGCCGATGAGGTTCGAGCGGTGGATGCGCTCGTACGACTCGGTGATCACGGCCTTGACGCCGAGCAGCGCGGTGCCCTTCGCGGCCCAGTCGCGGGACGAGCCGGAGCCGTACTCCTTGCCGCCCAGGATGACCAGCGGGGTGCCGGCGGCCTGGTAGTTCTGCGACGCGTCGTAGATGAAGGAGACCGGGCCGCCCTCCTGCGTGAAGTCGCGGGTGTAGCCGCCCTCGGTGCCCGGCGCGATCTGGTTGCGCAGGCGGATGTTGGCGAACGTACCGCGGATCATGACCTCGTGGTTGCCTCGGCGGGAGCCGTAGGAGTTGAAGTCACGACGCTCCACACCGTGCTCGGTGAGGTACTTGCCGGCCGGGGTGTCGGCCTTGATGGCACCGGCGGGCGAGATGTGGTCCGTGGTCACCGAGTCGCCGAGCTTCGCGAGGACACGGGCGCCGGTGATGTCGGAGACCGGGGTGGTCTCCATCGTCATGCCCTCGAAGTACGGGGGCTTGCGGACGTAGGTCGACTCGGCGTCCCACTCGAAGGTGTCGCCGGTCGGGATCGACAGCGCCTGCCACTGGGCGTCACCGGCGAACACGTCCTCGTACGACTTCGAGAACATGTCCTCGCCGATGGCGTTGGCGACGACGTCGTTGACCTCGGCCTCGGAGGGCCAGATGTCCTTCAGGAAGACCGGGTTGCCGTCCTGGTCGGTGCCGAGGGCGTCCTTGGTGATGTCCACCTTCATGGAGCCCGCGATGGCGTAGGCGACGACCAGCGGCGGGGACGCCAGGTAGTTCATCTTGACGTCGGGGTTGATACGGCCCTCGAAGTTCCGGTTGCCGGAGAGGACCGAGGTGACCGCGAGGTCGTGGTCGTTGACGGCCTTGGAGACCTCCTCCGGCAACGGGCCGGAGTTGCCGATGCAGGTGGTGCAGCCGTAGCCGACGAGGTTGAAGCCGACCTTGTCGAGGTACGGGGTGAGGCCCGCCTTGTCGAAGTAGTCGGTGACGACCTTCGAACCCGGGGCGAGGGTGGTCTTGACCCAGGGCTTGCGGGTCAGGCCCTTCTCCACGGCCTTCTTCGCGACCAGCGCGGCGGCGACCATGACGTACGGGTTGGAGGTGTTGGTGCAGGAAGTGATGGCCGCAACCGTCACCGCACCGTGGTCGATCTCGTACGTCGAGCCGTCGGGGGCGGTCACGGTGACCGGGTTGGACGGGGCGCCGTTCGGGGCGACGGCCGGGGCGTCGGAGGCCGGGAAGGACTCCTGGCCCGCCTCGTCCACGGTGTCCACGTAGTTGCGTACGTCCAGCTTGAACTGCTCGGCGGCGTTCGCGAGGACGATGCGGTCCTGCGGACGCTTCGGGCCGGCGATCGACGGGACGACCGTCGACAGGTCGAGCTCCAGCTTCTCGGAGAAGTCCGGCTCGGCCTTCGGGTCCAGCCAGAGGCCCTGCTCCTTGGCGTACGCCTCGACGAGCGCGAGCTGCTGCTCGGAGCGGCCGGTGAGCTTCAGGTACTTGATGGTCTCGTCGTCGATCGGGAAGATCGCGGCGGTGGAGCCGAACTCCGGCGACATGTTGCCGATGGTGGCGCGGTTGGCCAGGGAGGTGGCGGCGACGCCCTCGCCGTAGAACTCGACGAACTTGCCGACGACACCGTGCTTGCGGAGCATCTCGGTGATGGTCAGCACGAGGTCGGTGGCGGTGGTGCCGGTGGGCAGCTCGCCGGTGAGCTTGAAGCCGACGACGCGCGGGATGAGCATCGAGACCGGCTGGCCGAGCATCGCGGCCTCGGCCTCGATACCGCCGACGCCCCAGCCGAGGACGCCGAGCCCGTTGACCATGGTGGTGTGCGAGTCGGTGCCGACGAGGGTGTCGGGGTAGGCCTGGCCGTTGCGGACCATGACCGTGCGCGCCAGGTGCTCGATGTTCACCTGGTGGACGATGCCGGTGCCGGGCGGGACGACCTTGAAGTCGTCGAAGGCGGTCTGGCCCCAGCGCAGGAACTGGTAGCGCTCCTTGTTGCGGCCGTACTCCAGGTCGACGTTCTGCTTGAAGGCGTCGGACGTGCCGAACTTGTCGGCGATGACGGAGTGGTCGATGACCATCTCGGCCGGCGAGAGCGGGTTGACCTTGGCCGGGTCGCCGCCGAGGGCCTTGACGGCCTCACGCATGGTCGCGAGGTCCACCACACAGGGCACGCCGGTGAAGTCCTGCATGATCACGCGGGCCGGCGTGAACTGGATCTCCTGCGACGGCTGGGCCTGGGAGTCCCAGCCGCCGAGGGCGCGGATGTGGTCGGCGGTGATGTTCGCGCCGTCCTCGGTGCGGAGGAGGTTCTCCAGCAGCACCTTCAGGCTGTAGGGGAGGCGCGCGGCGCCCTCGACCTTGTCCAGCCGGAAGATCTCGTACGACTCGTCGCCCACCTGCAGCGTGCTGCGGGCGTCGAAGCTGTTCGCCGACACGACAGTCTCCTTCATTGATGTGCGCGTACTCACCACGATCCTGCCGCCACGGCGTCTTGGCCGATCCGCTAAGGTAAGGCTAAGTTAGGTAACCCTTACCGGGGTGGCGGCTGCGGTGCACCTCGGGCAGATATCTCGATGTCGAGATAACTCTAGTACATGGGGCCGGGATGGTCATGCCCGACCTCCCCCTCGCGCGCGTCAAAGAGGAGCGTCCGGCCCTGTGCGGCGCCCTCCACGGCCGCCATATGAGCCTCGGCCGCCCCGCAGCCTCAGCTGCCAGCCGGGCGGAGAGCGCGTTGCCGACCAGCGCGACGGAGCCCCCATTCCGCAGGTGGTGGCGCCCACCGAGCCGGCGCGACCCGATTCGACCGGCAGCGCGCCTCCAACCCCAGCCGCGATCTCGCCGCCAGACGCGACTTCCGGATCCGCCGGGAGCATGTCCAGCGAGGCCGGACGCGCCAGATCACCCCGCACAGGGCCGCCGCACACGGCCCCGACCACCTCGCGAGACCCCTCCCCATCCCGCCGAAGCCAGGGCTTCAGCACAGCCCTTTGCATGATCATGCGGAATCATGCATACTCTTCCCATGTCCAAGGTCCTCACCTCCCTCCCCACCGGCGAGCGCGTCGGCATCGCCTTCTCGGGCGGTCTCGACACCTCGGTCGCGGTCGCCTGGATGCGCGACAAGGGCGCCGTCCCGTGCACCTACACCGCTGACATCGGCCAGTACGACGAACCCGACATCGCCTCGGTGCCCGGCCGCGCGAAGACCTACGGCGCCGAGGTCGCGCGCCTGGTCGACTGCCGGGCGGCGCTGGTCGAGGAGGGGCTGGCCGCGCTCACCTGCGGGGCGTTCCACATCCGCTCGGGCGGGCGGGCGTATTTCAACACCACGCCGCTCGGCCGCGCCGTCACCGGCACCCTGCTGGTGCGGGCGATGCTCGAGGACGACGTCCAGATCTGGGGCGACGGCTCGACCTTCAAGGGCAACGACATCGAGCGGTTCTACCGGTACGGCCTGCTGGCCAACCCGAACCTGCGGATCTACAAGCCCTGGCTGGACGCGGACTTCGTGACCGAGCTCGGCGGCCGCAAGGAGATGTCGGAGTGGCTGGTCGCCCACGACCTGCCCTACCGGGACTCGACGGAGAAGGCGTACTCCACCGACGCCAACATCTGGGGCGCCACCCACGAGGCCAAGACGCTGGAGCACCTGGACACCGGCATCGAGACCGTCGAGCCGATCATGGGTGTCCGGTTCTGGGACTCGTCGGTCGAGATCGCCGCAGAGGACGTGACGATCGGCTTCGAGCAGGGCCGCCCGGTCACCATCAACGGCAAGGAGTTCGCCTCCCCCGTCGACCTGGTGATGGAGGCCAACGCCATCGGCGGCCGCCACGGCCTGGGCATGTCGGACCAGATCGAGAACCGGATCATCGAGGCCAAGAGCCGCGGCATCTACGAGGCGCCGGGCATGGCCCTGCTGCACGCCGCGTACGAGCGCCTGGTCAACGCGATCCACAACGAGGACACCCTCGCCCAGTACCACAACGAGGGCCGGCGCCTGGGTCGCCTCATGTACGAGGGCCGCTGGCTGGACCCGCAGGCGCTGATGATCCGTGAGTCGCTGCAGCGGTGGGTCGGCGCGGCCGTCACCGGCGAGGTCACCCTGCGCCTGCGGCGCGGCGAGGACTACTCGATCCTCGACACGACGGGTCCGGCGTTCTCGTACCACCCGGACAAGCTCTCCATGGAGCGCACCGAGGACTCGGCGTTCGGCCCGGTGGACCGGATCGGCCAGCTCACCATGCGCAACCTCGACATCGCCGACTCGCGCGCCAAGCTGGAGCAGTACGTCGGCCTCGGCTTGATCGGCACCGGCAGCCCCGCCGTCGGCGCCTCCCAGGCGGCCGCGACCGGGCTGATCGGCACCATGCCGGAGATGCCCCAGGGCGGCGCGGAGGCCATCGCCTCCCGCGGCGAGGTCTCCGAGCAGGACGCCCTGCTGGACCGGGCCGCGATGGAGTCGGGCACGGACTGACGACCGGCCACGACGAGGGTGGGACCACCGAAAGGGCCGGCCCGGCGCGCACAGCGCCGGGCCGGCCCTTTCCGTTCGTTCCCCGCCCGCCCCGGGGCCCGCGCCATTAGGCTCACCGCGTGATCCTCTGGCTGAACGGAACCTTCGGCGCAGGCAAGACGACCACCGCGAACGAGCTGGTCGGTCTCGTCCCGGACGCGACGATCTTCGACGCCGAAACCGTCGGCTACATGCTGAGACATGTCGAGAAGCTCCCCCCGGTCGGCGACTTCCAGGACTGGCCGCCGTGGCGCCATCTCGTGGTGGAGACCGCCGCGCAACTGCTCGGCTACCTCGGTAGCACGCTCGTGGTGCCGCAGACGGTTCTCGTCGAGCGGTACTGGACGGAGATCCGCACCGGCCTGGAGAAGTACGGCATCCCGGTCCACCACTTCGTACTCCACTCGGACCCGGACACGCTCACCGGCCGGATCGAGACGGACAGCGAGACCAACACCCGGTTTCCGCAGGCCCGCCAGTGGCGCCTCGACCATCGCGCCGTCTACCGGGAGGCCCTGCCCTGGCTCACCCGAGAGGCCGAGGTCGTCGACACGTCCCGGCTCTCCCCTCCGCAGGTCGCCCGGCTGGTCGCCGACACCGTTCCCGGCACTGCATCCGAGGCCTCTCCGTGACGAACTGCCATCAGTTCGCCAAGTCGGGGTAACCGGGGAACACGTACCTCGACCTCGGAGGGAGGCGTCCATGCCCCTCACATTCCGCAAGAGCTTCCGGATCCTGCCCGGCGTGCGGCTGAACATCAACCGGCACTCCTGGTCCATCACCACCGGCGGCAGGCACGGCCCGCGGCGCACACACAGCAGTACGGGACGTCGTACGACATCGATGGATTTGCCCGGACCTTTCGGGTGGCGGCGTACCCGTGCCGCCAGGCGACGTTGACGGTCCGTCACTCGAACGGCCCCCCTGGGATGTGCCATCTCATATCTGAGATAACCTCAACCTCATGGCAGACGATTACCTCGTACGCATCGGCAAGCTCATCCGTGACGCCCGGCAACACCGAGGCTGGACACAGGCGCAGCTGGCCGAGGCGCTCGGCACCTCCCAGAGCGCCGTGAATCGCATCGAGCGCGGCAACCAGAACATCAGCCTTGAGATGATCGCCCGAATCGGTGAAGCCCTGGACAGCGAGATCGTGTCCCTGGGTTACGCCGGCCCGATGCATCTGAGGGTCGTCGGCGGACGTCGGCTGTCCGGTTCCATCGACGTCAAGACCAGCAAGAACGCCTGCGTGGCCCTGCTGTGCGCCTCGCTGCTCAACAAGGGGCGCACGGTGCTGCGCCGCGTCGCCCGCATCGAGGAGGTCTACCGCCTCCTGGAGGTCCTCAACTCCATCGGTGTGCGCACCCGTTGGATCAACGACGGCGTCGACCTGGAACTCGTGCCGCCGGCCGAGCTGAACATGGCGGCGATCGACGCCGAGGCCGCCGTACGCACACGGTCCATCATCATGTTCCTCGGCCCGCTGCTGCACCGTATGACCCATTTCAAGCTGCCGTACGCCGGCGGCTGCGACCTCGGTACGCGGACCATCGAGCCGCACATGATCGCGCTGCGCCGGTTCGGTCTGGACGTGGCGGCGACCGAGGGTCAGTACCACGCCATGGTCGACCGTGACGTACGCCCCGACCGCCCGATCGTGCTGACCGAGCGCGGCGACACCGTGACCGAGAACGCGCTGCTGGCCGCCGCGCGGCACGACGGCGTGACGGTCATCCGCAACGCGTCCTCCAACTACATGGTCCAGGACCTCTGCTTCTTCCTGGAGGCGCTCGGCGTCCGGGTCGAGGGCATCGGCACCACCACGCTCACCGTGCACGGCGTGCCGAACATCGACGTGGACGTGGACTACTCGCCGTCCGAGGACCCGGTCGAGGCGATGAGCCTGCTGGCCGCCGCCGTGGTCACCGAGTCGGAGCTGACGGTGTGCCGGGTGCCGATCGAGTTCCTGGAGATCGAGCTGGCGGTCCTCGAGGAGATGGGGCTCGACCACGACCGTACGCCCGAGTACTTCGCGGACAACGGCCGTACGCGACTGGTGGACCTCACCGTACGGCCCTCCAAGCTGGAGGCGCCGATCGACAAGATCCACCCGATGCCGTTCCCCGGCCTGAACATCGACAACGTCCCCTTCTTCGCGGCCATCGCCGCGGCCGCGCAGGGCAAGACGCTGATCCACGACTGGGTCTACGACAACCGCGCGATCTATCTGACCGACCTCAACCGCCTCGGCGGCAGGCTGCAGTTGCTGGACCCGCACCGCGTCCTGGTCGAGGGCCCCACCCGCTGGCGCGCCGCCGAGATGATGTGCCCGCCTGCACTGCGGCCGGCCGTGGTCGTCCTGCTGGCGATGATGGCGGCGGAGGGCACGTCCGTGCTGCGCAACGTGTATGTCATCAACCGCGGTTACGAGGACCTCGCGGAGCGGCTGAACTCCATCGGGGCGCAGATCGAGACCTTCCGGGACATCTGATGTGCGGATGCCGCCGCACCCTGTCTGACCTGCACGAATGAGGGTCAATAAGGGCTGCGGCGGCACCTCTGGGACTTCTCTGGGACTTTGGCCCTGGACCGGCTTCCGCCGGCCGTCCGGGCTACGCGAAGACCGCGTCGATGGCGGCGCTGCCGCGTGCACCCGCGCGGGGCAGGAAGTGCGCGTACTTCCGGAGCGTGAACCCGGGGTCGGAGTGGCCGAGCCATCGGGCCAGGGACACGATCGACTCGCCGGCCTCCAGTTGCTCGGAGGCGTAAAAGTGGCGCAGGGCATGGTAGCCGTGCTCTCGGGACGGCTCCCATACTCGCGCCCCGTCCGGGGCACTCTCCTCCAACGTGGCGATCACGCCGGCCCCGGCCAGGGCGGGCTTCCAGACGTAGGAGTTGAAGTAGTTCCGGTTGATCGCCTTTCGCTCGCGGCCGGTCACCAGGAGGTTGTAGGTCCTCGGCCTTCTGTGCTTCGCCTCTACCGGCGTCTCTGCCGGGCGCGGGTCGTCCCAAGCCATCGTGACGGGCACAGGTGCGAAGAGCTCCATGTGCTGCCGCAGGGCTTTGGCCACGCTGGGGGGCAGGGGCACATCACGGACCTTGCGGCCCTTGGGAAGCGCGAAGCACAGCTTCGTCCGCACCATCTTGACCTGGCGCCGGACATGGACTACTTCCGCCTCGAAGTCGATGTCCTCCGCAGCCAGACCGAACGCCTCTCCTTGGCGGAGGCCAAGGCCGGCACCGATCTCGACGAGGACCCGGTAGCGCTCGGACAGAGCCGCGCGTACCGCCAGGACCCGCTCGGGCGGCCACGCCTCAACCCGACCCGGTGCAGCAGCAGGAGGGCGGACCGTACTCGCGCGGCACGGGTTGCGTGCAAGTCGACGGTCTTCGACGGCAGCCTGCAGTACGCCGGACAGCGTCGCCCAGACAAGTCGGATCGAAGTAGGGCCGAGGTCCTTCTCCAGCCGCTTCTTCCAGCTTCGCAGCGCTTCGGTGCCGACGCTGTTGAGCGGCAGCGCGCCGAGGTGCGGGACGATGTGCCGACGCACCCGCTGCTCGATGCGTTCGAGGGTGGACGGGTCGCCACTCTGGGTGGGCCACCAGTGGGTCTCGATGTAGTCCTTGAGGGAGATGGCTCCATCACGTGGATCGACGAACTCGCCTCGTCGTGCGTCGGTCTGGGCCTGGGCGAGCCAGGTCTTGGCGTCCTGGAGGGCGTCGAAGGAACGGTCCTTGACGCCGGGGATGCCCTTGACTCGGTAGCGGGTGCACTTGCCGTACATGGCGGTGCGCTCGCGCTTGCCGGTCTTCGGATTGGGGCGCTTCTTCAGCCATCGGTCTTCTATGTAGCCGGCCAGGTGGAGCTCCTTTTCGAAGGGGATGAAGACGGCGCTCTACGGCGCTCGGCGCGTCAGGCGCCCAACAAGCGGGCGGACCGCTCCTGAGGAGGGACGTTGAGTGGGTCGAGGGCCTGGTTGGAGCGGGAGTCGGCCCTCGGGGAGTATCCGAACGGAAAATAGCGGTAGGCGTCAGGTCATGGATCCCGGCCGAAGACCCTGCGCCACTTCGACGCCTGATCGTCAGCTGGGGCGTTTGGCCATGACGACGAGACCGGGCCCGCTGTAGTCCGTCGGGGGCAGCCGCAATTCGGCGACCGGGTTCAGGCCGGCCTGCTCGATCAGGTTGACGAGTTGTTCCGGCCGCCACTTGTGGGTCGTCCAGTGGACGGGTACGCCTCCGTAAGCCTCGGTGCGCACCGCGTCCTCGTCGCCGACGTGTGTTCCGGTGATGAAGTGTCCGCCTGGCTTCAACGCGCGCGCGAACAGGGCGAGGACCTGGGGAAGGACGTCACGGGGGAGGTTGAACAGCGACCACCACCCGAGCACGCCGCCCAGGGACGCTTCACCGAGGTCGAGTTCGGTGGCGGAAGCGACAGCGAAGCGGCACTCCGGATGAAGTCGGCGCGCGTTCTCGATCATGCGAGGAGAGAGATCCACCCCGGACACGTCGAGTCCGCGTTCAGCAAGGTAGGCGGTCACCGTTCCGGGCCCGCAGCCGACATCGAGGACAGGCCCGAGCCCGCGCACGGTGTCAGCGAAGGCGTCGATCGACGCCTTGAGCCACGGATCCCTGCGGATGTCGCCGACTCCCGTCGTCACGACCATGTGGGCATAGTTGTCGGCCACCCGGTCGTAGGACTCACGTACGACGTCGAGATCGGCCGGGCGGTCAATAGGGTGTGCGCGCATCAGCCAACCATAGGACCGCACGGAGGACTTGGGGCTGGTGAAGCGGTTAACACCAAGCCGTTCTTCACGGCCCGGCTGACCTCATGAGGGCGTTCACGCGGTTCTCGTACTCACGGCGGGCCTTGCGCTGTGCCGGTATCACCGGGACACCCTGGGCGCCGTCGAGCGGTTGACAGCGGGCGAGGAGCTGGCCGTGGACCGCGGGCGCGGCGCTGACGCGCAGGGTGTAGCCCTGGCCGCGCCGTACGGTGACGCCATGGTCGAGCGCGGCGCGCTCGGCGGGCTCCAGCTCGGTCGTGCGGAGGAATTCGGCGATCTTGCCCGGCATGTCGAGGGTGACCGGCACCTCTGAGGCCGGGGCGTCATGCTGGGTGGGTGTGCGGTGCTCGGGCAGGAGGTCGGCGACGGCGGTGCGGATGGCGCCACGACTGACGCCGTGTTCGCGGGCCAAGGCGGCGATGGACCGGCCGCTCAGGTACGCCGTGCGGACAGCATCAGTCTTCCCAGGCGCGATGGCAGGGCGGCGGCCGCCCCTGATCCCCTTGGCCTCGGCGGCCCGCAGCCCG
This sequence comes from Streptomyces sp. NPDC093591, assembly GCF_044764885.1. Classification (NCBI taxonomy): domain Bacteria; kingdom Bacillati; phylum Actinomycetota; class Actinomycetes; order Kitasatosporales; family Streptomycetaceae; genus Streptomyces; species Streptomyces sp. NPDC093591. Next base: position 257,945 of record NZ_JBIWIY010000010.1, read on the forward strand.
TCGTAGGTCAGCTCACGTTGGAGGTCGCGCTGGAGTTCGCCGGCGGCAGCGAGGGTCTGCACCATGAACTTCACCGTGGACAGTAGCTCTCCGGTGCGCGGGTGGCGGGCGGTGAGGTCCATCGCGGAGAACGCGCCGTCGTGGATACGCAGGGCGAGGCGGTCGCGGTGGAGGACGTCGAGCACGTCGAGGATGTGCTGGGTGCCGCGCACGAGGCGGAACATCTCCGAGATGTGCACGGTGTCGCCCGGCCGGGCGTAGGTAAGCAGCTCGCTGAACTTCGGCCGCTGGAGCGGGTGGAGACGGCTGGAGGTGCCCGCGTCCTCCTCGAAGACGACCGGGTCCTCGATCCCGGCCTCGGTCAGGACGAGGTTCTGCCGGGCGGTCGACTGCTGGTCGGTCGAGACCCGCTTGTAGATCAGATTCGCCACCGGGGCCCCTTCCGCGCGGAGGATCAGAACCTATCTGTCCTCAATCCCTGTCATCAATCGCCATCGGATCTGATTGGATCGGCGCCGTCTCGGCGCCCCGGTATGTCCGAGTTCATTGGATGCTCGTGCAGTCTGTCGCCAAACGATCCTTTGCCGACAGGGGCGGCGGTTGATCGGGAGCAGTCAGCCACGTGGCCGAAAGGTGTTGAGCAAGCAGTCCCCGAGTCGAGGTCATCCGGGATCATGAAGCATGCTCCCGGATGACTGGCACCTCACCCAAGACGTCGACGACTTCCTCGCCCGAGCCGGGGACTTCCTGTGCTCGCGCGCCGCCCTGCACAACATGCCGCTGACGGACATCGAGAAGCTGCGGATACGTAGGGCGGCCGATCACGACGCCGAAGCCGCCGTTTTCGGCCGACTGGAGTCACAGGGTGAGGTCCGCGCGATCTTCTATCTCACTCCCCGCGGACGCCTGGGCCTCACGCCTCTCTCTGTCGAGCAGACCGATACCCTCGCTGCACACCTGGCCGACCTCGGCCACTCACCTGCCAACGTCATCGCGGACCACGAAACCGCTGGCGCTTTCGCCGAGTCATGGCAGCGGCGCACGGGCGCGGCGCCGGTACCTTTCTGGCGCACGCATCTGTACCGTCTGGGCACGCTCACCCCACCGCAGCCGTGCCCGGAAGGCCAGGGGCGCCTCACGGGCGGTAAGGACCGTGAGCAAGTCGTGCGCTGGTGCCGTGAGTTCTGTGTCGACGTTGGGGAGCAGTCTTCCATCGACTTGATCGACGCCGGCTCCTGGGAGGACTCGCGTTTCGGCGACAGGCACTTCACATTCTGGGAGACCCCGGAGGGCACCCCCGTCTCGATGGCGGCCGCGACCTCGGTCGTCGGCGGCATGGTCCGGGTGGACCCCGTCTACACCCCTGCCCACCTCCGCGGCCGCGGCTACGCGGGGGCCGTGACGGTCGAGGTGAGCAGTGCCGCGCTGGCCGCGGGGGCGACGGACGTTGTCCTGTTCACGGACCCGGACAACCCAACGAGCAACGCCCTCTACCAGCGCATTGGGTATGTCCATGTCGCCGACTTCGCCGGGTACAAGTTCTCCTACGGCGCGCCAGAAGTCGGGGGAGGGTCGTGATCGGGGCAAACACACCTGCCACCTACCGGTTGGGCGACCGCCGCGAAGCGGCTGACGAGAGCGGTGGCGCAGGCTGATCAGCCTTCTGGCCGGTGAAGCTCAGTCCTGCCCGCCGTCGTCGTCCTGGTCATCGGTGTGCGGGTCACGTAGCTGCCGCAGCCCCGGCGCGGCCGGCCGGGTGAAGGCGTAGCGGCCGAGGAAGTTGATGTGGTCGTACTGGAGCGGGGACAGCCGGGCGAGCAGCTCGTCGGTGATGGGGAAGCCGTCGGCGGCGAGCTGCTTGACGGCGGCGTCGATGTAGAGACTGTTGAACAGCACCACTGCGTTCAGGGCCAGACCAAGGGCGCCGAGCTGGTCTTCCATGCCCTCGCGGTAGTGCTGGCGTAGTTCGCCGCGCTGTCCGAAGAAGATCTTCCGGGCGAGGCGGTGGCGGGCCTCGGTGACGTTGAGCTGGGCGCCGATCATCCGCCGGTATCCCTCGTCGGAGACGAACTGGAGCAGGTGAAGGGTTTTGAAGATCCGTCCATAGTGGGCGAACGCGTCGCCCAGTCCGGTCGGTTTGCCGTCCCGGGAGAGCATGCGGATCAGGTCGTGGCCGCGGACCTCACCCAGGGTCAGGGAGCCCGCCACCCGGAGCATGTCGCCCCAGTGGGCGCGTATCCGGTCCAGGCGGATCGTGTGGTTGGAGACCGGCTGGAGCGGCCCGTAGTCGGCCGCGGTGTTCGTCCGCCACAGTCGGGCGTCGGAGATGTCGGCAATCCGAGGGGAGAACTGGTAGCCGCAAATCGCGAACAGGCCGAAGACGATGTCGGAGTACGACGCGGTGTCCGTGATGACGGTCTCCGGCTTCGGCCCGCCGTCGCGGGCGTGGATGGCGTCCAGGATGAACAGCGAGTCACGCAGCGTGCCCGGCACTACCACCCCACCCAGCCCCATCACCTGGTCGTTGACCACGTTCAGCCAGGTGGCGCCCTTGTGCCGCAGGCCGAAGTAGCGGGGATTCGAGCCCGCGTAGAGGGTCTGCACGGGGACGGTGAAGCGGACGCCGTCGGCGGAGGCGACCAGGCCGCCGCCCCACGCCCTTACGACGTCGATCTTCGCCTGTGCCTCGATGAACAGGCCATTGGCCGTCGAGATGTTCTCCGCCCGGAAGTAACCCTGGTCGACCTGGACCAGGCGGCCCCGGGTAAGCGCCGGGACGTCCGGCTTGATCACCGGGGTGAACCCGACGTTGCATGCCTCCGTCAGCAGGACAGCGCACAGGCTGGTGGTGAAGCCGTCCATGTGGGAGTCGGCGCCGGAGATGTGCGTGAAGGCGTCCGCCATCCCGGTCAGCTCGGCGACCTCCAGTAGCAGCTCGGGGAAGTCAACCTTCGGCAGCATGCCGTTGACCAGCTGCCTGAACGGCGGCATGAGCTTGGGCTCTTCGGCCTTGCCGAGCTTTGCCAGCTTCAGTTTCCCTCCCACCACCTCCAGTGCGGTGTTGCCTGGCAGCCCGGCGGCGACCTGGATGTACGCGGCGTGCAAGGCGGAGGCGAGTTCGGCAAGGTGTCCGGCCGGTTCGCTCTCCAGGCCGAGCGCGGTGAGCACCGTCGGCTCGGCGACGGTCCACTTCTCCCCGGCCAGCAGTTTGGCGCGGGGGTCGCCCCAGCGGTCGCCAGCCTTGGCGAACACGTCCCGCCGGCGCAGGGAGCGGTGCAGGTGCTCCAGGACGCAGAACGAGTACGCGGCCTTGTCGACCACGCCGTGCGGCAGATTCGGGTTGGCGAACACAAGCCGCCGCCACGAGCCAGTCACCAGATCTGAGGCGACCTCCTCGGCACCGACCTTCTTGCGGCCGATAAGGTCCGGCAGCCCCTTGAGCGCCTTCACGACCGGGGCGCCGGCCTCGACCGCGCCGAAGTCGATGACCTCGACCAAGAGGCGGATGAAGCCGCGCACGGTGCCATAGCGGGCGACGAGTTCGGCCCGCCATTCCGCGTCGTCGTCCCCGTCGGTGTCCGGGACCACCGCGGCGATCGTGGCGAGCGCCTCGGCCAGCTGCTCGCGCGGCACGACCTGCTCGATCGCCGACCACGCATCGACCACGGAGACGAGTTCGCCGGTGTCGGTCGCGGGCGGCGTCGTCATGAGTACGTCGACCGCCGCGGCGACCTTCTTCGCAGCCTTGCGCAACTGGGGCAGGGCCTTGAGCTTGGTGTCGTTTCCCATCCGCTCGGCCTTCGCGAGCAGTTTGGTGGCCATCAGTGCGTGCAGCAGGTCGAGCGCGTCGTCGACCGTGGCGGTCTCTAGGTGCCGCACGGTCGCCAGCAGGGTGGCGGTCTGCCGGGTGACCTCCAGGCGCTTGAGCGTCGGCGCCTTGGAGGTCAGCCCGTAGCGGGCCAGCCCGGTCATCCGCGCGGCCGGGATCCGCCCGGCGTCGACTGCGCCAGCACCCAGGCCCCGTACCTCACGGGCTCGGTCCAGAGCCAGCTGCATGGCCTTGCCCGACACTTTCATCGGGCCCAGCCGCAGCCGCTCCAATTCCGAAATCCGCTTGTTCTCGGGCACTTCGAGCAGCCGGACCATCTCAGTGCGCAGGTCGTACGGCACCGCTTCGTACAGCGTGGCGTGCAGCCGGTCGTTCTCCTCTTGGCGGACCGCGGCGACCAGCCGGGCCAGGGTCGTCAGGCCGGGCAGCAGCACCCGGTTGTTCACCAGCCACACCACCGCCCGGTCGAACAATGCGCGCGGCCCCTCCAGCGACGACCACACCCGCGCCGCCAGGAACTCCCGCAGCTCCGCCTCACCCGCGGCGAAGTCCCGGTAGCTGTACTCATCCCGGATCTCCCACGCGTGCTCGTAGGCCGTCTGCGAGCGCCCCCCGTACTCGGCGAAGTGCTCGTCATCGATGCCAAGCTGCTCGGCGACGAACCGCACTACGGAGGCCGGGACCGCCGTGGGCTCCTCGGTCAGGAAGGTCCCGAGCATCCGCACCGTGCCCCACTGCACCGCCCACCCCAACCGAGTCGCCGGACGGCGCTTCGCCCGCGCCAGACCCAGGGCTTTGGTGTCCAGGCGGAAGAACTGTTCCAGCTCGCCGGGCGACGGCTCCGTGGCGAACCGGCCGTAGCGGGCCTCTTGCTCAGCAGACAGGTACTCAACAGGCATGCCGAGGACCGTAGAGCCCGCTGAACAGGCAAAACAGGCACGTCACCGAACCGGAATCAAGATCGCCCCGCTACCGCTAATTTACGTTCCGATGCTCCCCACGGGCCGAGTCGGCCTGCTCCTGTTCACGGATCCAGGCGTCGAGAGCTTCCAACCGGTACATGACGCGGCCGCGTGGGCCCATACGAAAGCTCGGCGGTCCTTGGCGTCGGTGCCTCCAGACATACAGGGTGTGGGGCGAGAGGCCGAGGTATTCGGCTGCGTCGCTGACGTTCAGGAACGCTTTGCGGGTGGCGCCGGTGGAGTGCGGTGCGGTGCAGGAAGCAGATTGGGGGCGTGCAGGCATGGGAGGTCTTCTGTGAGGAGGTGGGGGCCGCGGGCGCGTAAGCGCGAGGCTCTTACGCCTGCATCCAGTGCTGAAAGGAGGGGAGGTCGGTCGTCAGGCTGCGGATGGAGGCACCCCTAGGCGTGCCGGGCTGTGCATCTCTTGTCGCCCTCCCGGCCCGTCGTGGTGAAAGCGGCTTCGATCAGGTCGTTGGCGATGTCACCCGACGTCCGGAAACAGTGCGGGAAGCGCCGGACGAGCGAGGGGGCACTGACGCCGACGCGCTCAGCCACCACGAAGCCCTTGAAGCCAGTGCAGTACTGGCCCAGCCACTTGGAGATGCAGGCGTCTCGGAGGCCAGAGACATGCCGACCAAGCGGCGAATCAATTTCGTGCGCTTCCAGGACCGCCTCCCGCGCCTGGTTCCATGCCCTTCGGTAGACCGCCCCAGACAGCGGCCGGCCGTCATCGCAGGTGAACAACGCGTCATCGGGGTGAAGCCCGCGCCGGGCGACCTCCTGCCTCAGGACCTCTACGAGCTCCGGGCACGCGGGTACGACCCGCGGGGCATCGTCGCCCTCCACTGCCTCGGACCTGTCCCTCGGGCGACGGGGGCGAATCACCAGGTCACCAGGTCCTTCGTCGGGCAGATGCGCATCACGAACTCGCAGGGCAAGGGCCTCTTGCTGCCTCAGCGCCGCGAACGCGACGGATGACAGGAAGGCATGCAACGGGCGTCCGTTGCAAGGACGTTGGCGAATCCAGTCCAGCAGAGCATCACGCTGCTGATCCGACAGCAGGAACCTATTGTCGACGATGGCATTGGACACAGGCGGAAACTCCTCTTTTGGGGGCTGCAGTTGCTTCACGGCAAGGCGTTCTCGGCGTCGCCGCCGACGAACAAGGTCAATACTCCGGAGAATCCCCGGTTTTGGTAACCGGGGATTGCGTGTTATAAGCCTCCGGGGAAGGCCGAGGCACCCTTTACAGACCTGCGCGAAGCATCATTAGCGCGTGGCGAGACATATGAGGGCCGACCCGCCGGAAGCCCTCACGAGCAGCCATGTGCGAGGTCTGGCCTCTTGTCCTGCGACACTTCCGATAGTCCCTCGTGCCGACATGATCAAGGTTGGCATGGTCCTGGCAAGCATTTCCAGTCCGTGCCACTTCGAATTGGTCTGCCGTCGGCGAACTGCCTTCAGAAGCAGCGCACAACCGAGCGCAACCCACACGAAGAGGCATGCACCTTGAGGGAAGTTCGGCTAGAATTTCCTTGTTTTCCAGTCGACTGCGGGAAGTTGACACGCTGTCACTCGGCAGCAATCCCCTCACTCCGGGAAAGAGCAACGGCCTCCGGAGTCGTTGCTCCTTTAGGCCGGAAGCATGAATCCGCCGACCCCGCGGCATGCATGACCGGAGCGGTATGGGCCCTGGGGCCGGGTGAATGACCTGTTCCGGCGCGTGCAGCGGGACGGCACGTAGAAACGGGGCTTCACCGAGCTGCAGGCCCAGGCCGACGCCAAGAACCTGATCACCTGGGACATCAGCGTCGACTCCACCGCCTGCCGGGCACGTCAGCATGCTGCTGGGGCGAGGAAAAGGGGGATCTGCAGAAGGAACCGCCCGGAGGCATCGCCATCGAGCCGGACGACCATGGCCTGGGGCGCTCACGACGCGGCCTGACCACCAAGCTGCATCTGGCCGTCGAGCAGGGGCAAAAGCCTATGTCGATCGTGATCACGGCCGGTCAGCGCGGGGACTCACCGCAGTTCGAGCCCGTCCTGAAGGCGATCTCTGTACCCCCGCGTCGGGCCGGGCAGACCCCGTACCCGATCCGATCACGTGCGCGCCGACAAGGCGTATGCCTCCCGGAAGAACCGTGCCTACCGTCGCAGACGCGGGATCCGCTGCACCATTCCGGACAAGGCCGATCATGTCCGCAACCGCAAAAAACTCGGCTCCTGCGGCGGCCGTCCGCCGAAGTTCGACAAGACGGACTACCGCGAGCGCCACGCGGTTGAGTGCCGAAACTCGCCGTCCGCTACGAAGCCACCGTGCACATCGCCGCCATCGACGAGTGGTTGTGACGGTGCCCGCGCCGCGCGAATGAAGGATACGGGCCGGGCAAATCGCTTGCTACCGCCGACACTGCTGCCCGACGATCAGCCATGTGATCGACACGTTCATCCTGCTCGACCGTCTGCCCACCCTGGCCGAGCACCGCCGACTCGCCGAAGCGGTCGGCTGGACATCCGCATTCGACTGGGACACGATGCCCGCGTCCCTGGCCGGATCCCTGGCTGGCGTGGTCGCCCTGGACGGCGACCATGTCGTCGGCATGGGCCGCCTGGTCGGGGACGGCGTCAAGTACTTCTACGTCCAGGACCTCGCCGTACTGCCCGCCTACCAGGGAGCCGGCATTGGCACGGCGCTGGTGCGTCGGCTGCTCGATCATGTGGCAAGCACCGCACCGTCCACGGCATTCGTCGGGCTGTTCGCCACGGATGGAGCTGTCCCGCTCTACCAGCGGAACGGGTTCACCCGCGGCGACATGACCGGCATGTTCCGCCTGGTCCAGCCAGCCGAGGACTGAAAGTCGTCAGTGATCGATCCCCCGGCACTGACATTCGACTGCGCAGGAACCCATAAAGCCCGCGCGCGTAGGCGGCCATCGAACCAGGAACCGCCACCACGGCGTGCGCCTTCACCGGGGCATCGGCGAGCGAGGGGGCAAGAAGGACGCCCACCCGGTGCCCCAGTTCCTGCGCGAGCTCCGCTTCGGCGACGACCTTCTCGGGCTCGACGAGGACGCCCGCGCTCGCGGCGTGTAGTGGGACGAATGCTGGCCCGGGACCCGAACACGGCTCGTCGAACGGACCGCAAGCGGGCACCCCAGCACCGCTTCGAGGTCCTCGCGCGTCACCCCCCACCGGGCCGAAGGACGCTCGGAACATCGCCCGTGGCGTCGGCGATGGTCGACTCGACGCCGACCTCGCAGGGCCCACTGTCCAGCACGAAGTCGCGTCCGGCCTGCTGCTGCGGGAACTCCGCCGCCGCGTCCACGTCCAGCTCGACACCGAGACCGGGCTCGTGGGAGAGGTAAAAGCAGCCGTCCTCGGAGTTCACCTGGGGGCAAGGGCAACGTCGTCCCCCGACTCCAGGCGGAAGCTCGAACACTCGCCTATCCCAGTGCGCGTAGTTCGGCGAAGTGGTCGTTCAGGGTGCGGCGGCAGGAGGCGAGGTGGTCCGCGTCGTATCCGCGGGGGCCGCACTCCACGACGAGCAGCAGGCCCAGGTAGAGGCCGTAGAGCGCCAGCCGGTGGCGGAAGGCGGGAGTGAAGTCGAGGCGGCCCCCGGCCTGGACGTAGCCCGCGACGAGGTCACTGTCCGGGCCGGCGGCCCCGCCGAACGCCAGGGAGACCAGCTCGGCGGCCGGGTCGCCCCAGAACGCCCGCTCGTGATCGATGATGCCGGTGATCCGGGGGTCCGAGGCGTTCCCGGCGGGGACGTGGACGAAGATGTTGCCCGGCCACAGGTCGAAGTGGATCAGACGCGGCTCGGTGACTTCGTCGAGGGCGTACCCGCCCTCGGCCACCATGGTCCGTATGTCGGCGGGCGGTACGCCGAGCGCGGACTGCCAGCGCTCGGCGTCGTCCAAGATGGCGTCCACCATGGCGGTGAACGCGGTCCGCCAGTCGGGGGCGGACAGCGCGGACTCGGGGGCCGGATAGCCGAACCGGCCGTCTTCGGGGGCCAGGGCGTGCAGGCGGGCGGTGATCGCGCCCAGCTCGCGGCGGAGAGCCGTCCGGGCGGTGAGGGGAAGGCGGTCGGCCACCTTGTCCCAGGGGGTGCCCTCCAGCACAGAGACGGCGAGGAATCCGTCTCCCGCGTGCAGCAGTGCGGGGGTCGGCACCCCGCCACCGGAAAGGGACGCGAGGCGCCGGTAGACCATAGCCTCGGTCGCCATGATGCCGCGCTCGTATCTCAGTACCGGAGCGCCGGCGGGCGGCGCGAGCTTCACCACAACCGCTCGGCCGTCGTCGAGCCGGACGCGGTACGCGCTGTTAAACCAGCCGTCGGTCAGTTCCGTCTCCAGGCGGCACCCGACGCCGGTGGATCCGCGCACCAAGGCATCCAGCTCGGCGGCGGACAGGCGGCGCTTGGTCAGGCTCTGCATGGGGCAGCACTCTTTCGGTGGTAGGCGCAGGGCGTAATTGCACAGGGTGTGGGAGCGCTCCCATAATGCCGTACGCATGGATCTCCGTACAGGCCCCATTGACGCATTCGACCTTGGCCGTTGGTCCTTTGGCAGCGGGCTGGAGGTTCTGCGCCAACTGGGACGACGTCGCACGGACGCCTTCGATGTCGCGATGATCCGCTACTCGTTGCGGCTGCCCGCCTTCGCGGGGGAAGGCTACTGTTTCTGCGCGGCCCGCACGCCGCCGGTGTCGGCTTCTGGGCCCGGTGGGATGTCGGCGTCCGGGTTCTGGATCTGCGCGGCAGCGCGGCGGAGTTCGGCGAGGACCGTTCGGACGGCTCTGCGGGCGGTGCGCTCGGGGCGGTGGAGCGCGTCGATGTGGCGTTGGGCGTGTACGTCGCTGAGTGGTCTCAGGACGATCGCCTGGTGGCGTCGGGCGGTCCAGCGCGGCATCAGGGCGAGACCAGCGCCAGCTGCGACGGCCTCGGCGGCGACGGAGAACTCGTTGATGCGGTGGACGATGTCGACTCGGCGGTTCGCTGCGGTGCCGATGGCCTCGATGGTGGCCAGCAGGGGGAAGCCGTCGTGGACGGTGATCCAGGGTTGGCCTGCTACGTCCTGCGGGGAGAGCCGTGTCTTGCCGGTCAGGGGGTGGCCGGCCGGCAGGGCCACGCCCAGGGGCTCATGGAGGAGGGGGGTGACCGTGACGGTGCGCGGCCACGGCGGAGCATGGTCGAGTCTGTGGGCGAGTACCAGATCGTAGTCTCGGGTGAGCCGGGGAAAACGGTCTTGGGCCACGTCCTCGTCGGCGAGCACGAGCCGGGGACTGTCCGGCCCGGCCAGACCGCGCAACAGCAGGGGGAAGAAGGTCGCGCCCGCGCTGTGGAACGCCGCGACCGACACGTCGCCGTCCGGTTGCTCAAGGAAATCGGTGATCGTCTGCCGAGCCCGGGCCAGTGCGGTCTCCACCTCGACTGCCGCGTCGGCCAGTGCCTGGCCGGCGTCGGTGAGGACCACCCGCCGCCCGGAGCGTTCGGTGAGCGGGACGGGGATCGAGCGTTGCAGCAGCCGCAGCTGCTGTGAGATCGCGGACGGCGTCACCAGCAGGGCCTCGGCGACTGCGCTGACGCTGCCGAGTTCTCCCAGTTCACGCAGGATCCGCAACTGCCGTACGTCCATCCGTACAGTGTAGGGAGGCTAAAACATCATTGCAGAAGTTAGTACTGGGCTTCAGCGTCCGTGGGGCTCAGCGTGGGCGCATGTCTGATGCGCGCCGTACTGATGCGGTACTGATGCGCCCGGAAACGGCCGTCCACCAGCCCGAGGCCATCGCGCTGTACACCCGGGCCGGCTACCTCCCGATCCCCAACTGCCCGCCGTACCAGCACAAGTCGCCCAGCCGCTGCTACGCCAAGCCCCTGCCGCTGCCCGCAGCCCGGTCGGCGGACCGGGAGGAGCTCACGGCCTTCCTCACGGACCAGGGGCTCTCCCCCCAGGACGTCCTCGCGCCCGGCACCCTGTACTGGCTCACCAGGGACACGGCAGGCCCGGCCATGGCTGCGGGCCTGGAGCGGCAGGGCCACCGTGTGCTGCTGCGCAGCGTCGCCGTCCGCGCCGATCTTCGGGGGTGCGGAGCCGCACGGCGGCTGGTCGAGCATGTCCTCGCGGAAGCGGCTGCGCGGGGAGGACGTACGGCATACCTGTTCTCCACGGGCGCCGGACCGTTCTGGGAGCGGCTCGGCTTCCGGCCGGTGCCGGTCGCCGAAGCCGCCGAGGCCCTGTCCGATGCGCCGCAGGTCCGCCGGTACCGCGAGACCGGAGCGCTGGCCGACGAGGCCGCATGGCGCCGTGACCTCGCCGACGCCGGGGCAAGCAGCCCGCCGCCCGCAAGCCGGGGCCGCTTCACGGCCGAGGCACCGCACACGACCCCGGCCGCCGGCAGATGAGACAGGCCGTCTCCGGGCTCCCGCGCCCTTTTTGGTGGCTGTGGACGAGCACTCTGATCAGTCGCCTCGGCTCCTTCGTCGCACCTTTCCTGGTCCTGTATCTGACGACGGAGCGCGGCTACTCGGCGAGCTTCGCCAGACTGGTCACGGCACTCTTCGGAGCCGGCGGCGCGGCCATCTCCGTGGTGGGCGGCATGCTGGCCGACCGGGTGGGGCGGAGGGCCACCCTGCTCGTCGCACACGTGGCGGCGGCCGGGCTGACCGCGGCTCTGGGCTTCGCGGACCAGCCCCTGCTGATCGCCCTACTCGCATGCGCGGCCGGCGCGGCGAGCAGCGCCTCCCGCCCGGTGGTGCAGACGGTCATGGCGGACCTGGTTCCTCCAGCAGACCGGGTGCGGGCGTTCTCTCTGTATTACTGGGTCGTCAACGTCGGCTTCGGCCTCGCCGCGGCGAGCGCCGGATTCATCTCCTCCTACGGATACCGGTGGCTGTTCCTCATAGAGGCCGCAGCGACGTTGCTCGCCGCGCTCGTAATCGCCACCAGGCTCCCGGAGACCATGACCGACCCGGCGGACCCCGAAGGTGAAGGTGCCGATGAGACAAACACCGGACTCCGGATGGTCCTGCGAGACAGGCCGTTCCTGGCGGCCGTGGGCCTGTCCTTCCTCCTGATCGTGGTGTTCCAGCAGGCGGCTGCCGGGCTGCCGGTGGCCATGGACCGCAACGGCCTCACCGCGGCCCAGTACGGGCTGGTGATCAGCCTGAACCGCATCCTCATCGTCGCCCTGCAACTGCCGCTCGCCGCAGACTCGAAAGCTCGGACCCGGGCCGTCTACTCGTCCTTGCCTCACTGCTGTGCGGAGGCGGCTTCGGCCTCAACGCGCTCGCCGGAGGCGCGGCCGTGTACGCGATCGCCGTCGTGGTGTGGACCCTCGGGAAGATCGTGCACTCGCCGGTGAACATGGGCCTGATCGCACGGTTCTCGCCAAGCACTGCCCGAGGCCGCTACCAGGGCATCCACGCGTTGTCCTGGGCCACCGCCACCATGGCCGCGCCCCTGTGCGCCGGCATCGTCATCGACCGTTTCGGCCCCGACACCCTGTGGGCCGCCTGCACGGTTCTCGGAGTCTGCGCCGCCGTTGGTCACTGGGCCCTGCTGCTGCGAAAGCCAGACCGTCACCGGCACACACCGCACCCCACCAACGCCACCGTTCGGCTTCGGCGTGCCCAGCGGCACCCGCCCCGCTCGACGCCGCCTCACACCCCACCGACACCTCGCACCACATCCCCGGAAGAGTGACAGCGTGAGCCGCAGCCTGAATCACCAGGACACCTCCGCACCGTGTCGCGAACGTAACGGCCGCCTCTCCCCCGCCCTGACGCTGGGCCCCACGACTGCCGAAGACCTCGGCGGTGTGGCCGCCTGGGAGAGTGACCCGGACACCTCCATGGCCAGGCAAGAGCGCACGGACCTGGCACGAACACGCCATGGCCGACCCCGACCAGGAACGCCTCATCGCTGTCCATGCCGGGACCCCTGTGGGATTCATCGTGCCCGCCGGACTGTCCCGAGCCGATGGCACGGTCGAACTGCACAGGCACGTCGTGGACCCCGCCCGGCGCCGGGCGGGCCGGGGACGTGCCCTCCGCGATGCCGCCGTCGCCCACGCCCGCGGACATCACGGCGCACGTGACGTCTGGCTGGACGTGCAGATCGACAGCCTGAGGGCCCGGGCCCTGTACGAGTCCGAGGGCTTCGTAGTGACTAGCGACTTCGTTCGCCGGTGCTGAAGGCGACGGCGCCGCCCAGGACGTCCTCATCGTGGTTCAGCGGCCCCGACAGCACGGCTCGCATGAGCCGAAGGCATCCGTCACATCACATCTGCTGTATCGCGATACACTCATTCCATGATGGAACGTTCCAGCACTGAGATGACTGACAGACCCGCGCCCTACGACGCGGTCGTTTTCGACTTGGGCGGAGTGCTGGCGCGTCCGGCCGACCCGATAGAGCCTCTGGCCCGCCTCCTCGGTCCCGACACCGTCGACGTGAAGGCGCTCACCGAGGTGTACTGGGCGCACCGCGATGCCTACGACCTGGGATGTCCGGAAGCCGAGTACTGGGGTGCAGTGGCCACCGGTGCGGGTGTCGCGCCTGTCGACGGGACCGCGGCGGCGTTGGCGCGGGCCGATGCACGGGAGTGGACAGTACTGGCCGCCGACTCCCTGCTGCTGCTCGAAGACCTACGGAGGCACGGCCTGCGACTCGGGCTGTTGTCCAACGCGCCGCTGGCACTCGCGGAGACGGCGGAGCAGTGCGCCTGGTCGGGGCTGTTCCAGAAACTGGTCTTCTCGGCACGTGAGGGGCTGGCGAAGCCGCAGGCGGCGGCCTACGAGCGAGCGACGGAGCTCCTCGGTGTGCCGCCCGCTCGGATCATCTTCTTCGATGACCGGCCGGAGAACGTCAAGGCGGCACGGCGTCACGGGTGGGACGGGCACGTCTGGACCGGTGTCACGGCCGCCCGAGAGGTGCTTGCCGAACGCCGACTGCTGCCGCGACAGCGGCCGGCAGGTCGTGCCGCCCCGGACGGCGCAGGTACCGTCGGCAGGCTGCGGTGCGAGGATCTCCCGGACCGGGCGGACCGGGCGGACCGGGCGGACCGGGCGGCACCCACGCCGAACGCGTCACGGGCATTGGAGTGATCGTCCTCGACACCACCGGCCTCATCCTTCTGGGGCTCGGCCACGACGGCCGCTGGGAGCTACATGGCGGCAAGGTCGATCCCGGCGAGAGCTTCGAGAGTGCGGCCGCCCGTGAACTGCGGGAGGAGACGGGGCTGGTGACCGAACCGCGGGCCGCGCGAACGGTCGCCGTGGCAATGGACGGCTGCGCGGGGTGACGTGGGTCTCCGCAGCCGCGGTGGGGGAGGCGACGGACGTCTCGGGAGAGCCGGCGGTGTGTGAGCCCGAGAAGATCCGGATGCGGGAGTGGGTGGAGCCGAGCGCGCTTCCGGACCGGCTTTTCGAACCCTCGGCGACGGTGCTGCGCGCAGGGCGGCAGGAGCTGGCGCTGCCGGACGTCGACGCTCACTGCTACCAGCTCGGATGACGGCTGGTAATACTGCCTCCGAAGACTGGCAACAAGTCGGCCAAGGCCCCGACCATCATCGACATCGCCCGAGAGGCGGGGGTGTCGAAGCCCCTGGTCTCACGGACCCTGTTGGGCCAGGGACGGATCAGCGAGGAGACGCGGCAGCGGATCCTTGAGGCCGCCCAGCGCCTCGGCTACGTCAAGAACGCGAGGGCGCAGAGCCTGGTCTCCCAGCGCGCCCAGACCCTCGGCGTCCTGGTCCGCGACGCCGCCAACCCCTTCTACGCCCACCTGCACGCGGCACTCGAATAACGCGCCGCCCAACGCGGATATCGCGTGGCGGCGGCGACCCAAGCGGAACCTTCGCTGTCGACGAGGAACGCCGGACACCGCAGACGCTGCTGGCACTGGGGATCGAGGGGCTCGTCGTGTGCAGCGGCATGCTGCCCGCGCAGGACATCACGCCGTTCACCGGGCATGTGCCCACCGTCGCGGCCGGACGGCCGGAGCGGGATCCCGCTCTCGGCAGCGTGGTCTGCGACGAGCTCAACCACGCCGCCGTCCTGCGCGCCGCGACCACGCCGTGCACGGGTCCCAATGAAGGCGTCGCCACAAGGCACGTGCCCGACGCTGTCATTGCATGCGGCGCGGGCACACGTTGATGGGACGGTCGGCCCAAGTCCGCCCCACCCATGCCTACCCCCGCTACACTCCCCACCGCCAGGCCGTTGACCAGGCTAAATACAGAAGACCGGCTGGACTGGCCGCAGGGGGTGTCCGACCTGGCCGGCGGGCTACGGGATGACGGCACGGATGCAGCGTCGGCGGAGATGCCCGCGGATTGCGCGGGAGGAATACGCACGATCCGCGAGGACGGCCTCCGGTCGGCCTCTGGATCCTCCGAGTCCGTTTCACGGAACCGGATCCTGGCCATGACGGCCTCGAATGCTGGAGCGTTCTTCTTGATGCAGACGATGTCGCCGGGGACGAGTTCCAGGCGCTCGTCCCCGGCGAGGCTTAGGTGTGGGCGTCGGCGAGTTCGCCGAGCTGCTTGAGCAGCAGACGACGTCCGGGTTGCCCTCGACGACGACCAGGCGGTCCTCGCTATCTGTGCCCTTGGGGACCTCGGCACGTTCCGCCACTGTCCACCTTGCCGCCCTCCTCCTGCCGTGCCGGGGCCGTCATCAGCCGGCGGCGGTTTCGAGGGTCCAGCTGCGGACGTGCTCCCATGTGAGGGTGGTCCACCAGTGGCCCTGCCAGTCCGGACTGTGGAAGCGGAAGAGGGAGACGGTCTCGGCGGTGAAGGAGGCGGGGGGCTGCCAGCCGAGTCGCTCGACGAACTCGGTGACCTCCGGCAGGAGGTCGGGGCGCAGCAGCATCTCGTGGGCGACGACGGACAGGTGGGCCCGGAATTCGGCCGGCTCGATGTCGATGAAGGGGAAGTGGTCGGGCGGCAGGGAGATGCCGTCGAATGCCTTGTGTGCGGTGAGGATCAGGTCCGCCATGGGGCGGTTGACGGTGCCGTCCGGCAGGTCGTGGACGTTGTAGGAAACGCCCTGGGTGCCCTGCTCAAAGCCACTGTTGTACACCGTGAACTGACGCGTTCCGCGCAGTGCCTCGCCGACCCGATCGGCCACCTCGGTGGGGTCGGCGAGGGTGTGCATGCTGCCCGCCAAGGTCGCGTGGGGCGGGAAGGCGGCGCAGGACACGAGGCCGTACTGCTGCTTCATCAGCAGATGCAACTGGGCCAGCAGGGCGCAGGTGGTGGGGTCGGGGCGCAGGAAGACGCCGTAACGGTAGGGGGTCGAAGGGTTCATCGGTTGCTCCTGTGGTTCGGCCGCGGGCTGGGAGTGGCGTGCGGTCGGGGGACTGGATCGCGATCTGATGGAACGTTCCACCATCGTGAGGTGAGGCTACCTTCACGCTCGTGGGGCGTGCAAAGGGGTCAGTGAGAGAGATTTCCGGTTCCGCGGGGGCACCTGTCACCGGACGGAGACGGCGTGGACTTCCGGCCGCTCGTGGATCGACGACATAAGGGCCTGCAGGGCCGTACGGTCACGGACGCGCACGCGCAGCAGTACGCGCCGCAGTCCGGGCGGGTCGGGGTCGGCCTCCACGACCAGCTCGTCGATGCGCCCCTTGAGCTCGGTGACACCCCGCACAAGCGGGCCGAGCGCGACGGAGCCCTGCTCATAGAGCAAATCCACTTCCAGGCTGCCCGGCCTCCTCCGCCTCAGCAGCCTGCGGGTGGCCGACAGCCCGACCAGGGCCGCGAGTACGGTGGCCAGGCCAGCGGCGAGCAGCAGGTACACCCCGGCGCCGGCGGCCACGCCGAGCGCGCCGCTGATCCACACGGTCGCCGCCGTGGTCAGGCCGCGGATGGACGCGCCGGACTGGATAATGGCGCCGGCTCCGAGAAAGCCGATACCGGAGACGACCTGAGCGGCGACCCGGGTGGGGTCTGTGCCGGCGGTGTGGACCGGGTCGAGCCCGTAGCCACCGGACAGGGTGAACAGACATGCCCCGACCGCGACGAGCAGGTGGGTGCGGGCTCCGGCGGGATGCCCGCCCCACTCGCGTTCGAGTCCGAGGGCCAGCCCTGCGGAGGCGGCCACGAGGATCCGTATCACCAGTTCCCATTGCGAGATCACGGGTTTCCTTTTTCTTCTGGCGTGGGCTCGACGGATCGGCGAGGTCGGTGTCGGAGCGCGGCCGGGCGGCTTCCATCTCGCGTGCCGCGTCATCGATCCGCCGCCTGGTGGGCGGAAGTCGCCGATGCCGCAAGCGGCGGCCGGACGGGGACGGCCCGTGGCCGCCGTACCGCCCCTCGCGCTGCCGGGAACAGCGGCCGGCCTCCGGCCAGACGCCCCTCCCGGCCAACGAAAGTTCGGCTGGAACCTCCCCCAGGCCCGTTCTGTGAACGTCCTGGATTTCGGTGCCCTCCAGGCCGTCGAGCAGGCGTATCGGTGAAGGCCGTGCCACCGCCCCTCCCCGCTACCGCGGTTCGGGAGCGCGCCACACGGCGGAGGCGTCATCGCGCAGGGGGTCGGGCAGCAGCAGCCGCCGTACCCGCAGGCCGTCGGCGCCGGCGCGGCCGTGGCGGCGGATGACGGTGCTCCGGCCGGAGTAGGTGCTCGCGTTCAGTACGTGCACTCCGTCGGCGTAGACCTCGATGTACTCCCCCACCGTCAGCACCCGTAGCTCCCGGACAGGGCAAGGCAGGTGTCTGAGGTGGGGGCCGCCCGTTGCGTTGGCCAGGGATATCTCCTGGCCGCGCAGCCGCAGGACGACGGGTTCGCCCGCGTCGCGTTCGCGGAGCAGGACGTCCATGTCGCCGCCCGCGCAGTCGATGTCGGTGACGGCGTTCAGGACGGGCTCGCCGGTGTGTGTGACGTCCGGGCCGATCCAGGGGTCGAGCCCGTCCCACCAGCGCAGGTGCCAGCCGTGGTCGGCGTCGTTGGCGAGCAGTTTCGGCTGGGCCAGCATGCCCCGGCACCGGGCCCCCGCGTCGGTGAGGCCGACGCGCCGGGGCACGGTGTGCAGCACGACGCGCCGCCGGTCCGGAGCAGTGGTGACGCGGGGGGCGTAGCTGCCGGGCGGCGCGACGCGGCCGACGCGGGTCCAGGGGCCGCGCAGTCGGGGGGCCTCCCATGCCTCGAAGGTGTAGTCACCGTGGTTGCAGCCCAGCAGCAGCCAGCCGTTCGCGGTGCGCTCCAGGACGGGGCACTCCAGCTGGTCGATGTCGCCAGGTGAGATCAACGGCGGGTGGACCGTCCAGTTGAGGAGGTCGTCCGACGTGGCGAACGCGACGCAGCCGCTTCGCTCGGCAGGCAGCCGTGCGTCGCTGGCACAGATCACCATCAGCCAGCCGGGGTTCTCGTCGTCGCGCACGACGAACGGGTCCCGCCATGCCTGGTGCGCTCCCTCCACCCGGTACCAGCGAGGATCGGCGCGCACCACGGGCTCATCCGGGCGGGCCCGCCGCCAGCCGGTGCCCTCGGCACGGTCGGACCAGGCCAGGCCGATCGTCTGGTCGAGCCAGCCGCGCTCGGTGACGCCGGTGTAGGCCATCGCCGTACGCCCCTCGGCGGGGAAGACGTGCATCGTCCACACGGCTGTGTCGTCGAAGCGGCCCGGCGCGCCGACTCCGAAGCCCGGTCCCAGGGGTTCCCAGGTGACCAGATCTGTGGAGAAGGCACGACCGTAGGAGGTCTCCATGTGGGTGTGGTCGAACCTGCGGGTCCACGGACCCTGCAGGTGGAGGGCGATGTAGCCGTCCTCGACGGTGATGAGGTCGAAGTCGTTCAGGCACAGCCCTGGGGGTGCGTATCGCATGGGTTTCCCATCGGAAGGGGGCGCCGGAAGGAGTGTGCGACGCGGTGCGGTTCGAGGCGGGCACAGGTGGTGTGCCGTGTCGTGTCAGCCCTTCAGGCCGCTGTTGGCCACGCTCTCCACGAACCAGCGCTGGAACAGGACGAAAATGATCAGGACCGGCGCGACGAGGATGACGCCGAAGGCGAAGACGCGGCCCCAGTCGACGGGCAACTGGGCGGAGAAGACGCTCAGCTCCAGCGGCAGTGTGCGCACGGACGGGTCGGAGACCATCAGGACCGGCCAGAGGAACGAGCCCCACTGGGAGAGGAAGGTCAGGATCGCCACCGTCGCGAACGCCGGCTTGCTGTTGGGCACCACGATGGAGAAGAAGATGCGCCACGGGCCCGCGCCGTCGATGAGCGCCGCCTCCTCGGTGCTCTTCGGCAGGTCGATGAAGTGGCTGTAGAAGAGGAAGATGCTGAACGCGTTCGCGATGAAGGGAAGCACCAGCACGTGCAGGGTGTCGCGGGCGTCGTTGAGCATGTAGAAGAGCGGTACCGCGACCGCCTCGAACGGCACCGCGATCAATGCGATGACCATGACGAGGAGCGCGTCGCGGCCGGGCCACGACAGCCGGGCGAAGGCGTAGGCCGCCAGTGAGTTCACCACGAGCCCCGAGGCGACGACGGCCCCCGTGACCACGAGTGACACCAGCAGGAAGTGCCAAAGGTACCCAGTGCTCGGCGAGTTCAGACTGTCGTGGACGCCAATGTAGTTGTCGAAGGAGAGGTCGCGCGGGATCAGGCCGGACAGGCCGTCGAGCACCTGCGCCGACGGCTTGAGGCTGCCGATGAAGAGATAGAGCACCGGAGACGCGAACAGGAGCGTCAGACACGTCATGAGCGCGTAGTTCGCTCCGGTACGCAGCATCTGTCCCGTGCGCCGGGCGGCTGGGGGGTGTGTCATGCGTCCGCGTCCTTCCGCTGACGGACAACCATCCGCTGGAGCAGCGTGACCGCGAGGACGATGCAGAAGAAGATCATCGAGATGGCGGAGGCCCGGCCCACGTTCTGCTGGTCGAACGCCGTGATGGTTGCCAGGTACATCATGGTCTGGGTCGACTTCTCGTCGAGTCCGGCGGTGGTGATCAGGATGTAGATCTGGTCGAAGACCCGGAACGCCTCGATCGTGGTGATCGTCGCGACGAACACCAGGGTGTTGCGGATTCCGGGTAGCGTGACGTGGCGGAACCGTTGCCAGCGGCCCGCTCCGTCGACGGAGGCCGCCTCGTACAGCTCGCGGGGGACCCGTTGCAGGCCGGCCAGGATGATCACCATCTGGAAGCCGACGCCCTGCCACATCGACAGCACGATCACCGACAGCATGGCCGTGCTGCCCGACCCCAGCCAGTCGTGGGGCCCGAGGAGCCCGCCGGTGAGGTGCCCCAAGAGGGCGTTCACCAGGCCGTTCGGGCCCGGGTCGAGAATCAGCCGCCAGATGATGGCCACCAGCGCCATCGGATACACGACCGGCATGAAGAAGAACGTGCGGAACACGGTCATGCCGCGCAGCTTGCGGTTCAGCAGCAGGGCCAGCCCGAGCGCGGCCCCGGTCTGCAACGGGACGACCAGCGCGGCGAAGGTGAAGTTGTTCAGGATCGAGTGCAGGAACGGCTGGGAGAAGACCGGAACGGTCAGCAGACGCCGGTAGTTCTCCAGGCCGAAGAACTCGGCCGGTACCGGTGAGTTGAGACGGACGTTGTACAGCGAGAGAACGATCGAGACCACGAACGGGACCACCAGGAAGACCAGCAGGCCCACCAGGGCGGGCAGGGCCATGAGAACACCGGCTGCCCTGCCCGGGCGGGGCCGGACCGTCCGCCCGGCTGATTCACTGTGCTCGCTCGGCGGTGGGTCGTCGTGAGGTGGATGGAGTGCGGTCTGCCGCACATGAGGTGATCTTGACACCGGCTGTCCCTGTTCTGTCCTGTCTGTGCTGCGCTGCCGCTGTACGAGGCGCGGTGGGATCGATCCGCCGGGTGGGCGCGGATCGATCCCCGCGGTGCGGCCGTCACACGTGCGGGCTGTGGTGCGAGCGCCTGCTGTTTACTGATAGTCGGCGTTGTCGGCGAAGTCGGTGTCGATGACGGTCGCCGCCTTGCGCAGTTCCGTCTCGGGGTCGGCTCCGCCCCAGATGTTGAGCAGTGCCTGCGAGAAGCTGGAGGTGATGACCGGATAGCCCGGGGTCACCGGGCGGGTGACCGCCCGGCAGGCGTCGTCGACCGCACCGGACGTGCAGGGCGCGGCGAGGTTGTCGGCGAACACCGACAGGGCGCCGCCCTTGCGGTAGAGGGTGCTCTCGGCGGCGACGCTCCGGGTCGCCGGCGGGGCACCGTTGGCGTCCGTCATGGCCTTCACGTTCGCGTCGCCGAGCAGGTAGTCGAGGAACTTACCGGCCGCAGCGGCGTTCTTCGAACTCCGGCTGATACCCCACTCCCAGGACCCGGCCCCGGCCTTCGACCCGTGCCCGAAGTCCGGCAGCGGTACGACGGTGAGCCGATCGCCGAGTGCCTCCTTGTACGTCGGATACACCCAGTGCCCGTTCCACGAGAGCGCGACCCGTCCCTTGGGGAAGGCGTTGCCGTCAGCGTCGGGGTCGACGTACGGCTTCCAGGAGGCGAACGTCTTCATCGCCTCCACCACGGGGGCGCTGTCCAGCACGCCCGTGGCCTTGCTGTCCTTCAGCAGGTCACCACCGGCGGACCACACGACGGGCGAGTACCGGTACGTCCCGCCCTCGCTGCCGAACCCGACCGCGGTCATGGCCTTGCCGCCCGGAGTGACCGCCGCCAGTTTCTTCAGCACGGACGTGAACTGCTCGGCACTCCAGCCCTTTCCGCCGGACGGCACGGAGACACCGGCCTTCTCCAGGAGCTTCTTGTCGGCGTACAGGCCGACGCTGGAGTCGTACATGGCCAGCCCGTAGCGCTTGCCCTGATAAGTACCCTCGTTGACCGCCGCTTCGGTCTGGTTGGAGAGCGTCTTCACGCTGACGTAGTCCTCGATCGGCGAGATCTTGTTGTTGTAGACGTAGCTCGCCATCGTGGGGCCGTCCATCTCGAGGACGTCCGGCATGCCGGATGCCTTCGTGGCCTGCACCGTGCTGGTGTAGGTCTCGGTCGGCAGCAGCTTCAGCGACACCTTGATCTCGCTCTGGGAGCTGTTGAACCCCTTGACCGCGCGCTGCAGGGCCGCGTTCTCCGCGTCCTGGCCCTGGTGGGCCCACACCGTGATCGCGCCGGTGCCCGAACCCGCCTCGGCGCCGCCGCTGTCCGCCCCGCCACCGCCGCACGCGCTCAGCACCAGGGCGAGAACCACGCCCGAGGCCGCGAGCCCGGCTCTCCCGGGCACTTTTCGAGCTGTCTTCATTTCGGACATGTCCCTGCCCCTTGCATCCCGGTACAGCACCATTTCAACACATGGTGGAGCGTTCCACCAACGGCGAGCACGGTACCTGTGCGATGCTTTCCAGACAAGACCTCTGATCGGCGCTTTCGTGGCTGGGCGGTGAACGGACGGGGGGAACGCGACCGGGATACGACCCGGCGGGCCCGGCGTTCGGAGATGTTCTGGTGGTCCGAGGCCGGCGCAGCCGCACTCGGTGGGTCTTCGCACCGGCGGCCGGCTATCGCGGGCGGTGCCCGCTCAGGGGTGGCACCGGCGGCGCAAGAGGGCCGGGAGCAGGGTGGTGCCCGTCCAGGAGGTCCGAGCGCTCAGCTCCGGGCCCGGCGCGTGGGCGAGGCGGTGGTCGTCCCAACGCGCAGAGTGCCCCTGAGGGCGATGTGCCTGACGGGCTGCGCAGACACGCCCAACTGCTCCACCAGCAGGTCGACAGCGCGCTTCGCGATCTCGTCCAGAGGCTGGTACAGGGTCGTCAAGCCCAGCAGCGGGGTGGTCAACTCCCCCACGCCGTCGTACCCCGTCGCCGAAACGTCGTCCGGCACCCTGATCCCCGCCTCGCGGAACGCCTCCAGGACGGCGACCAGGGTCCAGTCCGACGGACACATGACCGCCGTTACCGCCGGGTCGCCGAGGACGGCGGCCGTCGCCCCCTCAGCCGTGACACCGGGCGTCGACGCCTCCACCTCGGTGACGGCCGCTCCGGCCTCGCGCAGCCGCCGCACCATCGCGGCACCCCTCCTGTGCTCGGTAAGGGACTGCCGCTCGGGCACCAGCAGCACCACCACGCTTCGATGCCCGAGGCCGAGCAGATGGTCGACCAGTTGCTCGGCGCCGTCCTCCTCGTCGCAGAAGACACTGCTGACCGCGGGGTGGTGCTCCGGACGTCCGGCAACCACGGTCGGAACTCGCTCGGTGAAGGGGACGATGTCGTCTACAGGCAGCAGACCGCTGCACACGATCAGCCCCTCCACCCGCAGGGACAGCAGCGTCTGCAGCCCCCGGCGCTCCTCCTCCAGCGCGAACTCCCGCGCCCCGGTGGTGGTGACCACCCGATATCCGTGGTGTACGGCGCGCGCCTGCAGCAGCGTCTGAAGGTGACCGTAGAAGGGGCGTGAAGCATCACGGACCAGCATGCCCAGCGTGAACGTGCGGGAGGCGACCAACCCCTGCGCCATGGCGTTCTTCACGTACCCCAGGCGCTGGGCGACGCGAAGGATACGCTCCCTGGTCTCCTCGCTGAGCCGACCCTGGCCCAGCAGGGCAAGCGAGACAGCCGACTTCGACACCCCGGCCTCCCGGGCGATGTCGTTGATCGTCGGCGCCTTGGACGGCCTCACCTCTGCCACGCCATATGGGTATCACAGCGGCTGGATTCCGTCAGGGGGCGGGGGGACCACCACGAGTCCCGGCCGAACCCGCCGCCGCCCGCCACAAAGTCAGCCCCTTCCGCAGGCATACTGCGGCGCCAGCAGTCGCCGTCCCGCGAGCACGTCCCGGGGCGGCCGCGGCATCGGTCGAGACGTGGCCGTCCCAGCCGTGGCGCCGTGCGGCCTCGACGGTCTCCGGCCTGTGGTCGAAGAAGACGATCCGAGGGGGCGGCAGGCCAAGTTGTCCGTGCCCCGCTCGTAGGCCGCCAGGTCCGGCTTGGCCACTCCCTCGCCCGCAGAGAAGACCAACTGCTGGAACAACCCGGACCATGCATGTGTGAGCCCTTGGGGCTTGCTTGAGCCGGTTGCCTGGAAAGCGGGCATGGGTTCTGAGGGACCGGGGCACAGCAATGCGCTCCGGTTACCCGACCGATGCCCGCATGTCGTGGTCGAGAGCTCGGCCTGTGCGTCCAAGCACGACAACCGCTACGGCCGCGCCCGAACCGGCGTGACCACCCCGCCGCGCGACCAGGGACATCCCTCCGAGCGAGCCCTCGGCACCCTCCGCGCCCGCGCCGCAGCCCTGCTCATGCTCACCCTGCCCGGCGGCGTCTACATCCACCAGGTGAGGAACTCTTCCTGTACGAGGTCGAAGACCTGCCCGAAGAAGTGGTCGGCCCAGCGCACACGGCGGATTTCGATCTGGTCGAGGACGAGACCGAAGATCCGGTCGTGGGCATCGAGCACACCTTCAGGCGGACGAACAGGCCCCGGCGTATGCGCTGGTCGCGGCGGTTGCGGATGGTCGTGGCCGAGCACGTGGAATCCGCGCTCGCCTCGTGGGGGCAGCCGAACCGGAGGGCCTGGGAAACGCGCGGCGTCGACTCTGCGTGCGAAGATCAACAAGATTGACGCCTACTTTGCGTTCCTTGAGCAGCGGTATGCCGGCGAGATCATGCGTCGCTTCGGTGCTGCCGTGGAGTCGCCGATCGACCTGTTCAACCGGCCGCGGCACCGCGGGGACTTCGGGCTTCGGATCCCCCCGTCGCAGGCGGCGATGCGCGACTTCTTCGCTCGCTGGCGCGAGGACCTGCCGAACGCAAGGAAGTACTTCGTCGCGTGCCGCGACTACGTGATGACCAAGGTCGCGTACCTGTCCGGTGTACGCGCAGCGGAGCTGTGCGGGGTGTGCATGGGCGACATCCACTGGGAGCACGGCCAGTGAGGTCGTTTCGTCGTCCAGGGGAAGGGGGCCCGCGGTTCCGGGCCCCGGCCTCGCGAGGCGTACATGTTGCAGGAGGGACGTGCCCTGCTGTGGTGGTACATCGAAGAGGTCGGGGCGAGTTCGGGGACGACGCCGAGCACCCACGAGCACCTCTGTGGCCGTCTGAGCGCAAACCGACTGCGGTCGCCGCACTGAATCTGCCGATCGCTCCGACGATTGGGCTTCCACCTTCCGGCGGTCGCTGCACGTCGCAGCCACGAACTACCTTCCAGGCCCGGTCACTGACCTGTTCCCGCAGGCGCTCAAGCGGGAACGGATGGTCTTCCGGGATCCGACCCGTCAACTGTCGGTCGGTCACCTCAAAGGACTCCCGCAGTCCATGCGTAGTGATCTCCTGGCTGGATTGATGGATCAGGCCAAGACTCCACTCAACCGTCTGATCATCGCTTTGGTGGCCATCCACGCGTTGCCCGGTGAAGAACTCCGCACGCTGCTGACCACCGACTTGAGCCTCGCCCGCGGCACCCTCGAAGTCCAACGCGGGTTGCTGCGACACACCCTCTACCTGGAGGAGTTCACTCACCGACCTGCCAGCGAGTGGCTGGCCTACCGCCACCAGCGCTGGCCGGCCTCAACCAATCCGCATCTCCTCGTCAGCCAGAAGACGGCCCTTGATCCGGACCAGCCGACAGTCAGCAGGACTCTGCTTCGTAAGGCCGTGCCCAAGGACGTCACGCTCGTCGGCCTGCGCCAGGACCGCATGCTCGACGAGGCGTTTGCCACCGGCGATCCGCTCAAGCTGATGCGGCTCTTCCGGATCACCGCTCAGACCGCCATGCGCTACGTCGCTGCGGCGTACCCGGAACGGACAGCCCGACTACCCCGTTGACTGCCTGGCTGCTGAGGTGATCACCACGGCGGGCCGTCAGCTGGTCTCGTAAGACAATCAGCCATCGAAGCGGTTCCAGTCGATAGGGAGGTCGGCCAGCGGGTCCAGGGCACTTCGGTGGGTGGCGCCGGCCCAGGCATCGAATGCTTCCCCGTCCTCGCTGCTGACATGCACGACGAGACCGGGGGCCACATAGAAGTGGGTGGGTGCCCAGGGCCAGAAGGGACGCAGGGGCACAAGGTGCAGCGCTTCGGTGAGTTGCTCGACCTGTGGTGCAGTGAGTTTGCGGGGCAGAGCGAGGTAGTCGGCGCCCATGGAGGCCTCGAAGAGGGAGAACTGGATCAGGAAGCCGCTGAGCGGTTCCTGTTCGGCGATCGGCTCCTCGTCGAATTCACGGAACCAGACAGTCGGATCGGCTTCAGGTCCCTCAAGCGTCCACAGGAGTGACCAGAAGAAGCCTCCTTGGTTCTCGACGCCGAAGACGAGCATCTCCCCGAGATGGTCGGTGTGCAGGTCTGGCTCGGGCAGGATCCTGTTCTGGGTTCCGAGGGCACCCGGCCGCTGCTTCACGAGCCGGTACAGCTGTCTCAGTCCACCGGGAAGGTGTGACGCGGAGTCGCTGGCAGGTGATTCGGTGGCGTCGGTGGTGGGGTACCAGCCGGTGACGAACTGCTCGAGAGCTGCCGCACGGTCACCGTTCACATTCCCCAGCCACTCCAAGCCCGGCAAGTGCTCAGGTGGAAGTGGTGGGCGCACTCGGTTGAGGAGTTCTCTGCTCAAGGGTGCTTCAAAGCGCAGTTCGCAGTCGGTGAGAACGCCATCGGAGGTGCCAGCCTGGCTCACTTGGGCGGTGCCCAGGTACAAGACTTCACCTCCGACGCGGACCGCGATGTGGATCGGCAACGAGCCTTCGTCCACACCCCAGGGCGCCCCCATGAGTCGCTCTGTGACCGGCGCCGGTGCGGGCCCGATCAAGCGGACCTCCTCAGCGTTCCACACACCGCTTTTGGCGGGTGCGTCACTCGCTTCCGCGATGATCACCATTCCGGCCGGGCCTATGACGACACTGGCACCGCCCACCGTGAAGCGCCTGGGTACTACCGAGCCGCCGACGAGCACGGGTGCGTGCTCCCGATCGAACACCAGCGCTGGAATTACGGCGGGAACCTGATCATTCATTCCCGCATCATCCTCGACCACGACCGGTCACCCCCAATGCCCCGCGTCGAACCCGCTCCCGACACCACATCCAAGGCTGACAGGCGAGTGGGTTCGTCATCTCTCCGCTCCCGGAATCCGCGAACCCACACGTTTCTGTCGGGGCAGCCCCGCTCATGGGGCGTCTCCAGCGCCTGACCCGCACCCGAGGAGCGGGCCTTCCTTCTCCCCCGTGGTAGCGTAGCGCCCATTACGCAACATCTGTTACGCAAAGGGGGCGAGATGCCGAGACAGGTCGACCACGACGAGCGGCGGGAGGCGCTCTCCCAGGCCGTATGGCAAGTCGTCTCGGACAGCGGCCTGGAAGGGCTGACGCTGCGCGCGGTCGCGGCTGCCGCAGGCTGCACCACCGGCATGGTCACCCACTATTTCCCTGACAAGAAGGCACTGCTGGCCCATGCCCGCACCGAGATGCATCGCCGGATGGCGGCCCGCATCGATGCCCTCCCGTCCGGTGCCACTGCCCGCGAGACGCTGTACACCGTGGCCGAACAGGCCCTGCCCCTGGACGACGAACGACACCTCGAAGACGTCGTCTGGTCACAGTTCCTGCTCACCACCCGCAACGACCCAGCACTGTTCGGCGAGCACCGCCGCAGCCACGCCTCCTGGATCCGCCGCCTGACCGCTCTCGTCGACGCCGCCTGTCCGGAACCGCTGGAATCAGCGGACCTTGACGTCCGAGTACGCACCCTCGTCGCCTGCCTGGACGGTCTCGCCCTGAACGCGGTGACCGATCCGGACGCCTATCCTCCGGCCCTCCAACGGACCGTCCTGCGAACCCAGCTCGACCTGATTCTCAAAGGGACCCCCATTCAGTGACCAGCGAGGAACTGACCGTCACCCCCGCCGCGTCCGACGACCCCAGAGTTCTGGGACTGGTCCGCGACCTGGATGCCGACCTCGCCGCCCGCTACCCCGACGAACCCTGCACCGGCGGCTCCCACATCCACCCCGGAATACGCTTCCTGCTTGCCGAGGTCTCCGGCCGGCCGGTCGGCTGCTGTGCGGTACAGCCCTTCCCGTCCCCGGACACCGCGGCCGAACTCAAGCGCATGTACGTCATTCCCCAGGCACGCGGACGAGGTGTCGCCGCCCGCCTCCTGTCCGAGGCGGAACGCACCGCCGCCGCACTGGGTCATACCGAGATGCGCCTTGAGACGGCGGTTCACCAGCCGGAGGCCATCGCGCTGTACACCCGTGCCGGTTACCTCTCGATCCCCAACTACCCGCCGTACGAGCACAAGCGGCTCAGCCGCTGCTACGCCAAGCCCCTGCCCGTCCCGACGACTGACGGCATCGTCTCGGTGACCGCCGACTGAGAGTGTCCCGCTGTCGAGACCGGCTGATCGCCACCGCCAGAAGCAGAACGAGAGAACGCATGATCACCAAGGACCACATCAGGCAGACCGCTGAAGTCTACCTTCAGGAGAATCCGCAGGAAGCCGACGCTCTGGCACCGCTCTTCGAACTGCTGGAACAGGACGCCGAGTTGACATCCCGCAAGGAGTTCCGTGGTCACGTCACGGCGGGAGCGATCCTGACCGACCGCGAAGGCCGGGTCCTGTTCATCAGGCACGTGGCCCTGGGGCGCTGGCTCACCCCCGGCGGGCATCTGGAGGCCGAGGACGAGCGGCTGAGCGACTCCGCGCTGCGCGAGCTGACCGAAGAGACCGGCATCCAGGCGCACCATGTCGTCCCGCTCCTGGACGTGCCCGTGCACATCGACGTGCACCCCATCCCGGCCAGCGAAGCAAAGGGCGAGCCGGAGCACCGGCACATCGACTTCCGGTACCTGTTCACCACGGACCAGGACGTCGTCGAGCTGCAGACCGAAGAGGTCAGCGGCGCACAGTGGCGCGAAGTCGAGACGCTCGGCGACGCCGGAATGCGCGAACGGGTCCGGCAAGTCCTGCAGGTCCGCGCCTGACCGGCACGGCCGCGAGGCCGGTTTCGACCGCAGTCACTGCCCGCCCGATGGCAACTCGCCTCACACCAACTCGTCGACCCGCCACGCTGAACAAGGTGCGACACCATGACCCACACAGTGCCTCTACCCTCCCGTCCACTGCGCATCGCAACAGCTCAGGCATGCCCCGAGCCAGGTGACATCGTCGCCAACACCGCTACCGCTGCCGCCATGGTCCGTGAGTCCGCAGAACACTCGGGCGCCCAAGTGGTCGTCTTCCCGGAGAAGTTCCTCACCGGCTACGAGCCCGACCTCATCCGCGCCGACCCGGAACGCCGCGCGGTGCAGGCAGGGGGAGACGAACGGCTGGACCCCCTGCTGACGGCATGCCGTGACACCGGAACCGTTGCCATCGTCGGCACAGCCGTGCACGACGCCGGCGAGTTGACCGTGTCCGCCCTCGTGCTCGACTCGGACGGCACCTGGACCGCCCGCTACGACAAGCAGATGCTCTTCCGCACCGAGCGGGACGTCTACCGTCCCGGTGACCACGGCCTCTCGCTGGACATCGACGACTGGCGGCTCGGCCTCGGCGTCTGCTACGACTCCGGCTTCCCGGAGCATGCCCGCGCCGCAGCACTCGACGGCTGCCACGCCTACGTGGTGGGCGCGCTGTTCAGCGTCGGCAACGGCTACCACGAGTCCCGGATGTGGTTCCCGGCCCGGGCCTTCGACAACACCATGTACACGGTGCTCTCCAACCACGTCGGCTCCACGGGCGGCTGGGCCGCGTGCGGCAGCAGCGCCGTCTGGGACCCCACCGGCCGCCTCGTCACCGAGGCCGGGCCCGACGGGCGGGAACTGCTCGTCGCCGACCTCGACCCGGACTGCCTGAGCCGCGCCCGCACCGCACACTCCATGCTCGACGATCTGCGCGACCCGACCCTTGAGCCCCGCAAGCGGATCCCCATGTCCCCGCTTCCGTCAGGTCGCTAGCCACGCGCTTTCATGAAGCGGACTGTCCCACTGGTGATCGCGAAGGCAGAAAGTGCCTCTGAGCAGAGAGAATGAGGATTGCTGGGGTCCTTGTTCCCGCCCCTGGTTCGTAACGCAGGACGGCGACATCGGCTGGCGGAGCGAGTTTGACGACAGCGGGTCGGCCGTCGTCGAGAACGACTCGGTAGGCGGTGTTGAACCAGCCGTCGGTCAGCTCGGATTCCAGGCAGCCGATGCCGCTGGGGGCGCGCAGTAGGGCGTCGAGTTCGCTGGGGGACAGGCGGCGCTTGGTCTGGCTATGCATGGAGGGGCACGCATTCGGATGGCCGGACAGCGCAAGGACGGTGGGAGCGCTCCCATAGTGCAATCATTCACCTGTGCAGCCAGCGAGAGCCCAGGATTTCAGCCCATCGACCAGCGCGGCGAAGGAGCAGTTCACCGCCTCGGGTGGGCAAGTCCCGCCGTCGCCTCACCGCCACCCTGATGGCGTCCCGCCAGGTGGTGTAGGGGATCAAGACGCCGGAATCCGCAGGGCGGAGATGACGGCGCCACCGAAGCGGGCGCTCAACTCGCCCCAGCTGGACGCCTCGTGGGCTGCGGTTCGACGGAGATCGCCATGGGCGTCGTACCGGAACGCGTAGCCCTTGATCCCCTACACCACGTCGCGGGACGCGACCGCCACCCTCGCCCGCCGGACATGCTGTTCGTTGAGCAGCCTGGTCCAGGCGTAGTACATTCCGCGCGGAGGCGCACGAGTGCCTGCCCCGGACGAGATGTGCGCCGTACCCGGCCCGACAAGACGACGCTCTTAGGAGGCGTCATGGGCGTGCATGGGCAGTGGATCGACTTCGTGTCCGAGGCACCCGAGCCCCGCGTCCTGGAGGTCGACTGGATCCACGGATCGCCGTCGGCGAAGCACAACACCGATCCCGACATCCAGGTCCACGCGTACGACGAGCACACGTTCATCCTGCGGCAGAACAAGGCGGTCAACTATGAGGCGCCGTTCCTTTTCCTGATCTTCGGCAACGCGCGCGCCGTACTCATCGACACCGGAGCCACGGAGTCGGCCGAGGTCTTCCCGCTGAGACGGGTGGTCGACGAGCTGGTCGGCCGCTGGCTGGCCGGGCATCCGCGGAGCGACTACGCCCTGCTGGTGCTGCACACCCACTCTCACCACGACCACGTCGCGGGCGATGCACAGTTCGCCGAGCGCCCCCGCACCACGGTGGTGGGGGCGGATCTGGACAGTGCCTGGACGTACTTCGGCTTCACCGAGGACCCCGACCGGGTCGCCCGGGTCGATCTCGGCGGCCGGGTGCTGGAGTGCCTGGCGACCCCAGGTCACGACAAGGCAGCCGTCACGTACTACGACCCGTACACCGGATTCCTGCTCACCGGTGACACGGTGTATCCCGGGCGGTTGTACGTGGAGGACTGGGCCGCCTTCGGCCGGACGGTCGATCGCTTGATCGCGTTCGCCGGCACCCGAACGGTCACCCACGTCCTCGGCTGTCACATCGAGATGACCGACCAGCCCGGCGTGGACTACCCGATCCGGACCACCTACCAGCCGGACGAGCCGCCCCTGGAGATGACCGTCGGCCACCTGCGCGACATCCGTGCGGCGATCGACGAGATCGGCGACCGGCCCGGACGGCATCCCTTCGCCGGCTTCGTCATCTGCCGTGAGGACGGCTGAACGGACTCGGGCCTCTCGCGTTCGGGTCCGCTGTGTCGGTGACGCACAACCGGCAGGACCGGCCCAGCCACTGGGGGACGCCGACAGGCGCGCGGCGGCTTTGATCAGCTCGTCTTCGGCGGACCTCGGTGTGATGTATGCCTCGTTTCTCGGGCGGGTTTCCTGCGATTCCGCTGTAACGATCACCTCGTTCGGACCACTACCCGACGACAGAACACACCGGGAGGGACAGGAGGTGCGGCAGTGCCCGACGACGACGCGGATCGTTTCACCGCCATCTATGACGGCTGCCGGCAACGCGTGTGGGCCTACGTGGCCAGCCGTGCGGGACGGCAGGTCGCCGACGAGGTGGTGAGCGAAACCTTCACCGTGGCCTGGCGCAGGCTGGACGACGTGCCCGAGCAACCGCTGCCGTGGCTGCTCGTGGTCGCACGGAACATTCTGCGGGACAGCATCCGGTCGGAGGCCCGGCGCGCCTCGTTCGCCGCCGAGTTGATGTCCTGGGCGGAGCCCGCCGAGGCGGACATCGCCGAGGAGGTATCCGAGCGCTATGCGTTGCTCAAGGCGCTGGCCACGCTGCCGGAGGACGATCGGGAACTGCTGATCCTCTCCGCATGGCAGGGCCTGCCCCCGACACAGGCGGCCACGGTGGTCGGCTGCTCGCCCCTCACCCTGCGGGTCCGCCTGCACCGGGCGCGCAAGCGCCTCGGCCAGGCCGCGTCGGCCTCCCCGCCCCTGGAGGAGGCCGCAGCCGCGCGGCGCGTGTCCACCCGAGCCCGCATCACGGTAGGAAAGGAAGCCCGGTGAAGAACGACGTCCTGCAGCGCCTGACCGCCGCCCGCCCCGCCCACCTCGACCCCGACCTCCCCACGCCGTCACCGGTCCGGGAAGAGGAGCTCGCAACCGTCATGAGCCGTCCGCGCGCGACGCACAGAGCGCGCGCCACTGCCCGGCCGCGTCGGGTGGGCCGTCCTCTCGTCACGGGTCTCGCCCTGGCCAGCGCGACGGCGGTGGCGGCTCTGGTGATCACCGATACCGCGCCGGAGAGGCCGGGACCCTCTTCCTCCGCGACGTCGGGATCCGGCAGCCAGATCCTTCTCGCCGCCGCCTCCCACGTCGAGCGGCAACCGGCCGGCTCGGGCACGTACTGGTACGTGGAGGAACACATCGGTTCCCTCCACAAGGTCCCCGGCGAGAACTACACCATCGACGTCCGAACAGAGCAGCGGTACTGGACAGCCGCCGCCAAGAACAAGTACTGGTCGCAGTCCGTGGACTCCGGGGCCCGTCCGGCCACGAAGGCCGACGAGGCGGCGTGGAAAGCGGACGGTTCCCCCACGTCGTGGAAACTGACGAGCGAGACCGACGGGATCGTCACCTACGCCGGCAAGGGGGAGATCAACCACGACGCCCCCGGCGGCAGGGCCGACAGCGTGCCGTACGGCGAGGTTCCCCTCCGCCTGCTGCCCACACTTCCCACTGACGCAAAGGCCCTCCGCAAGCGCCTGTCCGACCTGGTCGACAAGGACTACAACGCCCCCCAGAGGGTCCTCGACCAGATCGTCGTCAGCACCGCCCGCCAACTCGCCACATCGCTCCCGTCCAGCCCGGCACTCCGCGCCGCCGCCTACCGCCTCCTCGCCGCCGAACCCGGCGTGCGCTCCCTCGGCGACGTCAAGGACCACACCGGCCGCACCGGCTACGCCGTCGCCCTCCCCAGCCCCTACGAATCCGCCCCCGAACTCCGCCTGATCTTCGACAAGTCCACGGGCCTGCCCCTGGGCACCGAGACGGTGGCCACCCGGAGCGGCGACGGTGTGAGCAAGGGCGAGCTGCTGAGCTACACCACGATCACGGCGATGAAGTGGACCGACGAAGCACCGCCCTTCGACACCGACACCCCTGACCCGGGCCCGGTCCTGAAGTCGGATCGCTGAGGCTGCCGGGCTCGCCGAGCGGCGGGATCCCGGGGCGATGCCATGGCCAGGGGCCCCGCCGAAGCCGGTTGAGGGCGGCGCGACCGGCAGGAGCGGCCGCCCACTGGCCTGAGCGGGCGCGATTGCGTAACATGCGTTACGTAACGCTCGTTTTACAAAGAGAGGGACGCGTGCCTCGACAGGTGGACCATGCCCAGCGCCGTTCCGAGATCTCCGGTGCCGTATGGCAGGTGGTGAGCGAGAGCGGGCTGGAGGGGCTGACGCTGCGGGCGGTCGCCGCCGCGGTCGGGTGCACGACCGGCATGGTCACCCACTACTTCCGTGCCAAGAAGGCGCTTTTGGCGCACGCCCGGTCCGTCATGCATCGCCGCATGGCGGACCGCATCGACGCGATGCCTGTGCGGCACGACGACCCGCGCGCCCACCTGTACGCCGTCGCCGAGCAGGCACTGCCGCTGGACGAGGAACGGCACCTGGAGGCCGTCGTGTGGTCGTCCTTCCTGCTCACCACCCGCACCGACCCGGAACTTCTGCGCGAGCACTCCCTCAGCCGCGCCTCCTGGGTACGCCGGCTGACCACCCTGTGCGCGCCGCACTCCCCGGCGAGCCGGAGCCGGGGGACCTGGAGGCCCGGGTGCGCGCCCTCGTCGTATGCCTGGACGGCCTGGCCCTGAACGCCGTCACCGATCCGGACGCCTACCCACCCGACCTCCAGCGGCGCGTCCTGGACAGGCAGCTGGACCTGATGGGACGACTGTGGACGAGCACACTGCTCAACCGCCTCGGATCCTGCAGGGCTGGCTTCCTCATCCTGCACGAGCGCCCGGGCCTGGCGCAGGTCCCGTGCAACCGCCCCGACGGTGCCTGCACCGCTTTGAGACATGCCAGGCAGCGCCGCTGGTGCCGGCCCGCGCTCTCGGGGTCGCGATCACCAAGGCGATGACCGATCGGGGGACTGCTGGACTGGGAGAGGGGACTGACTCTCACCAGTGCCGGGACCGCCTGGC
Source organism: Streptomyces sp. NPDC093591 (assembly GCF_044764885.1). Taxonomy (NCBI): domain Bacteria; kingdom Bacillati; phylum Actinomycetota; class Actinomycetes; order Kitasatosporales; family Streptomycetaceae; genus Streptomyces; species Streptomyces sp. NPDC093591. Next base: position 292,258 of record NZ_JBIWIY010000010.1, read on the forward strand.
TCGCTGAACTCGGCATCGCGCTACCGCCCGCCACGCGGCGCCCGCCCGTTCGCTCGTGCCTGGACTGGACCGAAAGTCTCCCCCACCTGGCGGGCGCGGTCGGCGCCGCTCTATGTCGTCACACCTTCGACGCCGGCTGGATCACTCGGATCGGCACAAGCCGCGCCCTCGCTCTCACCGACGCCGGCGAGCACGCGCTCAAGGACCACCTCGGTCTGGCCGGCGAGACGCAGACTCCAATCAGGTGAAGACCAGGCCACCACAGCCAGAGCCTTTCGTTACTGACCCGTGCTCCTAGGGGCGGAGGCGTCGAGGAGCCGCGCTGCCTCATCCACGCCCCTCGACGAGAGCGTCGGCCACATCAAGGTCGCGGACATGGCTCACGTCGAAGCCTGGTTCCTGCGCGAGTATGGGGCGGCCCACCACCGCTGAACCGTCGGGGTACGGGTCCTCCTTCGGGCGTCCGGGAGGACCAAGCACACCGGTAGGGATCATCGTGCGAGGTCAGGGGGGTGGCCCGGGGCGGTGCCGCTCGGCCCGGCGTGCTGTTGGCGGCAGGGCGAGTGCCGCGCCGCTGAAGACCGCGCCGAGCACGAGCCAGCCCGCGGTGCCGTGCGGCAGAACGAGCGTGGTGACCATGACGGGACCCAAAGCCTGGGTGAGGGAGATCCCGGTCTGGAAGACGCCCTGGTAGGCGCCCTGGGCGTGATCGGGCGCCAGGGCGTAGCCGAGCGTCCAGCTGCCGGCCTGGGAGGTGACCTCGCCCAGGGTCAGGAGCAGGACGGCCGCCAGGAGGATCACGGTGGCGGCGGCCGGGGCGCGGTGCGCGGCCGCGGCAGCCGTGACGCAGGCGAGGGCGGTGAGCAGGCCGCCGAGCCGGAAGGCCCGTGCGGCGGCGGGGAGCTCGGTGACGCCACGGCTGGCCCGGACCTGGAGGGCGACGACGAGGACAGTGTTGAGGACGAGGAGGACGCCGACCAGGGGACGGGGGGCGCTCGTGTAGCCGGCGAGCCACAGCGGGAGGGCGACCTCCAGGACGACGTAGAGCATGTTGACGATCGCGTTGAGCGCCGTGACGGCGAGGTATGGGCGGTCGCGCAGCGCGCCCGGACGGCGACCGGGGGGACCGGGGCTGTCCGGCCGGTCGGAGCCGCCGGTCCGGTCAGCGGCGCAGGGCCGGCCAGCGGATCCTCCTGTGGCCGGGTGTACGACGGGGACCGCGCGCAAGGGAAGCAGTGCCAGCAGGAAGGTGAGGGCGTCGGCGAGGATCGCGGCCTGGTAGGCCACGTGGTGGTCGAGGGCCGCAACTCCGGCTCCCAGGGCCGCGCCCGCGCCGATGCCCGCGTTGTTGACGGCGCGGAGCAGACCTAGGGCGGGGGTGCGGGTGGCGGCCGGCAGGCTGTGCGCGTACAGGGCGCCGCGCACGGCGGCGTTGGCCCTGCTTCCGGTGGTGACCCCGCACGCCAGCAGGACGAACGCGGGATAGGTGTCGACGAGGGCGAACCCGGCCATCGCGGCGGCCTGGAACACATGCAGGACGGCGAGGACCCGCTTGGCGCCGTACCGGTCGGCGGACCGGCCCGCGGGGTAGGCGGCGAGGACGCCGCACAGTCCGGCGAGGGTGAGCGCTAGGCCGATTTGGCTCGTGGAGTAGCCGAGACCGCGGGTGAACCAGAGTGTGCTGATGGCGAGGAACAGGCCGTTACCCGTCGCGTTGACGACGATCAGGAGGCCCAGGGACCGTACGACGGGATCGGCAACGAGTCCGGGCTTCTCTCCACTGGGCCGGGGCCGGGGCGGAGCCGGAGGAGGGAGAGGGGAGGAAGACGGCGGTGCGGTGCTCATGGCCATCAGCCAAGCCCGCGCGCAGACGGGCCGGAATGGATTAAGACTGGGGCTTAATGATTCGTTTCCGTCTCGGCCTAGCCGACCTCGCCGCTACCTCCTTCGCGTACTCCCCCCTGCAGGAGACCGTCCTCAGCCTGCGTATGTGGGGGCCGCACGCCTCCCGCATGCCCCATATGAGAGGCGCCTTCACGGGTATGCGGCCGGTCTTCGAACAACTCGACCACGAGCTGCTGACCGCCCTCGTGGCCCGGCGGCGCTACTGGGTCCCGGACCTCCTCACCCCTCGCCCCGCCGTGCCCGCACCCGACATCAGGGCGGAGTTCGCCGCCCTGCGCGCCACCGACCCGGCCCTGCTCGGCCCTGACCTGGAACAGACCTTCGTACCGCTCGGCGAACCGGTCCCGCCCCGGCTCGCCACTGGCCTGCGCGACCCGGCCGGACTCCTGGCCGAGATCACCGACGCCCTGGAGGCGTACTGGGACGCCTGCCTGCTGCCCCTGTGGCCCCGCCTGCGATCACTCCTCGAAGCAGATCTCGCCTACCGGGCCCGGGTCCTGGCCGAGCATGGAGCCGGCCTGCTGTTCGCCGGTATCAGCGAACGACTCACCTGGCAGGACGGCGTCCTCAGCATCCACCGGCAGGGGCCTGGGGCCGGCACCACAGCCGACATCCCCATCGAGGGCCGCCGCCTGCTTCTGACCCCCAGCTGCTTCGTCGACGGCGTCTCCACCATGCTCGGCCACGGCGCCCCGCCCCACATCGTCTACACCGCCCGCGGCACGGCTCTCCTGGCCGAACAACCCGATCCCGCCGCTCCGCACGCCCTGGAGAACCTGCTCGGCCGCCCCCGCGCCTGGCTGCTGGTCCTCCTCGCCGAACCGGCCACCACCACGGAACTCTCCCACCGACTGAACGTCACCCCCGCCGCCGTCAGTCAGCACCTGTCCGTCCTCGCCGCAGCCCGCCTCGTCGACCGCACTCGTCACGGCCGCCACGTTTACTACCGCCGCAGCACCCTCGGCGCCGCCCTCTGCCTGGCCGAGGACGACACCCCCCCGGCCGGTTCCTGAGCCCCACGTGCCGGCACGGTGCCACACGCCTACCGTGCCAGGGGACTGTAAAACGTTCGGCCCTGTCTCACATTCGGTGGTGACGGAGCGTGCTGTCATCCGAGGAGGATGCGGTGCCGGAGCAGGGTGAAGCCTGCTCGTCCGTGCATCTGGCGCGCGATCCGTTTGGTCTTGGTGTTGACGCCAGTGGGACCGTTGCTGTACGGAAGCGTGAGCCCGGCGATCACGGCGTCGATGTCCCGGCCCAGGCCCCGGGTGAAGGCGTGTAGGTGGGGCAGGTCGGCTGTTCGGACTTGGGCGATCCAGTGCGTGAGCGCATCGGCGTTGTTGGTGTGTGGCGTGAGGAGCGGTGCGAAGTCTCTGATACCTGCGGCCAGTTCGGTTACTTCGGAGCAGGCGGCGGTGAGCTTGGCCAGGAGCTCGTGCTGCTCGGGCTTGAGGTTGTCGGGTCTGGTCAGCAGCATCCGGGCGAGTCGACGTGGCGAGATGTGCCTGCGGTGGGCGTCCGCGCGGCCTTGGTTGATGTACTTGTGCAGAAGGTTCAGGCAGCCGGTGAAGCCGAGGGCCTTGATCTCTTCGAAGAGGTGCTGGACGGGGACGCCGGGGTCTTCACTTCGGCGTTTGCGCAGGTGCTCGCGGTAGGGATCGACCAGGCTGGCACGGTACTTGGGGACGCGGAGCATGCGCTCGGGCCGGTCGGCTCGGGCGTAGCGTTTGACGGTGTTCAGGACCAGTTGCAGGCGGCGGGCGCATTGGAGCAGGCCCACGCCCTTCTCGAGCAGGCCATGAACCTGATGCCAGCGTTCGAGGGTGGTCTGAGCGCGGGGCCCGTCGTGGATCGGCGCGTCCAGTACGGTGGTCCACCAGGCACTGTGTGCCTTCACCTCGCTCAGGGCGGCTTCGCACAAGTTCTTCCATAAATGCCGGCGATCACCGACTTGCACCGCGTCAGGCAGAGCACGGCGGATGGCCCCGGCGTAGGTGGCTGAGCCGTCGCGGCACACGACCTCGATGCCCGAATGCCCGCGCAGCCACGCTTCCAGCGTGTCGGCCGTGCGGTCGGGCAGCACGTCGATCTGCTCATGGGTCTGGGCGTCGATCACCACGGTGGCGTAGCGGTGCCGCCGCCGGCGCAGGCGAAGTCGTCGACGCCGATCACGCGGGGCACCCGCCGGTGGGCAGCGGGATGCGCAGCAGGGCGCAGGGCCGTGTGACGGGACAGGCCCACCGCGAGTATCGCCAGCAAACGTGATCCCGCCCGGTCTGCTAACTCTTTGACCACGGCCTTGACCTGCCTGGTCAGACGAGCGGTGCGTCGCTGGTATCGCTCTAGCACCCCGGGCACCTGTTCGCGGAAGGTGTGGCGGCAGCCTCGCGTGGGACACACCAGACGCCGCACCCGCACACGGACCACCACCCGTCGCCCGTCGACCGGAACGTCGGCCACCGTCCGCCAGTGATAGCCGTGCACCCGTCCCGACGAGGCCCCGCACACCGGGCAGACCGCGGTGTCCAGCGGCGTCCTGGCCCGCACCACGATCCGCTCACCCTCGTCGACCACATCCTGACTGGAAACAGCCGAACGTGAGTCCGTTCAGCTCGCCCAGGAGATGCCCGAAACCGTCCACCCTGACGGTTTCGCGGTGCGTATCGAGGCAGCTCGTGACCATCCACTGATGCTGGAACGTCTGGACAGCGCAGGGCTGACCCTCATGAGCAGCCATCCGCAGACAGACGATCGCCAGCAGGACGCACTGGTATGGATCCCCTTCGACAAGGTCTCCTCCTTCGCGCAGCGGATCACCGCCTTCACCGAAGACACCGACGGCGGCAATCCCCAGCAGGCCACGCTGGTGGCCAACATGGAGAAGATCCACCGCGCGCTGCTGGAGAACCTCTGGCAGGAGCGGCAGGAACTGCCGCCGCTGGATGAGGAGCGGTGGTGGGAGTTGTGGTTCGATCCGCGGATCTCGCCGACAGATCCGGTCCTCACCCTGCGTGCCCTGGCCGGTGAGCGGCAATGGCAGGTCAGCGACCGGGCTATCCACGTGGGAGAACGCCTGGTCGCCCACGTCGCAACGACCGGAGACGAGCTGACGCTCCTGCTGGCCACGAACGCCTGCCCCGCCGAGATCCGCAGGCCGACCTTCGCCGAGGGCCTCTACGCCGTCGACCGCGCTTTCCGCGTGGACCTCGTCGAAGACCTCGCCCAGCGCATCAAACCGGCCGACCCGCAGGCTCCTGCGGTGTGCATTCTGGACACGGGCATAGCCCAGGAGCACGCCCTGCTCAAGCCTTCGCCGCACAAGCGCGCCTACTGCGTGCTGCCCGGCAGCACACCGGCCGACCGGCACGGACACGGCACACAGATGGCTGGCCTCGCCCTGTTCGGCGACTTCGCCTCCGCTCTGGAGTCACAGGGACCTGTGGGGCTCAGCCACGGTCTGGAGTCCGTGAAGATCCTCGATGACGGCCACAGACCGGCGACGTCTCCGAGGACCTGCGCCGAAACGACCGCGAACGCGGTAGCAACCGCCGAAATCCGCGCCGCAGAGCACGGCGCAGGAGCTGCCCGTTCGGGCGACCCGGCATGTCCCAGCACATCGCCATGGTGATCGCCGTGAGCGCTTCGCTGACCTCGTCCCGGGTCTTCGCCGCCCTGCCAGGCCAGTGCGCCCGCGCGTATTCGGTCGCGAAGGCGTACCAGCTCATCTTGAATGGACCCCGGGGGCCGTACACGGGGCTGGCGCCCTGAGCCAGGCCCGTGCGGATGGCCCGCACCAGCTCCGCGCCGAACTCGCCTGCCAGATCCGCGACCGCGCTGCCGTGGCCGTGCGGTTCGTCACCATGTGGTTGCCTCGGGGACTGGTCCGCCGGTCGTTCCGGGTTCGGTGCGGCATCGTCGTGATACTCGTTTGAGTCCATGCCCGCCTCCTTTTGATCGGCGGGGGCATGACTGCCCGGCTGGTCCATTCGAACATCCCCCGGCAAGTGTGCATTCGGGAACCGCCGGTTGACGAGTGCGGATTGTCGGACGTTATGGCGTCCGTCACCGCTGGTGAGAACCGAACCTCGGTGCGACTGCTTCGGCGTGAGAACTGCGCGACAATTCTTAACTCACTCAGCCGCTCGACGAGCGCTCACATCCGGTCGACGACAGAGCTGGCCGCGCAAACGGACACCGGGGCGGCGGCTATCGAACAACAAAGGTCAGGACAGGGCCAGGAAGCAGTTCCCCGCAGGAAACCCGAACTGCGCCCCGCCGCACGGCCGAGTGCAGCCAGCGGAATGGGTCAAGGGTTGATCGATCCGGGAAATGGAGCGGCCCGATCTCGTCCCACGGCGACGGCACCACCATTGCCCTGAATATCGTGCCCATTCACAGAAGGCGCGCGCTGATACGTCCTGGCACCACCCGGCCAGCACAGGGATTCAGAGATCGTTCCCCGTCACATTGGCCGATTTGAGCAGCGCAATATAGCGCAGGATCGCCGGTTAGCCAAACCGGCGATCGCCCGCACCATTGAAGAACCACCGCCACGCCCCATCCGCCCCGACGAAAGGCCGCATCCCAAAAACCAGCTCACAACTTCACACGACAGCCGTCTGCCTTCACAACTAGGTACGGCGGCGCCCTCCTGCCAACGCTCCAGGTCACCATCGACTCACGCGGTCTGCCCGTCTGCCTCGATACGCGCCGGCCTCTCGACGACGGCTCACCCGAGCTGGTTCTCACCGTCCGGTTGCGCAACTGCCGGCTGGGCAGTCCGGCGCAGGACTCGAGCACTCATCCATGGGGCCGCAGGTCCTGCCCTCCGACCGGCGCCGCTCTCACCATCAAGGGGAGAGCCGCGGCGCGGAGCTCCCGGCTCAGGATGGACGGCGGCCCTGCCGTTGCCTTCGGCCCGCCCCGGTCACCAGCCGAGGGCTATGCACCAACACTCGGACGCCCCCTCCGGCCATCTGCCGGAGGCCATGACGCATGCCCGCCAGCCACCGTGCTCCAGGGCAAGGTGTCATACGGAAGAGCCTTCCCGGGCCAGGCGCACACCGGCGCACTCGGCTGCCCGCGCGCTCCCGACCGTCTCCCCGTTCGATTGAAGCGGGCCGGATACACCCTCTGCCCTGACAAGGCATTCGTGATCTCCATCACCCGATGCAAGCCGACCAGTACAGCGAGACAATCGGAGTGAGACGACCAAACGGGACATTTCTTTTCCGTGGGCTATTCACGGGACGGCCTGCCTGACAGCTCGTCAGGCAGGCCGTTGACCAGCGGAAACCTCCGGAGCCGTGTGCGCAGGTTCGAATCCTGCCGGGGGCACTCCGGGAAAATCTCCTGACCTGCAGAAATACAGGGCGGGAGTTTTTGCGTTCACGTCAAAACGCACACGGTCTTGTGACCGTTGCTCTTTTTCGCGCCGTGGCAACCCGAACGACGCGACCAGCCTCCTCTGTTGACGCATTTCCGCAGGTCAAGGACGCTTCGCGAAGCGTCCGATGGCCAGACTCGCGACGGAACTCCGACCCTGGCACGGGCCTGGAGGCAAAACTGGTTTCTTGCCCGAGAACGGCACCTGACCTGCCTGAATGTGGCTGACGCCACACGGAAACGTAAGCGGTCTGGTGGGTCGTTGCTGTTTCCCGCGCCAGCGTGTAGCAGGAGTCACTTCGGTAACTCCGTGGCGGTATCGGCTCTGCCGTTTCTAGCAGAAGCGCAAGAAACGCCAGGCAATGCTGATGCCGACGGTGTTGATCGTCGACCTGAGCGGTAACGATCTGCCGGATCTTCGGTGCTGGCCGGACGTGTTCAGCTCTCTCTGGGAACCCGGCGACGAGTTCCTCGCTATGGGCGGCATGACTGTCAGTACCCGCAGCCGCAAGCCCGAACTGCGGTTCGCTCTTAACCCGTTCACGGATGAGTATGTCGATGACGGGCAGCAACACTTATCGGTGAGTTCCAGCAACGACTGGGTGGGGTCGGTGTCTGGAATGTCGGTGAGTTTCAGCAACACCGCCGGGGCCGCGGGAGCACCGACGAAAGGCTGCTGACGCACCGACGGAACGGGCGGCATCGTGGTCACGATGCCGCCCGTTCCATCCTATCAATCGCCGCGGCGGCCGGGCAGCTCCGGGCGGTGGTCCGCAGGCGGAAGACAGCCCAGGCAGAAGCGGCCCGCTCCTCTACACCCGCTTCGATCGCGAGACACGCGGCGGCGAGCCCTCCGCCCTGTCGTGGGGAGAGCCGGTACTGTCCATCTGCCTCCAGACGGGGAAGATCACCGGGCACAGCGTGGCGAGCAGATACACACCGCCAACCGTCAGCAGCGCGGAGGGCAGGCTGGCCGAATCCACGAGGAAGCCCGCAGCCAGTCCGCCCAGCGGAGTGACCAGCTGGACCGCGGCTGTCGTCGCACTCAGCACGCGGCTGCGCAGTTCCTCCGGCACCGTCTCGTACGTCACTGTGGCCATGATGGGGTTGAGCACACCGAAGGCGAGACCCTCAACTGCCATGATCACGGCCAGCGGCGCGAAGGTATCGGTGAAGGCGGCCACCACGAAGCGCGGCAGGCCCCCGATGAGAAACGCGATCGTGAACACTGGCCACCGCCGAAAGCGGCTGCCCAACGCCCCAAAGACCAGCGCCCCCATGAGAGCGCAAACCCCGAACGCCGCGTTCAGCAGGCCGAGATCGACGGCACCATCAAGCTCCTCACGGGCATGCACGGGCAGGAGCACGGCGCTCCATCCCTGGTCGAGGCCCCTCGTGACCAGGGTCATGAGGCACAGGCCCAGCAGCAACGGCGTGGCCGCCATGAAGCGATACCCTTCCGCGAGTTCACGACGGTAGGCGCGCAGCGATGCCGGCTCGACCTGCCGTTGGGCCTGCGCCTCAGGCAGGCCGCGCACCCCGAATGCGAACAGTGGCGCGGCCACGGCGAAGGTCGCGGCATCCACCAGCAGGACGTTCTGGGCACCGAGTACGGCGATCAGCACGCCTCCGAGAGCAGATCCCGTCAGCGCCGCACAGCGTGCCGCACCGTCGTACAACCCGGCAGCCCGGGTCAGCGGCATTCCGGCGCGTTCGGCGAGCGTGGGCAACAGCACGCCGCGAGCGGTTTCACCCGGCGCACGGAACAGCCCTGTCAGCGCCATCAGCACGCACAGCGTCCAGAACTGCAGGATGCCGGCGAACTGCAGCAGCGGGATCGCCGCAACGGCGACCCCGCAGGCGAGATCCGAGGCGACACTCACCCGCCGTCGCCCCATCCGGTCGATGACGGGACCGATGACGAGCGCAGCGAGCACGGTGGGCAGGAGTGTGCAGAACGCGACGATCCCGGCCTTGGCGGCGCTGCCCGTGCTCTGCAGCACGAACCACGGCACGCCCATGTATGTGAGGCAATTCCCTGCGATCGAAACGAGGTTGGCAGCAAGAACCATTGCCAGAGGACGACGATCAACCGTCCCGAAGTCTTCGGACACTACGGTGGTCTCCCATAAGGGGAAGCGCCCACCGCGAACTAAGAAGGCCAGCCGGTGGGCGAAGCGAAGTGGTCAGCGTCTGGCGCGCATGGCGAGGCGCACCGCGATGCGGTGTTCACAAGCAGCGCCTCCAACACTTCGCCGGGATGACCACCCGGCACCTCCATGCATTGTCACCTCGGACACCGGTCCTCCGCAACGATGATCCGTTCGCAACGGGCGGCTCGCGCAGGGAGTCGTCGAGATGCGCAGATGAAGGCAGAACCTGCTGACGACCTGGATCCGGGCGACGCCGGCCTTGAGCGTTCCCGGTCTCGGAACATCCACCGATGGGTCACGCTGGTCTCGGAGTGCGGCGTGTTCGCGGATATGGTGCAGCAGTTGCAGGGCCGCCGACGGCGCGTCGGGTGATCCGGCACAACAGGACGCTCGCAAAGCCCAGCGTCACTGGGAACGAGCCGAACGGGGCACGGCCACCACCTCCGCTGGTGACGGAGGCGGTGGCCGTTCGGTGCACCCTCGGCCGGAGCACCGGATGCATCCGGCTGAGGGGCACGGTCAGTGACGGTGCGGGCTGGCCGACCGCTGTGCCGTGCAGGCCGTGCCGTGGTTACGGCGACCGCGGATCGACAGGGTCGGCGCCCGGAGTGTTTACGGTTCGCAGTTCGTCGCGTCGCCGGCCGGGTGCCGTGTGGGCACCTTCAGCGCTGTGCCGGGCTTGACCTTGCGCACGTCATCGCTGCCGATGCCGACCCGCACGGGGAGCGGTGGGCCGGACCGCAGGGTCAGCTTCGTTGTCTGCTGGCCGACTGACAGGTCGAACGTGCGCCCATGCCATTTCACCCCGGTGATGTCCACGCCCGGCAGCTGCGGGGGGAGGAAGGGGTCGATGGTGATCGTGTCGGTTCCCCAGCGCATCCCGGTGAACCCGTACAGGAACTCCTGCAGGTAACCCCCTTGCCCGGTGGTGAAGTTGAAGGCTCCGCCGTTGCGGGTCTCGTACCACTGGTTGAACGGTGCGGCCTGGTACGGATCCACGCTGTTCCGCATGTAGTCGTAGACCTGGCAGCCCGGTGATCCGAGAGCCGAGCCCGCGATGGTGGCGATCGCGTCCGTCATGGACGGGCCGTTCGGGTCGGTGCGTGCCTGGTAGTAGTCGAGGTCGTTCTGGGCCAGGCTGGGCGGCATCGGCACGGCCCAGGGGTATTGCAGCAGGGTGACGTCGGCCTGCTTGACGGTCTGCCCGTTGTAGCCCTCGAACTCGGGGTGGATGTTGAGTGTCGTGTCCACCGGGATCTTCAGGCCGTCGGCGACCTTGCTCCATTCCGGGTCGGCGGGCCGGCCGAGGATGCGGGCGGCGCGGACGGCGATACGCAGCGATGCCTGGGCGCCGGCGTTGGTGGTCACGCTGTTGTCGACGTAGTCGTGGTACTCGTCCGGACCCATCACGTCGTTGATGTCGTAGCCACCGGCCGGGTCGGGCACGGCGCGCGTGGCCCAGTAGTCGGCGATGTCCTTCAGCACCGGCCACGCCATGTCCCGCAACCACTGCTTGTCGCCGCTCGCCTGGTAGTACTGCCACTGGGCCAGGGCGATGTCGGAGTTGATGTGGAGTTCGGTGTTGCCCTCGTTCCAGGGCGGCGGGGTCTCTTCCTTGCCGGTCAGCGCGCTCTGCCACGGGAACTTCGCGCCCTTGATCGGGTGGGCGGGAGTGGACAGTTCCTTCGCGGCCGCCCTGGCGGCGGGCAGCAGTTTCTGCCGGTAGGTGTTCGCGCCGAGGGCGATGTCCGGGTACTGGGCGAGGAGCGCCGGGTACATCCAGGTTTCCGTGTCCCAGAACACGTGACCGCCGTAGCCGTCCGAGGACAGTCCGGCCGGGCTGAGGCTCCAGTCGACGCCGGCGCGCGTGCTTGCGAGCAGGTAGAACATGGACGCGCGGATCTGCGCGGTCATGGCGCTGTCACCGGGGATCGAGATGCTCGACTGCCACAGGCGGGACCATGCCTTGTTGTTGCGGGCGAGCGCTTGTCGGTAGCCGTCCGCGGCGGCGCGGGCCGCGGTCTTCGCGGCGGCCTGTTGCGGGGTCGCGGATCGGAGCGGTCGGTCGGTGTCGACGCTGGAGGCCACGCCGACGTACTTGGTGATCCGCAGGGGCTGACCGGCGCGGACCGGGATGGTCGCGCTCTGCCCGGCGGTGCCGTCGTCGGGTACGGCCATCGCCTTGGTCGGCACGGCTCGGTTGTTGACGCGGAGTACGGAGTTCAGTCCGGCGGTGACCAGGTTCCCGTCGCTCACGACGGTCTGGGACAGCGTCGCGGTCCTGCCGTCGACGCGCGCATTCCTGGTCGAGGCGTATTTCAGTCCCTGGCCGTCGAACTGGTCCACGACGGTGGCGGTTCCGCTCCAGTGCGGGACGGCCCGCACGCTCACCGTGCCCAGATGGCCGTCCGCACGGTTGGCGTTGACCTCGTAGTCGAAGCTGGTCGTGTCGCCCGCCGGGGAGGTCCAGTCGAACGACGTGCTCAGCACCCCGGTACGCAGGTCCAGCGACTGCCGGTACTTGCTGGTGGTGCCGACGGTGGCAGAGGCGATGTCGGTGGGTGGCTGTGCGCCGTCCGGATACACCGTGAGGTAGTCGACGTTGACCCGGGCCGTGTCACCCTCCTCGACGGCGATCTTGAGCGTGTTCGCGCCCGCCGTCAGCGTCACCGGCACGGTCAGCGTCGCCCAGCTGTCCCAGCCGCCCGTGCTGGGCAGGGTCAGTTGCTGGAGCGTGCCGTTGACGCCGAGGTGGATGGTCTGCGGGTCGCCGCTCCCGTTGGCGTACCGGACGGCCAGCGTCGCCTCTCCGGCGGGTGCGTCACGGATCGGGACGACTCCGCCGCCGCCGACCGTCGGGTTGCCGCCATTGTTCAGGCCGGCCAGGTAGCCGCCGGCGACCGAGCCAGGGTGGGACCTCTCCACGAACGCGCCGCCGGAGATCTGCCCGTACATCGCCGGACACAGCTGGTTGAACGCGCAGGACCAGCGCCCGATCCCGTAGAGATCACCGCCGCGACCGAAGCCGAGCGTGGCCCAGCTCGGCAGGCTGGCCCGGTCCTCGAACTTGCTGGGCAGACGGGCGTAGAAGCCGGCGAGCTGGGACTGGGTGACGATGGGTGTGCTGCTGTATCCGTGACCCGCCGCGGGCACGCGCGCGGCGAGGTAGCCGTTGCCGATGAACGTCGGGGAGTAGTTCTTCGATGTGTCGGTCGTGCTCAATACCCAGCCGTCGCCGCCACCGGCCTGGCCTGGCTCGGGTGCGGGGGACGCTGGCACTGCCGCCGTGCCCAAGAGCAGGCAGGCGAGGGCCAGCCCGACGGACGCTGTCCTCCTGGTCATGCGTGAGCGGGCATGCGGATGGACGGTCGCTGACGGCACCGTGTCCTGCGCGGCCCGGTTGCGGCCTCGGGCGCCGTATCCGGCCCGGTCGCCCGGGCTGGTCACCTTCGATACCGCGGCAGCCGCCACGGCCGTGAAACGGCCCCAGGCCGACCTGCGGCGTGAGGTATCCGGCCTCACTCCTGTGTCGCCTACGGCCTCGCCGTACTGCTTCATCGAAACGCCACCTCCTTGTGGGGTATGGGTTCAGGCCGACCGCGTGGTGAAGATCGCGGCGGCGCCGGCAGGCAGTCGGTAGCTGTACGTTGTGCCGCCCCACCGGATGTCGAACGCCGCGGTGCCGCTGCCGGAGTTGTACGCCACCGACAGGCGTGTGCCGTCCGGCAGTTGAGCGCTCTTGCGCTGAACACCCTTGGTCACACCGGCGTTCGAGGTGACCTTGCCGTCGGGAGCGAGGACGGAGAGGTCGTGGATGGACCACCAGCTGCCGGAGTCGGACTTGTTGACGACGCGGATGTAGCGGGCGGTGGTGGTGGGCAGCAGGATCCGGGTCACGGCGCTGCCGGGGCCGGTGGCCATCGGCTTGCCCCAGGTGGTGCCGTCGTCGGAGGTGTACACCTCGTACTGGCGGGCGAAGTCGCCGGACGAGGCGCTGGTGTCCAGGACGATCTGGTTGAACGTCTGGGTGGAGCCGAGGTCGAGTTGGAACCAGTCGCCCGGTTGCATGCCGTGGCCGGCGCTCCAGCGGGTGGCCGTGTCGCCGTCGATGGCCTTGGTGGGCGGGTCGTCCGAGCTGCTCGCGGAGGCCGATGCCTGCCAGCTGTCGCGGGGCAGGGCCGCCTCACCGGTGGGCGGGGTGAGGGAGGCGCCGGTGGGCAGGGTGTAGCCGAGCCACTGGTCGCCGACGCGTATCTGGGGTTGCCGGGTGAGCAGGCTGCTGTCGTAGGTGATCAGGGCCTTGCTGCCGTCGGGGTTGCGGAAGGGGAGGTCGACGGAGCCGATGGCGGCCGGGTCGGTGCTGCCCCGTTGGGTGCCGTCCCAGGTGAAGGTCGCGGCTGCTCCGGCGGCCAGGGTGTAGGTGAAGTGGCGCTTGCCCCAGCGGACGGTGAACGTGCGGTCGGTGGCGCCGGAGTTGTAGGTGACCAGGGCTGTGGTGCCGTCGGGGTTGGTGAATGCGACGTCTTCGACGTTGCCCTTGCCGAGGGTGTTGGAGGCGACCCGGCGGGCGCCGGGCTGGACGAACTTGCTGGCCTGGGCGAGCCCCCAGTAGTCGGCCGTCGGTGTGTACGACCATGTGCCGTCGGCGTTCTGCGAGATTGTCACGACCGGGCGGCAGCCCTGGCATCCGTTGTTCCTGGGGCCGCCGTCGGTGTCCAGGGCGATGTTCCAGCGGACGATGCTCTGGGCCCAGTTCCGGGGGCCGTTGATGACGTTGTCCATGGCGCCGGCGAAGCCACCCTGCTCGTCGCCCTCCCAGGTTCCGCCGGAGCACTCGGTCTGGAAGGCGGGCTTGCCCGGGTAGTTGTTGTGGACGACGCTCTGGTTCACGACCAGCTCGGCGGCGGCGTAGCAGTGCCAGGCGGTGCCGGTGACGTTCCGGGCGGTCGCCGGGTCGGCGTAGAAGGATTCGGGGTAGCTGGTGACGTCCCAGTTGTGGTCGTAGCCCAGGATGCGCGTGGACAGCCCCTGTTTGCGCAGGGCCGGGGCGAGGTTGCGGGTGATGAAGGTCTTCGCCTCGTCGGCGGGCAGATACATGCCGGGGTACGTGGACGGCTCGTGCAGCGGCTCGTTCTGCGGGGTGATGTAGCGCACCGGCACGCCGGCCGCCTCGTACGCCTTGAGGTACTTGGTGAAGTAGTCGGCGTACGGCTGGTAGGCGTCCGGCTTGAGCCTGCCACCGTTCATCGAGTCGCTGGTCTTCATCCACCCCGGCGGGCTCCACGGGGTGGCCATGACCGTCAGCTTCGGATTGAGCGCGCGGGCCTGCTTCAGCAGGGGGATGGTGTACGCCCGGTCGTGGTCGATCGAGAAGTTCGACAGCGTGGGGTCACTCTGGCCGGCGGGCATGTCGTCGTAGGAGTAGTTACCGCTGACGGTGAAGTCGCTGGCTCCCATGGGCTGACGCAGGATGCTCAGGCCGATGCCGTCGCGGCGGCTGAACAGGTCGCCCATCAGCGCGGCACGCTGGGTCGAGTCGAGCTTGGTGCCGACAAGCCAGGCGGAGGAGTCGGTGAAGGAAGCTCCGAAGCCGGTCATCGGCTGGTACGTGCGGGTGGTGTCCACGGTGATCGTCGAGCCGGAGGAGCCGGAGGGTGCGGGTCCGGTCTTCCAGGTCACCGGGGACTGCTGAGACAGGTACGTCTTGGCGGACGGGTTGGTGAGCCAGACCGACGCCCTGCCGGGAGTGGTGCCGGCGGAGGCCGGTGCGGCCGACGGGAGGACGGGGAGCGTGGCGATCAGGGTCGCGGTGGCTGTCAGGGCGGTCCGGCGTCGTTGCCGGGTGGTGGATTTCATGGTGCGGCTCCTTGCGGGCATGACGGCCCTGCACGGCGGCGCGCGTGCAGGACGTGGGTTGGTGCGAAACCGGCGCGTGGGGGCCGGGGAGGGCGCCGGAGCTGGGGTCACTTCAGGCCGGTGGTGGCGATGCCGGCGACGAAGTGGCGCTGGAAGAGCAGGAAGACGATGGTCACCGGGAGCAGGACGATGACGGCACCGGCGAGGAGGATGCCGAAGCGGGTGAAGTCCTGTCCGCTGCTGGCCAGGGCGAGGCCGACGGGGAGGGTGTATTGGCTCTCGTTCTGGGCCACGACCAGGGGCCAGAGGAAGTTGTTCCAGGAGCCGAGGAAGGTGATGATTCCCAGAGTGGCGAGGGCCGGTTTGGTCAGCGGGAGGATGATCTTCCAGAAGACGGCCAGTTCGCGGCAGCCGTCGACGCGGGCGGCGTCGATCAGTTCGTCGGGCAGGGTGGAGATGAACTGCCGCATCAGGAACACCCCGAACGGGGTGGCCAGGAACGGCAGGATCAGCCCGAGCAGGGAGCCGGTCAACTGCATGTTGGCCACCAGCACGTACAGCGGTACGAAGGTGACCAGGCCCGGGACCATGAGGGTGGCGATGACCACGGTGAACACGGCACGCTGGCCGCGGAACTCGAGCTTGGCCAGGGCGTATCCGAGCATCGAGCAGAAGATGAGGTTCCCGGCGGTGACGGCCAGGGCCACGAGCACGGAGTTGGCGAACATCCTCGTGAAGTCCAGGCTGCTGAACAGTTCCTGGAAGTTCGTGAGCGTGGGGCGGGCGGGGATCAGGTCGGGCGGGATCTTGCGGATGTCGGCCTCAGCCTTGAACGCCCCGGACAGCATCCACAGGAACGGCGTGACCATCAGCAGCAGGAGGCCGCTGAGCGGCAGGTAGAGCCAGGGCCGGCCCCATTCCTGCCGGATGCGGCGGCGTCGGAGGACCTTGTCGTGAGCTGCGGTGAGGGTGCTCATGGGGCATCAGTCCTTGTCCCGCAGCAGGCGGAACTGCAGCACGGTGAGAGCGATGATGAGGACGAAGACGACGTAGCCGGCCGCCGAGGCGACGTCGTAGTTGCCGTTGCCGAACTGCTTGTAGGCGTACAGCGTGGTCGACAGGGTCGAGTCGAGCGGTCCGCCGTCGGTCATGACGAACGGCTCGTCGAAGAACTGCAGGTAGCCGATGCCGGTGGTGACGGCGGTGAGGAGGAGGGCGGGGCGCAGGAGGGGGAAGGTGACCCGCCAGAACCGCTGCCAGGCTCCGGCGCCGTCGAGTTCGGCGGCCTCCATCAGGGACTGGGGCACGGACTGCAGGCCCGCCAGCATGATGATCATGACCGTGCCGAGGTTGCGCCACACGGCCATCACGATCATGACGGGCAGGGCGAAGCGGGTGTCGGCCAGCCAGGCCGGGCCGTCGATTCCGAACCAGGCGAGGACTGTGTTCACCAGGCCCGTGTGGGGTTCGAGGAGGGTTTTCCACACCACGGCGACGGCGACGATGCTGGTGATCACCGGCAGGTAGAACCCGACCCGGAAGACGGCCCGGAAGCGACGGATACCGCTGTCGAGGGCGACCGCCGCGGCGAGCCCGGCAGCCAGCGTCAGGGGCAGGGCCGCCAGGACGAACACGGCCGTGTTGCGCAGAGCGGTGAAGAACTGCGGGTCCTCGAAGAGCCGTACGTAGTTGTCGAGGCCGACGAACGACACGTTCAGCGGGGTGCGCAGGTCGGCGCTCTTGGTGTCGGTCAGGCTCATCAGCGTCGACCAGACGACCGGCAGCAGCATGAAGGAGAAGAACAGGGCGAGGAACGGGGCGGCGAGAACCCACGCGGCGCGGGCCTGCCGACCCCGTGCGGAGCTCCGTCGCGGCGAAGGAGCGGCCTCCGGTTGCTTGCCGGCGGCGGCCCACTTCCGGGTGCCCTGCCCGGTAATGGTGCTGGTGGGCATGGTTGTCATCCGTCCGTACGAGGGATGCAGCGGCGCTTCAGCGGCCGGTGCCGATGCTGGTGGCCTTGGACTGCAGGGTCTTCTGCACGTCGGCGACGGTGGCCTTGCCGTAGGCGAGCTTCTCCAGCTCGGAGTCGATGGCGTCGGCGATCTGCTGCCAGGTGGTGATCGCCGGGGGCGCCTTGGTGACCTTCAGCTGGGTCTCGAAGGCGGCCATCTTCGGGTTCTCGGCGAGGTCGCCCTCCGACCAGGAGTCGACGGCGGCGGGAAGGTTGCCGGAGGCGTCGGCGTACTCGGCCAGGTTCTTCGGCTCGGTGAGGAACCGGACGAACTTCCAGGCCGCGTCGGCGTTGTCGGCGTCCTTGAAGACCGCCAGGTCACTGCCGCCGGCCAGGCCGGCCGCCTGTGTGCCCTTGGGCAGCGGCATGGTCTGCCACTTGCTGTCCAACTCGGGCGCGTTCTTGTGCAGGTCGCCGCCGGTGCTGGGGCCCTGCTGTACGGTGCCGATCAGCCCGTTCTGGAGGTTCTGGCGGGCGTCGGTCTTGTCGTTGGGCGACAGCTTGTCCTTGAAGATTCCGCTGTAGTAGTCCAGCGCGTTGGTGACCTCGGGCGAGTCGAACGTGAACTTCTTCGCGTCGGCGTCGTAGATGTCACCGCCCTGCTGCCACACCATCGGCAGCCAGAACAGCCAGGAGTTGAAGCCGACCTGCAGCTGGGTCGCGTTACGCAGCTTGGCGTTCTGCTTGCCAGCGGTGGCCTGGATGGTCTTGAGGTCCTTCAGGTAACCGTCCCAGTCACCGGCGGGAGCGCCCTTGATGCCGGCCTTGGTGGTGATGTCGGTCCGGTAGTAGATCACCGAGGTGTCCGCGATGAACGGGACACCGTAGGAGGTGTCCTTGTACTTCGTGGTGTCCCACTGGCCGGGGAAGAACGCGGACTCCTCGAACGAGGCCGGGGTGGCCTGGAAGCCCTTCATGGAGGCCATTTCGGCCATCCAGGTGGAGCCGATCAAGGACATGTCCGGGGTGTTGCCGCCGGCGATCGCGGTGGTCAGCTTCTCGTGCGCGGCGTCCCACGGCACCGCGGTGATCTGAACGGTGACGTCCGGGTTCTGCTGCTCGAACTTCTTCGCCAGGCTCTGCAGATCCTTGTCGGCCTTGTCGCCCATGGACCACATGACCAGCTTGCCCTTGGCCTTGCCGCTGCTGATCTTCGCCGGGGCGTTGTCGGCGGCCGAGGAGTCGTCGCTGCGGCCGCAGCCGGTGGCCAGCAGGGCCGCCGCGACGGTGGCGCAGGCTATCTGGAGGGTTCTGGTGGTGGGACGAGGGGTGCGCATGGTTGCGGCTCCTTGCGGTCATGCTGACGAGGGTGCAGGGGGTGGGGGAAAAGGGACGGGCGAGCCGGGAGGCTCAGACTGCGGGGTGCAGGCGGCCGTCGTCGACGGTGACCTCGGCGGTGAGTTGCGGATCACGGCTGGAGCGTCCGACGTGCAGGCGGTAGCGGCCGGGCGGCGTACGCCACGCGCTCGCCTCGCTGTCCCAGATCCGGAAGACGCGGCCAGGCACGCACATTTCGGCGGTGACGCGTGCGCCCGGTTCCGCCTGGACCGTGGCGAACCCGGCGAGCAGGCGCACCGGCCGGTCGGTGCCGTCCGGCGGCGGCTCCAGGTAGACCTGGACGACCTCACGGCCGGCCCGAGGGCCGGTGTTGGTCAGTGCCACGGTCAGGTTGAGCCCGTCTCCACCCGCGGGGCAGGGCAGATCGGCGGAGACGGGAGTCGGGGAGAGGGACACGGACTCGTACGTCCACTGGCTCCAGCCCAGGCCGTGGCCGAACGGGAAGGCCGGCGTGAGGCCGTCCCGGTCCCAGGCCCGGTGGCCTACGTGGACGCCCTCGGTGTAGTCCACGATGCCGTCGCGGGGGCGGGCGTCGGGGACGGGGACGTCCTCGGTACGGGCGGGCAGTGTCCAAGGCAGGCGACCCGCCGGCTCGGTACGACCCAGCAGTACGTCGGCCAGGGCGTGTCCGGCCTCCTGGCCCGGCAGCCATGACCACAGCAGGGCGGGAGCCTCGTCGGCCCAGGGCAGCAGCACCGGGGCGCCGGCGTTGACGACCACGATGGTGCGCGGGTTGGCGGCGATCACCTTGCGAACCAGGTCGTTCTGGTGGCCGGGCAGATCGAGGCCGGTGCGGTCCCAGCCCTCGGACTCCACCTCCTCGTTGGTGCCCACCACAACCACGGCCACGTCGGCCGCCTGGGCCGCGGCGGCGGCTTCGGCGATCTCCTCGTACGGCGTCGGACCGGGCGGTGCGTGCCGGACCTGGCCGGTGACGAAGCGACCGTACCCACCGGCCTCGACGACGGTGAGGTCCAGGGCGAGCGCGAGTCTGCGCCCTTCCGGACCCACCTCGATGTCGATCCCCCGCTGCGGCGGATGGTTGTGGCTGGACTCCAGCACCAGCTCCACACCCCGGTCGTCGTCCCCGGCCAGGACCTCGTCGCCGTCGATGGTCACGCTGAAGCGCCCCGCGCAGCCGAACTCCAGGCGGTGCGTCCCCGGTTCGGTGAGAGTCAGCACCGTGCGCAGCAGCACCCGGTGGGTTTCCGGGGCCAAGCCGTCGTACGTGGTCCAGTCCCCGGTGGCGCGGACCTCGCTTCCGATGAGGTCGCCCCCGGCGTCCAGGTGGTCGGCGCGTACGCCCGCCGCGCCGGTGTCGGGATCGGTGAGCAGCTCGGCGGAGGCGTGCGGCAGACGCAGGCGGGCATCGCCGCCACGGTGCACGGTCAGCCGGACGTCCTCGGGGAGTGCGGCGCGCAGCCCCTCCTCGTACGACACCGTGCGCACCGCCGGGACGAACGCGCTGCCGCCGCCCTGGAGGTACGGAGCTACGGCGTTGGGGCCGATCAGGGCGACACTGCGGATGCCGTCCGGCGTCAGTGGCACCAGGTCGGCCTCGTTGCGGAGCAGTACTGTGCCGCTGGCGGCGACCTCGCGCAGCAGTTGGTACTCCTCCTCAGCGGGCTCCGCCGAGACGGTGGCCGGCCCCGGCTCGTCGAGCGCACCAACGTGCCGGGCCAGGCGCAGCAGCCGCAGCACCTTGTCGTCGACGGTCTCCTCGGCCACGTCGCCCGCGCGCACCGCCGCCGCGAGGGCGTCACCCCACGGGCCGTCGGGACCGGGCATCACAAGATCCAGACCGCCGACCGCGGAGGCCGTGGTGGACCGGGTCGCGGCCCAGTCGCTGACCACGGGCCCGGAGAAACCCCACTCACCCTTCAGCACCTCGCGCAGCAGCCGCGCGTTCTCGGTCATCGGCGCCGCCACGGTCCCGTCGTCCAGGCCCGAGTACGCGGCCATCACACTCCACGGCTCGGCCTCGGCGAGGACCTGCTCGAAGGGAGCGAGGTAGACCTCCCGCAGCGTCCGCTCGTCCAGCCGCGCGCGGTACTGCGTGCGGTCGGTCTCGGAGTCGTTGGCTACGAAGTGCTTCAGACAGGCGCCCACACCCCGGCTCTGCAGGCCGCGTACGACGGCGGCGGCCAGGGTGCCGGTGAGCAGCGGGTCCTCGGAGAAGTACTCGAAGTGCCGCCCGGCGACCGGGGTGCGCTGCAGATTCACCACTGGTGCCAGCACCACGTCGACGCCCTTGCGGCGGGCTTCGACGGCGAACAGCTCCCCCAGCCTCTCGGCGAGGCCGGTGTCCCAGGCCGCCGCCAGTGCACTCGGCGCGGGGGCCAGCAGCCCGGTCTCGTCCGGGTCGTCGCCGGTCCCTCGTACGCCCTGCGGGCCGTCGGACATCGTCACCGCGGACAGCCCGAGCCGGGGCTCGGCCGGGAGTCTCCACAGGTCCGCGCCGGTCAGCAGCCGGATCTTGGAGTCCAGGTCCAGGCCGCGGACGCGGTCACGGAGTTCGGTGTCATCAGGGAGGGCAGGGCGGCTCATGCTCGTCCTTCCAGGCCGCGGCGCGGCACGAAGCGGGCGGAACGGAGAGCAGGAAAGCACACTTACTAAGTACTTAGTAAGTCCTTGTGCGTAAGTTCTTTCTCGGGTTTGATCGGAGGGTGACCACTGATCGACACCCCCGTAGACTCCGCACGATGAGCGAGAGCACGCCGAACGGGGAGCGGCAGCCCCGCACAGGAAGAAGCCTCAAGGCCCAGCAGCGACGGCAGGAAATCCTGCAGATCGCCATGGACACCTTCGCCGCCCGCGGCTACAACAACGCCTCCCTTCAGGAGATCGCCGACCGCGCCGGAGTCACCCAGGCCGGCGTCCTGCACTACTTCCGTTCCAAGCCCCAACTGCTCACCAGCGTCCTCGCCTTGCGGGACGAAACGGACATCGAGCAGCTCGGCCCCGAGCGCCCCCGCGGTCTCGCCTTCCTGCGCCACCTCGTCGACACCGTCCGCCGCAACACCGAACGCGAAGGCATCGTCCGCCTCTACGCCGTGCTCTCGGCGGAAAGCGTCACCGAGGGACACCCGGCGCAGGGCTACTTCCGCGACCGCTACGCCGGCCTGCGTGTCATGGTCACCGAAGCCCTCGCCGAAGCATCCGAACTCGGTGAGACACGCCCCGACCTCAACCTCGAAGAGGCGGCCACGGCGATCATCGCCGTCATGGACGGCCTCCAGGTCCAGTGGCTGCTCGCCCCCGAGTCCGTCGACATGACGGCCGTGACAGATCGGGTCGTCACCGCACTCCTGGCCGAGTTCACTACCCGAACCGCCTGATACCCGGCGGCAGTTGTCGCCGGGGGCGCGTGCGCGTGTTCAGGCGTGCGGCATGAGTCGTTCGGCCTCGGGGCCAAGAAGGCCGGGACCGTGCGGGGAGGGTTCGCGCCGGGGACGGAGCAGGTCAGGGCGGCGACGCGGGCGGCGAAGGTGCAGGCGTCGGTGAGGTCCGCGATGCTCAGTCCGTCGAGTCGGCCGCCGAGGTGTCCGAGGGCTGCGAGGCGGTGGAGCAGGCCGGCGGTGAAGGAGTCGCCCGCGCCGACGGTGTCGACGACGTCGACGGGCGGAGCGGGCACGGTGACGCGGTGGCCGTCGAGGGACGCGAGGGCGCCGCGTTCGCCGAGGGTGATGACGACGAGCCGCACACCGGCGGCGTGCCAGGTGTCGCACGCGTGCTCGGGGCCGGCGCCGGGGAGGAGCAGGGCGAGGTCGTCCTCGCTGAGGCGGAGGATGTCGGCCAGGGCGCACCAGCGGGAAATGCGCTCGCGGTAGGCGGCGGGCGGCACGAGCAGGGGGCGGACGTTCGGGTCGATGGACACGGTGACGCGCTCGCGCGCGGTGGCGAGGTGGTCCTCGATTCGGCTGCCGCCGGGTTCACGGATCAGCGCCAGCGAACCGGTGTGCAGGCAGACGGTGTCGTCGTGCACGCCGGCGGCGAGCTCGTCGGCGGCCCACTGCCAGTCGGCGGTGTTGTCGGCGTAGAAGGTGTAGGCCGCCTGGCCGGTGTCGTCGAGGGTGGCGATGGCGAGCGTGCTGGGCTCGGGGGTGGTCACGCTGCCGCTCAGGTCGACGCCGGAGTCGGTGAGGCGGCGACGGAAGAGGGTTCCGAAGGCGTCCTGGGAGAGGCGGGCGCGGAAGCGGGTGGGGGTGCCGAGCCGGGCGAGCGCGACGGCGGTGTTGGCGGGGCCGCCGCCGGGCAGGACGCGCAGGCTGAGTTCGTCGGAACCGGATCGGGTGGGGTCGGTGAAGGCGTCGGCGACGCACTCGCCGACGACGGTGACCGTGCCGGGGGATGCGAGTCTGGCCATGATGAGGGTCTGCCTCTCTGGGAAAGCCACGGGTGCCGCGCACGGGCTGCCGAGGGCCGCGTGGGACGTGCGGTCGGTGCTGGTTGTCTGCTGATCGTCCGGTGGGTACGGGCTGGCGGAGGTCGCTGGACCGGTGGCTTGGTGCGCCGGCTCACTGGCCGGTTCGCACACGCTTCTGCGCTGCCGCCGCCGAGAAGGGGGTTCTGCGGCTGGTCGCCGCCGATACCCCCTTGCTCACCGCGGTCCGGCGCGACCTCGCCCAGCAGACCGCGCCTGAGCCTGGTCGCCCTCGACACGGCCGCCTCGCTCCTGCGGCCGTCCGTGAGTCGTGTCAGGCCAGAGGCTGCCCGCCCACGGGTGTCAGATCCCATGCTTCGACCGCGTACGCAGCCGACTCCGCGCCCACTCCGCTCATCTGTACCCGCCAGGGACCGTCACCGGTGGGGTAGAGGCGCACGGTCAGAGTGCGGCCGGACGCGGTGAAGATCTCGGCGACCGAGTGGTCCAGCAGGATCCGCAGGTTCGCGGTCCGCCCTTCCGGCGGGAGGTGCCAGCGGCCGCCCTTCGCCCGGGGATCGAGCGAGGCGTGGTCGCGGTCGACGACCAGCCTGCCGCTGACCAGGTGGTGGACGATGTCGAGATACTCGGCCCCGTCCTCGGAGGTCAGCAGCCGTAGCCGCGCGCCGGGCTCCATGCTCACCATCAGGTCGGTCGCCCGGGAGATCTCGCCGAGGTCCACCGGCTGCTCTGCGTTCGCCCGGCCGGTGGCGGAGATCCGGTGTTCGCCCCGCAGGGAGAGTAGTTCGCGGGCCGGGCTCTGGACCAGCCCGCCGTCCGCGGCCGGCTCCAGTTCGCGGGGCAGCGACAGCATGCCCGCCCAGCCGGCCTCGTCGGTCCAGGTACTGGGGGCGCCCACGCGTTCCTCGTCCCGGGCTTCCCAGATCCAGGCCCACATCAACCAGCGGCCATCGGGAGCCCGGAGCAGGGCGGGGGCGTAGAAGTCCGGCCCGTGGTCGAGGAGCCGGGGCGCCGTGGCGCGGAATGCGCCGTCCTCCTCGCGGCCCGGCCAGTAGACCGTGCAGCTGGCACCCTCCTGGGGGTCCCAGGCGCTGGCGAGGACGGCCCCGGTGCCGTCGGGGAAGGCGGCGTACTGCGCGCACTCCCAGCCTTCTTCGGTGTTGCGCCCGTCGGGCAGGGGCTGGGCTGGGCGGGCGAGGAAGACGCCCTGGTACGACCACGCGTCGAGGTCGTCGGAGGTGTACTCCACGGCCGCTGCCCGGCCGTCGGCGAGGGCGGCGCCGACGAGCATCCGCCACCTGTCGCCGTCCCGCCACACATAGGGGTCGCGGAACATCGTCGTACCCTCAGGCGCTTCTGGGATCAGCAGCCGGCCGCGCTTGGTGAAGGTCGTACCGCCGTCGTACGACACCGCCGAGGTCACCGGCTGGTGCCAACGGCCGGGATGGCGAGCCGAGTAGAAGGCGGTCAGGTGGCCGTCGTGCGAAACGGCGTTGCCCGACCAGACGCCGCCCTCGTCGTCACCGCCAGGGGTGGGCGCCAGGGCCACCGGCAGGAGCTCCCAGTGGATGAGGTCCGGGCTGCGGAAGTGGCCCCAGTGCATGTCGGCATGGCGGGCGCTGTGCGGGTTGCACTGGAAGAACACGTGGTAGTGGCCGTCGTGGAAGACCAGGCCGTTGGGATCGTTGATCCAGTGCGCCGGCGGTCGGAGATGGACGGCCGGGAAGTGCGTGTCGAGCGATACCGCCGCCTGGGTCTCAGTCATCGGCGCGCTCGTCATAACGGCGGCGCACGGCCGCGGCCTGCTTGATGTTGGCCTCGGACTCCTGGAGCGAGCGCTCGCCACGCTGCCGGGTCCGCTCGGCGAGGTGCTCCATGTGGCGCTCGAAGCGGGCCTGGTACCGCTCGCGCATCACCGCGATCTCCTCGGCGACGGCTCCGGAACGAGAGGCCGGAACCGGCATCGGCTGTCCGGCCGGACGGACGGGAAGCCGCTGTTCCAGCGGCAGGATGGTGGCCTTGGGGGACGGCAGTGTCTGGTACCAGTAGGCGGTCGAGGCCCAGTCGTCGGCGAGGTGGTTGCCGTGGCCGTGCTCGATCGAAACCTTGATCCGCTCCTCGAAGCGGACCGGGTCGGCCACGTGGAAGCGGTAGTTGACCGAGTAGCCGGGGACGTCGGCCTCGTGGAGGATGGCGCCGTGGTAGAGGTAGGCGTTCTTCTGCATCCCCCACGCGTGGTTGAAGTAGTCCTCGGTGCCGGTCCCGTGCAGGGAGGGCGGCCAGCTGGTGGAGCCGTCGGGCAGGAAGTCGTCGTCGATCCAGATCATGTCGTTGCCCTCGCCCCACCAGCTGCCCTGGCGGTGGTGGACGGAGAGGTTGCAGCCGACGTAGTGGCCCTTGCCCTCGGTGTCGAGGATGACGTAGTTGTCCTCGCCCGTCACGTCGACGATGTTGACCTCGGGGCTGTTGGTCTGGATGTCGGGGGCCCAGCCGTTGCAGGGGTTGTTGCGGTTCCAGCGGGCGTGGAAGTAGAGGGTGTCCTCGGGCAGGTCATCGGGGAACAGCTCATAGTCGATGTAGAAGTACTGCTGGATCGGCAGGTCGTTCTCGTTGACCAGCTCGATCCGGGCGCGCTTGTTGAACGGCATCGGCGCCCAGCAGTTCAGGGCCGCGCTGCCGCCGAAGATCAACGACTCCTCGGGCTTGGCGGAGACGGTGAACAGGGCCGACTGGTAGCTGTTGGGCATGCAGTGGCCGATGCCGAAGAAGTCGCCGAGCGGGACGAGGACGGCGGGCTCCTCCTCGTCGTCCCAGGTGATGCGGATCAGGACCTTTCGGTAGTAGTCCGGGTCCGGCTCCTCCCAGTTCACGCCGAGCGCGTTGTGGATCTCCATCACCGGGGCCACGGTGTCGGCCTCCAGCGGGTCGATCAGGCCGGGGCCGAGGGTCTTGCGGCAGAACTGGGTCATCCAGATGTGGGTGATGCGCCCGGGGCCTTCGAGGTCGGCCAGGACGCGGCTGGAGTGGGCGGGGGTCGTCCAGTAGTCCTGGTTGCGGCCCCGCTGGTCCCAGCTGGAGACACGGGCCGTGCGGGCCCGTGTGGGACGGGTGAGGTGTTCGAGAGAGTGTGAGGACATGGGAAACTGACCCCTTCAGTGATGGTTCGCTGAACTCGGGCGGCGAGAGACTGGACCTCTCTCGCCGCCCCCTTGCTGGTGTGGATGTGGTTCAGGCCGGGCAGCCGCAGGACTCCCGGTAGGTGATCTCCGGCTCCAGGCGGACGGTGCGCGGGCGGGACGTGAGACTGCCGTCGATACGACTGAGCAGCAGCTCCATCGCCGTGGCCCCGATCTCGTGGGCGGGCTGGACGACCGCGGTGATACCGGGGCGGAACAGATCGGTATGCGGGAAGCCGTCGAAGGTGGCGAAGGCGAAGTCCTCAGGCGTGGTCAGGCCCAGTTCCTTCGCCGCCGCCAGTACGCCCACCGCTGTCTCGGTGCCGGCGGCGACCACCGCCGACGGCCGCTGTTGCCGTAGGACACTCGTCATGCGCTCGCGGGTGTCGTCCGCCCGTCCGGTGCCGGTGACGATCAGGGTTTCGTCGACGTCGATGCCCGCCTCGTAGAGCGCCTCGAGGTAGCCGCGCCGCCGCTCGGAGATGGTGGACACAGCGGTGTCGCCCGCGGCCAGGGCGATCCGCCGGTGGCCGTGCCGTTCCACCAGGTGCAGCACCAGCTCCCGCATGGGTGCGGTGTTCTCGACGCCCACCTGGTCGGCCTTGGCTCCGTTGAGGCGGTCGATCAGGACGACCGGAGTGCCCTGGTCGATGACCGCGGTGATGGCCTCCCGGTGGGACCGGGCGACGGGCGCGATGAGCAGGCCGTCGACCCGGCGCTCGGCCAGGACCTCCAGCGCCCGGGCCTCCAGCTCCGCGTCCTCGCCGGAGTTGGCCAGCAGCACGGTCAGGCCGGCGCGCATTGCCTCCCGCTCGACACCGCGGGCCATCGCCGCGAACGCCGGCTCGGACACGTCCGTCAGAATCAGCCCGATGGAGTCGGTGCGTGAGCGGCGCAGGGCGCGGGCCAGGCTGTCCCGCCGGTAGCCCGTGGCCCGGATCGCGTCCTCGATCCGGGTGCGGGTCTCGTCGCGAACCGGCCGTGTGCCGTTGATGACGTGGGACACGGTGGACGTGGAGACGCCGGCCATCCGTGCAACGTCGGAGATCGTGGCCACTGCTGCTTCGCCGCCTCCTCGTGTCGTCGGACCCGATCCGTGATCCAGTCCGTAACTGCATAACTCCATACGGTCCACCGGTCCATGTGGCTGACCGGTTCGCCGTCCACTCGTTTCGCTCACCCAGAGGCTCATCGAAACGATTGCGCAGACCTTCGCACGCCGTAACGCGGACCGTCAATGGCTGTGGCCAGCGCGACTAGCGCCCTCCTGGAAACTTCTCTGTCACATGGTATTGACACGCCGGGACTCGCGAGGCACCTTTCATCGAAACGTTTGCGTCAACGGCCGCAGAGCCGCCCGATGCCGAACATTCGGACATCCATGCCGGAACAGACGGCCTGCCCCAATACCGAACATCTCCTCGGAGCCCTGCCACCCCCACGCCGGTTCCGCCTCCCCACCCAGTTCCCGGAAGGCATCAGCACCATGGCGACCTCCCCTCAGCCCGCGACCCCGACGTCGAGACGGCCGTCCGGCATCTCGCGCCGACTCCTGCTCACGGCCACCGCGAGCGCCCTGTTCGTCACCGCCACGGCCTGCGGGTCCGCGGTGAACACGGCGGACGGATCGTCGTCGGACGGCCTGATCACGCTGTCCATGCACAACCCGGACAGCAAGACCCAGGACCCGGCGACCTGGCAGATGGTGCAGGAGTTCAACAAGAAGCACCCCGACATGAAGATCAAGCTGGAGGGCCAGCCGGTCGACCAGCACGAGCAGCGGATGACCATCGCCGCGCAGAGCGGCACGCTGCCGGAGATCTTCTGGGTCTACGACTCGCTCGCGAAGACCATGGTCAAGAGCGACGACCTGCTGGATCTGAGCCCGATCCTCGCCGAGAACGGCCTCAAGGCGAAGTTCGCCCCGAGCATGCTCGCCGGTTTCCAGCAGGACGGCGTCCAGTACGGCCTGCCGTACCAGGCGCTGGTCACGGGCTTCTACTACAACAAGGCCATCCTGGACGAGCACAAGATCGCCGTCCCCGAGACCTTCGAGGACCTGCTCGCCGCGGTGAAGAAGCTCAAGGCGGCCGGCGTGACGCCGATCGCGCAGGGTGCGAACAACTCGTCGTTCAGCGTGTGGGCGTTCCTGACCATGCTCGACCGCTTCGGCTACGAGGCGAAGTACCAGGACATCCTGTCCGGCAAGGCGAGCTACGACAACGCCGACTTCCTGCGCCTGTACCAGCACGTGGAGGAGCTGGCGAAGGCCGGCGCCTTCCCCTCGAACATGAACACCCAGACCTACGCCCAGGCCGTCGCCTCCTACACGGACGGCAAGGCCGCCTTCCTGGACGCGGGCGTCTGGGAGGCGGCGAAGATCCAGAAGAGCACCGTGGGTAAGGACACCGGCTTCTGGGCCGGACCCACCTTCTCCGACGGTGTCGGCGAGCAGAAGCTCGTGATGAACGTGCCCTCGGCGCCGTTCGTCGTCAGCGCCAAGGTCAAGGACGACAAGAAGAAGTACGCCGCGGTGAAGGCGTTCATCCAGTTCTACTACAGCGACGCGGGCCAGAAGATCCTCGTCGACAACGCCCAGCCGCCGGTGACGACGTACGAGCCGGCCGTCGATGCCGCGAAGAACTCGGTCTTCGCCGCCGTCCTGGCCGAAGCCACCAAGCCCGGCTGGAAGAGCCCGAAGGCCCAGCCCGACCTGGTCGTCTCCGCGGCCACCGCGAGCGCCATGTACGACAGCTTCTACGGCGTGATGGGCGGCAGCCTCAGCCCCGAAGAGGCCGTGAAGAACGTCCAGAAGACCATCAAGTAGTCACGCTGCCGGCGCCCGCGTGCCGCACGGGGCGGCGCGCGGGCCCGGACGACGGGAACAGCATGAACTGGCTCACCACGCGCCGGCACTTCACCCTCATGGTCGCGCCGGCTCTGATCATCTACAGCCTGTACATGATCTATCCGATCCTGTACTCGCTCTACTACAGCTTCACCAACTTCGACGGCGTCTCCGCCAACGGCTTCGCGGGCCTCGACAACTACCAGCAGATGGGCCAGGACGACGCGTTCTGGACCTCGATGCGCAACACCGGGATCATCCTCGGCATCGCCCTGTTCCTGCTGATCCCCCTGGGCTTCCTGCTCGCGATCCTGCTCAGCGGCAAGGTGAAGGGCAGCGGCGCGATGCGGGCGCTCGTCTTCGCCCCCGCGATCATCGCACCGATCCTCGTCGGACTGATCTGGATCTTCATCCTGGACCCGAAGATCGGCCTGGTGAATGCCTTCCTGCTGGCGATCGGGGTGCCCGCGCACCCACAGTGGATCGGCGGCCCCACCCTCAGCCCGTACTCGATCGGCCTCGTCTACCTGTGGCAGCAGATCGGCTTCGTCCTGACCATCTTCTACGCCGGCCTGCGCATGCTGCCCCGTGACGTGATGGAGGCCAGCAGCCTGGACGGCGCCAGCCGCTGGCAGCAGCTGCGGCACATCCAGATCCCGATGATGCGCGAGACGTTCGGCATCGTCACCGCACTCGTCGTCACCGGCGTCTTCAAGGTCTTCGAGCTCGTCTACGCCCTCACCGGCGGCGGTCCCGTCCACCTCTCCGAGGTCATGGTCAGCTACATGTACCACATCACCTTCACCACCCAGCAGTACGGCTACGGCATGGCCCTGGCGGTGGTGGTGTTCGTGGTCGGCGCGCTCGCCTCCGCGGCCACGTTCTTCGGCAACCGCCGTAAGGGAGAAGTCCGTTGAGCATCGATACCGAGGTCAAGATGCCGCTCGCGTCCCCGGCGGCTACCGGCGAGACTCCGAGCAGTCCGCGACGCCGCAGCCGCGGCAGGATCGTGGTCTCGGCGGTCGCCTACCTGATCACCTTCGTGATCCTCTTCCCGCTGCTGTGGATCATGCTGTTGTCGTTCCAGACCAGTGACAACATCCTCAACGACCCGTTCTCGCTGAACAATCTCACCCTGGCCAACTACCAGCAGGCCCTGGAGACCCTGAACCTGCTGGTGATGTACAAGAACACCCTGATCCTGGCCGTCGTGTCGGTCACGGTCGGGCTGGTCATCTCCTACATGGCCGCATTCGCGCTCACCCGCATGGTCTTCCGCAGCGGCCGGCGCCGCACGCAGAACACCCTGGGCTTCTACTTCCTTGCCGGACTCGCCATCCCCGTCTACATCCTGCTGTTCCCGGTGTACCGGCTGGACATCGCCTTCGGCCTGTTCGGCACCTACTTCGCGCTGATCCTTCCGTACATCGCGGTGACGATCCCCTTCAACATCCTGCTGCTGACCGGCTTCCTGCGGGACTTCCCCGAGGAGATCGAACAGGCCGCCGTGATGGACGGGGTCGGGCTGTGGCGCATGGCCTGGAAGGTCGTCTTCCCGCTGATGCGGCCGGTCATCGCCACTCTCGCCATCCTCAACGTCATCTACGTCTGGAACGAGTTCCCCTTCGCGGTCACCCTCATCAACGACCCGAACATGACCACCGTGTCCCTCGGCGTCTCCCAGTTCCAGGGCGTCTACAGCGTCAACTACGGCGCCATGATGGCGTCCGCCACCCTCGTCCTGCTGCCGCAGCTGGCGATCTACGCGGCCTTCCAGAAGCAGGTCATCGCGGGCATGACCGCGGGCGCCGTCCGCTGACCCCCGCGCACACCCACCTCACCGGTTCGCTAGGAGCCGTCATGCACCCTGACCAACCACCCGCCCCGTCCCGCCGCACCCTGCTCAGAGGCGCCGCCGTCTCGGCGCTGACCACCGTGGCGTTCCTGGCCGCCGCACCGTCGCAGCCGGCCGCCGCTGCCGTCCCGGAACGCCCCGAGCCCGACGCGCGCGCCCCCAAGGCGCATCCGCCGTACGCCAAGATCGTCGGCCTCCTCTGAGCAGAAACCTCGGCCTGGCAGAACCCATCAACCGGAAGGACACCCGTGGCCCGCACCGTCTACGACGTCACCACCTTCGAGGGCAGCGTCTCCCCGCAAACCGACATCGGCAAGGTGATCAACGAGATCATCGCCGACATCAAGTCCAGGCAGACCACCCAGAACACCAGACCCGGCGCCGTCATCTACATCCCGCCGGGCCACTACGACCTGCTCACCCGCGTCGTCATCGACATAAGCTTCCTGACGATCAAGGGCTCCGGACACGGCTTCCTCTCCCGGGCCATCCACGACGACACCTCCGACACCAGCAAGTGGATCGAGGTGCAGCCCGGCTCCAGCCACATCCGGGTCAAGCACACCGACGGCAACAACGAGGCGTTCCTCGTCCAGCGTTCCGGCGCGCCCGCCGAGGTCGGCCGGCTCAACGGCATCGTCTTCCAGGACTTCTGCATCGACGGCGTGGCCTCCACCAAGCCCTACGTGGAGGGCAACCACAAGATCGGCATCTCGGTCCAGTCGGACAACGACTCGTTCCGCTTCGAGGGAATGGGCTTCGTCTACCTCACCCAGGCCATGGTCGTCCGGGGCGCGGACGCCTGCAGCTTCACCAACAACTTCGTCGCCGAGTGCGGCACTTCCATCTCGCTCACGGGCGCCTCGCAGGTCGCGAAGATCACCAACAACTACCTGATCAGCGCCTGGGCCGGCTACTCGGTCTTCGCGGAGAACGCCGAGGGCATCCTCATCTCCGGCAATACCATCCTGTGGGCCTGCAACATCACCCTCATCAACTCCAACCGCTGCAACATCTCCGCCAACAAGCTGCTGAGCAACTTCCCCAGCATGATCGCCCTGACGAACGGCAGCTCGGAGAACCTGATCTCCGGCAACCACTTCCGCCGCGTCTACGGCGACGGCACCAGCACCCGCTACGACGACCTCTACGGCCTCGTCCACATCAACGGCAGCGACAACTCAGTGACCGGCAACCAGTTCTCCTTCTCCGTACCGGCCGACAACATCACCCCGTCCGGAGCCGACCCCACGCTCATCCTCATCGCGGGCGGCGCCCGTAACTACCTGGCCACCAACAACATCAAGGCCAACCTCGGCGTCAAGGTCGTCCTCGACTCCTCCTCCACCGAGACGAAGATCCTCTACAGCGCCAAGGGCTCCCAGCTGCAGTCCTACACCGACAACTACTCACTCGTAGCCACACCTTGAGCGGACCGGATCGCCTGCGCGGGCACAGGAGCGCGAAAGCAGCCCTGCGTTCCCGCGCAGGCTCTCGCGCGCCAGGCAGCGTCCAACCGTGCGAGGGGCCTCCGAAGCACCGGCAACCGCAGCTCAGGCACGCCGCCGGAACACTGAACGAAAGCCGGCGCTTCGAACCCGAGTCAGGCGCCTACACCCTGATCTACCTCGCAGACCCCAACGTGCCGGGCGAGCACATCCCCTGGCGCCCTCGGGCAAGTCGGCTATCAGCAGGCTGCCGAGCGGTGTCCAGGTGACACCGTTGTCCCGGGACTCGGCGGTGGTGACCGGTCGGGCCCAGCGGTCGGTACGGAAGGCGGAGCAGAAGGCGACCATGCGGTCGCCGTCGGAGACAGCGTTGCCGGAGAAGCAGCCGTCGGCGTCCTCACTGCCCGGTGTCGCGGTCAGCGCGACCGGGAGTTCCTCCCAGGTCAGTAGGTCGAAGCTGCGGAAGTGGCCCCCCGTACATGTTCGCGTGCTCCGGTCGATACGGGTGTACTGGTGGTCGTCCCGCCGCCCGGGTGTCTTCGCTCCGGGCGGCGGGACAACCGCTTTCGGGGGCCCGGGGTCAGCCAGCCGCGGGGGCGCCGATGGAGGCACGCTCGCGCAGCGGCATGGGCACACGGTGGACGACTGCTTCGAGCGGCCCCTCGGCGAGGATCAACTCCACAGCAAGACGGCCGAGTTGGTAGTGCGGCAGCTTCAGGGTGGTGAGCGCCGGGCGCAGTATGGCCGCGATGTCCTGGTCGTCGAAGGAAACCACCGACACGTCACCGGGCACGGACAGCCCTGCCTCGCCCAGCGCCTGATAGGCGCCGAAGGACACCCGGTCGGTCAGGCACACCAGCGCCCGGGGGCGGTGGCCCGCCGCCAGCAGCGCGGAGACCTCCCGGTAGCCGTCCCGCGTGTTCCAGTCGCACTCGACGACGCCGTCCAGGCGGGCCCCGCCCGCCCGCAGGACCTCCTCCAGGCCGCGCATGCGCTCATTGCCGGCGATGATTCCCTCAGGGGTGGCCGGAACGGCCTGGTGACCGCCGATCGCCCAGATGCCCTCGGTGTGACCGGCCGCGAGCAGGGCACGGGCCGCGTCCCGGCCGGCCTCCAGTTCGTCCGGGACGACGGATGGCGCGTCGAAGGCCGGGGCCAGGCAGTTGAGCAGGACGACCCGGCGCCCGTAGAGCTCCTTGGGCGGGGTGACGTAGCGCGTGAACATGGTCGCGTAGATCACCGCGTCGACCTGGCGGTCCAGCAGCGCGTGGACGAGTGACGACTCGGCGGCGCGGTCGCCGCCCGCCTCCGTGATGAACAGCAGGTGGTCCCGCTCCCGGGCGGCCTCCAGCGCGCCGCGGATCACGTCGCCCGCGAACGGTGTCGTGGTGATGCGGTCCGAGACGAACCCGATGGTCTGGGTCGACTTCGTCCGCAGGCTGCGCGCGGTGACGTTGGGGCGGTAGCCCAGATCCCGGGCGGCCTCCAGCACGCGTTCACGGGAAGCGTCGGCGATGCGCATGTCGGTGCGGCCGGAGAGCGCGAACGACGCGGTCGTCGGCGAGACACCCGCCCGGCGGGCAACGTCGGCCATCGTCACGCGGCGTTCAGGCATCGGCTGCTCAGCTCCGTTGTTAAATCGGATTAGCAAGGTTACGACGAGAGTGATGCGCTCTTCGCTCGACGTCAACACCCTGGACATCTCGAACCCGCAGCAGCGAGCTTTTGTGCCGCTATGTTCCGCCTCCAGGTAACACCACGGTAAATGGCTTTGCGTTAGCTCTTGCTTTAGCCGAGACGGCACGCGAACGATGCCTAGCCACGTGGTTAAACCGATTTGGCTCGGCGAACCCTGCCGCACCTCCCAGGAGTCAGCCATGAGGAGAAAAATCGGCCCTCAGTGTCGTGCGCGATCGTCCCGTTCTCGTTCGCTGCCGCTCCCGCCGCCGCGCGGAGCCGGGCACTGCCCGGAAGTCCCACCGCCCGCTGGGACTTCGACGAGCGTGTCGGCACGAATCACCCGCGAGGCGGTGTCCGGCACCGCCGACCCCGTCGGCTACGGATTCAACGACGCCCGCTATAAGCCCGACAGTGATCCCTTACGACGCCGTGGAGTGCGCGGCCGGGCACTGTACTTCGACGGCTACTCAACCGTCGTCACCACGCAGGACCCCGGCGGCCTCGCCGCCTCCGGCGGCCTCACCCTCGACGTGTGGATCGCCCCTACGCGTCCACCATCCCCACCCCGCCTGTCGTCGTCGGCGCAGGTGACTCCTTCACCGCCGGCCTGTCCCACCGACTCGCCGCCCACGGCCACTTCGGCGGCCGACTCGACGAGCTGAGCCTCGAAGACCTCACCGACGCCTGCATCTTCGCCGCCCGCGTCGCTGCCGCCCTGACCTGCTCCGTCCCCGGCGCGAACCCGCCCAGCGCGGACGAGGCAGCGCTGAAAGCCGACGTCGAACGGCTGCCGTCCCACGTCTGAACACGGTCGCGTCAGTGCGTGCTTCGTCCGCCGGTTCTGACCCCCCGGCGGTGAGGCTTTCGACTGCTTCTCGCGGGGCGGGCGCTGCCCGCGGGGCGCCGACGGCTTCGGCCGCAGCGCCCAACATGCCTGCTCCACCATCACCCACAACCGGAGGTATGCATGCGCACACGCTCGCCGGCGAGGGGCACAACGAGGCCCTCGCTCAACGTTCTGCGACTGCTGCTCGCGCTCACGATATGTCTCGGCCTGACGTCACCCCTGACTGCGGCACCCGCCGACGCAAGCGAGAGCATCCTGTCCAATCCGGACTTCGAGACCGGCGACTTGAGCGGCTGGACCACTACGGGAACAGCGTTCGACGGAGCGGTCACCGACAAACCGGGCTGGGGATGGGGCTGCTGCTTCAACCAGCAGGGCACCCACCACTTATGGGGCTTCGCCGCCGGCGGCGACGCACCCACCGGCACCGTCACATCCGAGCCGTTCACCCTGACCGGCACCGGAATGGTCAGCGCGCTCGTGTCCGGCGGCCGCAACGACAACGACCTGTACGTCGCCCTCACCACACTCGACGGCACAGTGCTCCACAAAGCCACCGGAACCGACGACGAGGCGTACCGCAGAGTTACCTGGGACGCACGTGAGCACCTGGGCAAGCAGCTGCGCATCACCGCGGTCGACCGGGCCACCGGCGGCTGGGGCCACATCAACCTCGACGACGTCAGAGTGGGGATCGACAAGGCGCCGGATCCCTCCGAAGCGGGACTCGCCGCCTACTGGGACTTCGCCGACGGCCAGGGCACCACGACCAAGGAAAGAATCAGCCAGGCCGCCGACCCCATCAGCTACGTCTTCAACGACGCGCAGTACAAGCCGGACAGCGGTCCGCTCTGGCGCCCGAAGCGCGAGGAGGACGGCGTACTCTCCGGCGCCCTCCTCTTCGACGGCTATTCCACCTGGGTCACGCGCGCCGCAGCGCAGACGCAGCTGCCCACGGAGGGCATGACCGTCGAGGCGTGGGTCGCACCGCGCGCGTTCGAGTGGGGTGACGAGGGCAAACCGTCCGCCGTCGTCAACCAGCAGGACAAGGGGGCAAAGCGAGGCTTCTCCCTCGGTGTCGGCCGGCACGGACGGTGGCAGTTCGGCGTCGGAACCGGTGACACGTGGTACGAGACGACGGTCCCGAAGTCGGCGGCCCTGGCCGCGGGCAAGTGGGCGCACCTCTCGGCGGTGTTCGCCCCGGGCGACGGAGCGATCAGGCTCTTCCTCAACGGCGAGCAGGTCGCCGAGACCGCCATCCCCACAACCGCGCGGCTGGCCAAGGCCGATGTTCCGCTGATCATCGGCCGTCACAACCAGCCCGCCATCATCAACGGCACATTCGCCGTGAACATGTTCAACGGACTGATCGACGAGGTGAAGATCCACACCAGCGCACTCACCCCGGCATCGGTGACGGCCGGCCATCAGAAGGATGTGCGGTCCTTCGCCGGTGGCGTCACTCCCAATGCCGAGATGGACATGGACCGTTCGCGCTACGACGGTGACCGGTACCGTCCGGCCTACCACTTCACCGCCCCGAACCACTGGATGAACGAGCCGCACGCTCCCATCCAGTACAAGGGCAAGTACCACCTCTTCTACCAGCACAACTCCCACGGCCCCTACTGGCACAACATCAGCTGGGGACACGCGGTGAGCGAGGACCTGGTCCACTGGCGCGACCTGCCCGTCGCGCTCGCGCCCACCGAGGACAGCGTGGCACCCGACGGGGTCTGGTCCGGCGATGCCACCCTCGACGAGAACGGCGTGCCCGTCCTGCTGTTCACGGCCGGCAACGACTCCCAGCGTCCCAACCAGGCGACCGGCCTGGCACGCCCCGTCGACCCCGGCGATCCCGACCTGGTCGAGTGGAAGATGCACCCCACCCTCGTCACCAGCCAGACCGCCGACCTCAATGTCGGCGCCGGACGAAAGGTCCGCTTCGGGGACTTCCGTGACCCGTTCGTCTGGAAGGAGGGCGACACCTGGTTCCAGCTGATGGGCTCCGGCGTCCAGACCAGCGAGGGCAGGGACGTCGGAGGCACGGCGCTCCTCTACACCTCCAAGAACCTCACCGACTGGACGTACTCCGGACCGCTGATGGTCGGTGACGTGGCGGCCCATCCCAAGACCGGCCAGGTCTGGGAGCTGCCCACGTTCCTGCCGATCGGAAAGGACGCCCAGGGCCGCGAGCGCCGGGCCCTGCTCGTCAACCCGGCCTTCCCCGCCGGCCCCGGCGAGTACAGCAGCAAGTACGTCTACTACTGGGTCGGCACCTGGGACGCCCAGGCCCGCCGCTGGACACCCGACACCACAGAACCGAAGCTCATGGACTACGGCGACCACTTCACCGGCCCCAGCGGAACCGTGGACGACAAGGGGCGCTCTCTGGTCTTCAGCATCGCGCAGGACCGGCGGACCGAGCGCGCCCACTACGACGCGGGATGGGCGCACAACGCCGGCCTCCCCATCGAACTGTCCATGCTGCCCAACGGCGACCTCGGATTCACCCCCGTCGAGGAAGTCTCACGCCTCCACGTCGGCGAACCCCTCATGGACATCAATGCCCCGACGTCCATCACCGACGCGAACACGCAACTGACGAACGTCAAGGGGGACATGCTCCACATCAAGCTGACACTCGAGCGCGGCAGCGCAGACACCTTCGGTCTCGACGTGCTGCGCAGCCCGGGAGATGAAGAACGAACACGCCTGTTCTACGACGCGCCCGCCGGACAACTGGGAGTGGACCGAACGAGGTCCGGGAACAACTCCAGCGCCGAGCCGAACCTCGGTATACAGAAGGGGCCGCTGACACTTTCCAACGGCACTCTGACACTGGACGTGTTCGTCGACCGCTCGGTGATCGAGACCTACGCGAACTCGCACAAGTCGATCACCACCCGCGCCTACCCATTCCGGCCGGACTCCCTCGGCCTGCGACTCTTCGGTGACGGCAGCGTCGTCAAGTCCATGACCGTCTGGGCGATGGGCAACATGACCGACTGACATGGCGCGTGCCCTCCCATCCGCCGACTCTCACGGGTGAAAGGACAGCGCGGAACATCGGTCATCCTTCGGAAGGCGCGCCAGGACTTCCGTAAGGGAGATGTCCAGCTTCTTCCTGGCAGTTCGACAGCCAAGGACGCTGGACGCCGCCGACCAACTGGCCGGCCAAGTGACTCCGCCCTGTCCCTAATAAGGACAGGGCGGAGAATCTCTCCTATGCGGCTGCGGGCGACGGAACTCCCAGACACTGCCAGGCACAGCCCCTCCGCCGTCCGACATAAGTCTGTTCAATCCCCCAACTGCCGGAACCGCTCATGGCCGAAGCCAGGACGCAGGAGCCGGACAACCCAACAGCGTCTGAGCAGTACGCCCAGAGGTCCGCTCGTCCGTGAGAGGCTGTTGTCATTCCGATCTTGTCGGGTGGCAAGCGAACGGACGTCTCGACCCGGAACCCGCACGGGTGCTCTTCGTGAGGGCTGCGCACGGAAACAGGGCCTGCTGGTAGGGCTAGGAAACCGCTCCGAGCGTCAGGTGACCCTTGTTGTCCTGGTCTGCCGAGCCCGTGCTGCCAGAGTCCAACTCTCGCATGTCGCTGTGCGATTGCCTCGCGCAACGGTTCGACAACGTAGGCGATCACCCTGTCCGAGCCCCGTTTACAGCGCGGTCTTCACCCTTGCGTGCTAATCAGCGATCATGCCCCGGTTTTGACGGTACGTGATGCCTAGCCTTGCCGTGACGGCGAGTGGCCAGCAGTGAGTGCGTGCCACCGCCGTAGAGCCCGGGGGTGCGGTGGAGGTTCGGGATGTGCGTCACGCATACGGTCGCCGTGAGGTCTTGCGGGGCCTCGACCTTGATCTACGGCCTGGAGTGCTGGTCGGGATTGTCGGCGAGAACGGTGCGGGCAAGTCAACGCTGTTGAAGATCTTGTCTGGTGAGCTGCGCCCGCTGGGTGGCACGGTCCGTCATGAGGGCCGTTTCGGCTACTGCCCGCAGGACGTGGTGGTCAACGAGGCTCTGACCGTTCGCCAGCATCTGGAGTTCTTCCGAGTCGCGCGCGGGCTGTCGGATCTGCAGTACGCCGGGCAGGTGATGGACGCGTTGCGCTTGTCGGAGTACGTCGATGAGCGTGCCGGCCTGCTCAGCGGCGGAACCCGTCAGAAGCTGAACCTGACCCTGGCGCTGATGCATGACCCGCAGGTGGTGCTGCTGGACGAGCCTTACCAGGGTTTCGACTGGGAGACCTACCAGCGTTTTTGGGACTTGGCAGCCCGATTACGCGAGATGGGCCGCTCAGTCCTTGTCGTCTCCCACCTGGCCTATGACGCTGAGCGCCTGGACGAGTTGTGGCGCCTTCAGGGCGGCGTGCTGCGCCCCGCTGAGGGGGCGCCGGCGTGAGGCGGCACCTGAACCTGTTCGTCACAGCAGTCCGCTTCGACCTGGTCGAACACGCCCGGAACAGGCTCGCCATGGTCCTGGTCGCCGTGTTCATCCCCTGCTGGATCAACCTGGCGTACGCCGTCATCCCCAGCAGGCACCTGACCTTCCGCCTGCGGGCGACCGGCCAGCTCCTGGCACCGGCCGGCAACCAGATCACACAGATCACCGGCGCCATCAACGCCGTCACCCTCATCACCGGGTTCATGATGTTCGCCGTCACGTTCAACGGCGGGCGCTTCGACCGCCGCCTGGCCTTGGCCGGCTACCCCCGCATCCATCTCGTCCTGGCCAAGACCACCTCGCTGACCCTGGCCTCCGGCGCCATCGCCGCCTATGCCACTGCGGTGATCTGCATGGCCTGGAGCCCTCACCAGCCACTGCTGCTCGCCGCTGCCTTGTTCTGCGGAGCGATGACCTACGGGGCGCTCGGCGTCGTCTTCGGCTCGCTGCTGCGCCGTGAGGTGGAGGGCATGTTCGCCCTGGTCATGACCAGCCTCGTGGATGTCGGTCTTCAAAATCCACTGGCCGGCGGCGGTGCCGGAAGCCAGGTCGTGCGGTTCCTGCCGACCTACGGCACCATGCAGGCTGCCTCAGCTGCGGGTTTCACCCACGAGTGGCTGCCCGGTGATCTGGCCGTTCAGTTCTTGTGGTTCGCCGGCGCCGCGTTCCTGGGCCTGCTCGCTTTCCACCGCCGCACCAAAGACGCCCTCACCGCAAAGCCGTCCTTCCGTCTGCCTTGGCTGCCCACGCGCCGACAACCTGCGCACCCGGCCCGGCCCACGTCGACGCTCCGCTGAAGCGGCACCCCGGCACGACGGCCCGACAAGGGCCCTGGAGGTACGTGTCGCGCCCTCATCTCAGAGCGGAGTCCTGGCCCCAAGGGGGCCGGTTGAGCAGAAAGGGGTTCACAGATGCTGGTAGGGCGATGGCTGGACGCGGCGGGTATCACCGATCCTGTCCTTCGGCATTGCTACACGGTGTGCGCGCGAGAGGTATCGGGGCTCGTCGGAGGGCGCGGCCGCTGGGGGGCACTACGCATCGCGCCCGCAGCGGCACGGCCTCACACGGCGGCGCTGGTGGCACACGGGTGCCGTGCCGATGCCTGTGTAGACAGCGGGCCGGTGGAGAACCGTCAGCGTCGGCTCGCCGAGTTCGCGGAGGCCACCTGGGCGGCATTCGCCGCCGGCGGCTCCGACGACCCCGTCCTGCATGCCACGGTGCACACCTACCGGACCTTCGGCATGCCGCTGTCACTGATCGAGGACATGTTCACCGGGATGCAGCGCGACGTCGACTTCCGCGACTTCGCCACCTACGCGGAACTGCGCCAGTGGGCCACGCAGGTCGCCGGCTGCCCGCTCTACGGGGTCATGTGGGCCATGGCGGGCACCGAACTCACGGAAGCGCAGCCGCTGGTGCGTGAATTCGCCGAACTTGGCCAGTTGACCGACGTGCTGTGTGACCTGTCCGAAGACCTCGACGACGGCCGCCTCTACCTCCCTCTCGCGGATCTCCACCAGTTCGGGGTCCACCCCGAGGACGTCAGGGCCAAACGGTGGACACCGGCCATGGCCGACGTCATCGCGTTCGAGGCCGAGCGTGTCACCTGCAGGTTGACCGCTCTGACCGCTGAACTGGAACACACCCCGGTCGGCCCCGTCATCCACACATTCGGCGAGCATTTCAGGCTGCAAGTGGCCAGCGTGCTGGCCGCAGATCAGGACGTGCTACACCAGCCGGTGCAGCCACCCATGGGCGCCTTCCTCAACGTGTGGCGCCCTCTCATGCGCGCCGTCATCCCCTGCTGACCATCGAAAGGACGTGTCTTGTCCATCGCCGTGACCCCAGTCGGGGGCACACACATTCCGCTCCTGGAGGCTGAGCTGCTGCGCTGGGTGGGCAGCGGCGACAGCCTGCTGGAGGTGGCCTGCCTGGACGCCCTGTTCCCCCCGGGCAAGCTCCTTCGCCCCATCCTGTGTATGGAGTCGGCGAAAGCCGTCGGCGGCACCGCTGAGCAGGTGCTGGCGTTCGCGGCCGGCATCGAATGCCTGCACGTCGCGAGCCTCATCCACGACGACATCGTCGATCAGGACCCGGTACGCCGCGGGCGGGCCTCCACCGCCGAGCAGTACGGTCTCGCCGAGGCCCTGGTAGCAGGCGACGGACTGTCGATGGCCGGAATTGCGGCCATGCTCAGCGGCGGCCCCGCCGAGCGCGTACTGCACGCAGCACGGGTCACCGTCGAGGCCCTGCGTCACATGTGCCAGGGCATCATGCGCGAAACCGAAATCCGCGGCGACCTGACCTGCGGGGTACCCGCCGTCCTGAACGTCATGCAAGCCAAGACCGCCGCGCTGACCGGCGCCGCCTGCCAGGCCGGCGCCATCCTGGCCGGAGCAACCCTGGAGCAGGACCAGGCTCTACGCAGGTACGGAGAACAGCTCGGCATGGCCTTCCAGATCCGTGACGACCTGCTCCCCTACACCGCCGAGGACCAGATCACCGGCAAGACAGCCATCAGCGACGTCGCCAACCTGCAGCCCACCCTGCCCGTCCTGCTCGCCTACGAAGTGGCCGACAAAGCCGACCGCGACCGCCTGACCACCGTATTCCACGGCGACACCGACCCCGTCACCGCACACCGAGACATCCTCGCCGTGCTGACACGCACCGGCGCCCTCACCAAGGCGGCCCAGATGGCATCCTCCCGCGCCGAACAAGCACACGTTGCACTCACCGGCCTGCCGGACGCCCTGCGCCTCGCCGAACTGGCCACATCAGCAGCCGACCGTCAGCACTGAGTAGGGCCGGGACTGGCGCGGTGGCTGATGCTCCGTTTCCAGTCCCCGCCCCTGGTCTGCACCGGGGCTGGCCGCTCAGCCCTCAAGTACAGGAGACCTGCGCTCATGAACACCTCCCGCATCCTCAAGCGCTCCGCTCTGGCCGTGGCCGGGGCCGCCGGTGTCCTGGCGGTGGCGGTGACTGTCATCCCTCAGGAGGAGACCCCGGCCGCTCAGAGTGTGAAGTCCCCTCCGCTCCTGGCCGCCCTTGCGCAAGCCGCTTCGCTGCCGTTCGCCTGCCAGGAAGCGATCTTCAAGACCGGGGATCAGTTCGCCACCACCCGCTACGCCATCCCGGACGAGTTCTGGAACGCCGCTGTCGCCGCTCTGGGCAGTCTGACCGAGACCGAGCGGGCCGAACTCACCCGGCCTGCCTGTGCGGCGTGGAACAGTTGGGCCACCGCCCACAGCTCCGCTGTGACGGGTGAACTCGACAACCGCTACCGCAACGCCGCCCTGCCTGTGTGCAACAAGTTCACCGTCGCCACTGTGGGAACGGTCAGGAAGTTCTCTCCGAACACCCCCGCGGCGGCCCGGGGCCTGGAAAATGTGGTCAAGAAGGTGTGGACCGAGGCCATGATCAAGCTTTCCGCTACGGCCTCCGACGCCACCTGCCTCACTTCCTACAGCAACGCCAAGAACGCCTGGTAGCCACCGCGGCCGGCCCCTGTCCTCCGAGGATTCCACCCCTTCTCAGCGGGCCTGGTTCAGTGCCCGGGTCAGTTCCCGGTTGGCCGCCCGCGCGGCATCGAGCTCCTCGGTCCGCTCATCGAGCTGGCCCTTCATGTCGGTGACGTGTTGTTCGAGCAACGTGATGCGACGTTTGAAGCTGGTCGATGTCGGCGGACGCGCCAAGGCCAGATTCTTTCCAGGCGGTTTCACCAAGGCTCTCGGACAGACGCTTCTCTTAGAAGCACTCAAACCGCCAGACCGGAACGCATGTAGGCCAGTCCCCGCGCGGCTGCGTGCCATGGCGAAGGCGCGTTCACGCGTGACCCGCTCCAGGCCGTCGAGGAACAAGGGGCCGCTCGTCAGATCACCGATCAACCGGCCCAGCAGCGATGCCGTCAGCTCACTCACCGGGACCCACTCCGGCGTGTCCGGTCTCACCGGCTCCCA
The DNA here is from genome assembly GCF_044764885.1 of Streptomyces sp. NPDC093591. NCBI lineage: Bacteria > Bacillati > Actinomycetota > Actinomycetes > Kitasatosporales > Streptomycetaceae > Streptomyces > Streptomyces sp. NPDC093591. Next base: position 335,552 of record NZ_JBIWIY010000010.1, read on the forward strand.
CACTCGCACCCGCCAGCGCGGGAGGTCCACGTCCTCGACGCCCGCCCGCAGCCAATCCGCCACCCTTGCCTTGCCGTCCCACAGCGCCGACCACAGCGCACGGTGAGCCAACGAGATCCCCTGATCGGCAACCAGGTCCTCCAACCGCTCCCGGCCCACCTTCTCGACTTCGACCGCCATGCCCCCATCTCCCCACTGCCGAGATCGCCTGATCCAGTTCCCGCAACCCGATGCCGAACTCCTCACGCCACGTCCGATTCCGGCGGCTGGTCGTAGGAGCTCAGAAGCCCTTCGATGCGCTGGTTGTTGATGGACTGCCGGTCATAGAGACACTTCGCGTACCGGCTCAGCAGGACCTCGACGCTGTTGCCGGCCCGCTGGGCGACCTCGGCTGGGTCCGCCCCGGCGCACAGCCAGGTGGACAACGCCGAATGCCGCAGGTCGTACGGGCGCTTCGCAAGCGGGGTGCTGGTGAGAGCGGGCGGCAGGCCGAGGCTGCGGGCTTCGTGCCAGACACGGTGGTAGGTGGTGTAGGCGAGGATGCGTCCGCTTTCGCTGAAGAAGAGCCGGCCGTCATCGGCGGTCCCGAACGTGGCGACGTGCTCGCGCCACAGGGCCACCAAGTAGGGAGGGAGCGGCACCACCCTGGTGTCGCCGGGCGGCCGGTTCTTCACCCGCGGTCATCGTGGTACTCGCCGGTGTCGGTCCACCGTCTGCCCGCCTGCGGACGGGTGCGGTGCACGATCAGACGCCCCCAGCCGGTCCTGGGCAGGCGGCAGTCCGGCAGCGCCGCCGCGACCGCCTCCTCCGGGCGCAGGCCCGCGTAGTACATGCCGGCGAAGAACGCGACCAGCCGGCGACCGCGGGCCCGTCGGTAGCCGCCCACGTAGGAGACGGCACTCAGCAGGTCCCGCGCCTGGTACGGATTGACCACCACCCGCGGATCCACCACGTTGGCCGGCTTGGGCACCCCCCAGCGAATCTTCGCCAGCGGATGACTGCCCAACTCGCCCCTCTCCACGGCGTAATACAGGGCGTGCACCAGCACCTTGCGCTTACGGCGCATCGTCTCCACCGCAGCCTCGCCGCCGTCCAGCTTGCGGCGCAGCGACTCCAGCACATCACGTGCCAGGATCGGATCGTGCAGGTCCACCAGTGGCCGGGATGCCTTCGCCACCCACTGGAGCAGCAGTCGGTCCTGCGCCGGCAGCTCCCGCTGCTCCGGCCCGGGCACGACAAACGCCCAGCGGCGCAAGGCGCGGCGCAGCAGTTGCTCGTTCGGCCGGCCCGGGATGTCCCAGAGCATGGCCAGGGTGACCGCGGTGAGCGCCTCGCTGGCCTCGTCCCAGGTCTTGGCCGCCCGGCCGGGCCAGTGTGCCTGCGCGTACTTGATCGCAAAGACATACCAGCTCAGCCTGGACGGGCCCCGGGAACCGTACGCCGAGTCGGCTCCCTGGGACAGGCCCACGCGAATGGCCCGCACCAGTTCTGCGCCGAACTCGCCCGCCATATCCGCGACCGCGCTGCCATGGACTTGGCGTCCCTCACCATGCAGCTGCGCCGGTGATCGGTCCGCCAGCTGTTCCGGGTCCGGTGTGCCACAGCTTTCATGTCCGTTTGGGTCCATGCCCGCCTCCTTTTGATCGGCGGGGCATGGCTGCCCGAAATGTCCACTCGAACATCCCCCGATGAGGGCGTATCCGGATCACGGCGGGTTGACGGGCGGAGATTGTCGGACGTTCGGGATGGCGCCCGATCGGGAGAGATGGGCTGATTCTCGACGATGACGTGACTGAACCCGTGGAGTCGGCGGAACTGACTTGATCACTGTCACCGAGGTCTGGTGATCAGTATGTTCGTCATATTCGTCTTGCCGAAGGCTCGGACGTAGGACGTCGAGGGGGATGCAGTGCTGGACACGCTGGTATAGCTTCCACCCACTTACCCGGTGGCGGCCCTTCTGGATGCGTTTGCGGGGAGGTTCCAGTCGGTGAGAAGCCGTTCGACCAACTCGGTCGCCTTGGCTCGTCACGCACGAGCGACGGGCCGTTCGGCGTAGGGCACGGAGCTACGCCTGCGCCCAGCATGTCCGCCGGATGCCGCCTGGTCGCCCCCTTCAGCTGGCGTCAACCCTCAGGACGATGGCCATGTTGAAGGTAGTAGAGGCCGTCCTCGGTGACCTCCACGAGCGCTTCCCGCACTCCGACTGACCCCTACAGCCCTCGATCACGCAAGGCATAAGCCGACCGCCGATCCCCCGGCGCCCAGGCTGCGGGATGTTCCTCACCGGCTGCGAGCCGTTCGAGCACTGAGCGTTGCCGTCGGGCCAGACCATCGATCCACGATCACCAATCCACAGCGCACTCGCATGCCCTGTACAGAGCCGAAAGAGTGGCTCCTGCCCGTGGGAGTTCTCTGGGACTTTCCTGGGACTTCCGGCCGCATCAGCCAGCACGAGCGTGAAACAACCGAAAGGGCATTCATGCAGGTCAACGACCTGCCACGGCCAGACATCGCAGGTCACCGCGCTGGCTGGTCTCTTCCGGGACATCTGATGTGCGGATGCCGCCGCCCCTTGCCTGACCTGCGGTGAAGCGGGCCATGAAGGGGGCGGCGGCCTAGGGCTGCGCCGGTTGGGATGGCATCGAGCATGGTGCCCCTCTCCGACCGGGCGACGCGGGTCAGAGGGAGTGGAGCAGGGCGAGTGTCCGCTCCAGCTCCTCCCGCAGGGCGCGGCCGGCCGCCTCGGCGTCCGACCGCACGACGGCGTTCACCAGTGCGGCGTGCCCCTCGTCTCCGTCGTTCGGGTTCTTGGAGCGCAGGTCGAGCAGCTCGACCAGATCGAGCAGCCGCTGTTGCAGCACGGGTACGAACTCGGTGAACAAGCCGGTGAGCACCGGGTTGTGCGCCGCGGCGACCACGGCCTGGTGCAGGGCGATGTCGGCCTCGACGAACTCGGCGTTGCCGGCGTGGGCGGTGTCGCGGCGCCTGGCCAGGGCATCGTGGAGGACGGCGACGTCGTCGTCGGTGCGGCGCCGCGCGGCCAGTTGCGCGGCCTCCACCTCGATGAGCATCCGGACCTCGTAGACATCGGTGATGGCCGCCTGGCGGAGCTGGATGGACCAGTCCTCCTTGGGCTTGGTCGCGATGACGAAGACACCGGATCCCTGGCGCGCCTGCACCAGCCCGGCGCCGGCCAGGGCGCGCAGGGCCTCGCGGACGGTGGAACGCCCCACACCGAGGGACTTGGCCAGGGCGGTCTCGCCGGGGAGCTTGGTCCCCACGACCCACTCGCCGCCGGTGATCTGCTCACGCAGGCGCACGGTGGCCTGCTCGACCAAGGGGGACGGCCGCAAGGCACCTAGTGGCATGTGAGGTTCACCTTCACCTCTCAACTTGTCTGAGGACCTGAGTGGTCGTTACTCTACCTCGCATGTCGCTGCGCGAGCTCCTTCTTCTCGGCTGCCGTTGCGGGGTCTGACACGACCGGCACCCCGCAGCGGAGTGTCGGACTGCGCCGGTCACGGGTGACCGACCGAAGGAACTCAAGCACGATGACTCACTCCTCCGCGAGCACGCTGTTCCCCACCCTGCGCACTCCCTCCGGCGACATGCCGGCGCACGCGCCGCACTGGAACCCCCAGCGGCCGAGCGCGATGCCGCATCACCGCTACCGGTCCGCACACGAGCGGGTGGCCCTGCCGCTGACCGACCGCACCTGGCCGTCGCGCCGGATCGAGCGGGCCCCGCTGTGGGTGCCGGTCGACCTTCGGGACGGCAACCAGGCGCTGGCCGAGCCGATGGACACCGAGCGCAAGCGCCGGATGTTCGATCTCCTGGTCACCATGGGGTTCAAGGAGATCGAGGTGGGCTACCCCTCCGCCAGCCGGACCGACTTCGACTTCGTCCGCCACCTGGCCGAGAGCGGCGCCGTCCCCGACGACGTGACCGTCTCCGTCTTCACCGCGGCCCGCCGGGACCTGATCGACCGGACCGTCGCCTCCGTCGAGGGGCTGCCCCGCACGCTCGTCCACCTCTACACCGCGACCGCGCCCACCTGGCGGGACGTGGTCCTGGGCCGCTCCCGGGCCGACGTCCACGAGCTGATCCACGACGCCGCCACGTACCTGATGCGCCAGGCGGATCAACGCCCGCATGCCGACATTCGGTTCGAGTTCTCTCCGGAGGTCTTCAACCTCACGGAGCCCGACTTCGTCCTGGAGGTGTGCAACAGCCTGACGGAGCTGTGGGAGGCGAGCCCGGACCGACCGGTGGTCCACAACCTGCCGGCCACGGTGGAGATCGCCACGCCCAACGTCTACGCGGACCAGATCGAGTACATGGACCGCCACCTGGCGCGCCGTGACGGCGTGATCCTGTCGGTCCACCCGCACAACGACCGCGGCACCGGCGTCGCCTGCGCCGAACTCGCCGTCCTCGCGGGGGCGCAGCGCGTGGAGGGCTGCCTGTTCGGCAACGGCGAACGCACCGGGAACGTCGACCTGGTGACCCTCGCCCTGAACCTGTACACGCAGGGCGTCAACCCCATGATCGACTTCTCCGACATCGACGCGGTGCGCGAGGCGGTGGAGCACTGCAACCGCCTGCCGATCCACCCCCGCCACCCCTACGGCGGCGACCTCGTGCACACGGCGTTCTCCGGCACCCACCAGGACGCCATCGCCAAGGGCATGGCCCACCACGCCGAGCAGGCCGCCGAGCAGGGCGTCCCCGCCGAACAGGCCCCCTGGGCGGTGCCGTACCTGCCCATCGACCCGGGTGACATCGGCCGTACGTACGAAGAGGTCATCCGGATCAACTCCCAGTCCGGCAAGGGAGGCATCGCCCACCTGCTCCACACCCACCACGGTCTGGACCTGCCCCCGGCGATGCGCCCGGACTTCTCCCGCGCGGTGCAGCAGGTCACCGACGCCACCGGTCGCGAGCTGTCCCCCAAGGAGCTGTGGGAGCTGTTCCGCGCCACGTACATCGCCCCGGCCCTGGACGGCCCGGTCACCCTGGGCTCCTGGACCGCCACCGAACCCGCGCCCGGCGAGCACCGGTTCACCGGCACGCTGCTCGTCGACGGGCGGGAGCGCGCCTGCCAGGGCATCGGCAACGGCCCGCTGTCCGCCTTCGCCGACGCTCTGCGTACCGTCGGGATCACCGTCGACATCCTCGGCTACACCGAGCACTCCACCACCGCCGGTCCGGGAAGTCCCGCCGTCGCCTACGCCGAATGCCGGTTGGGCGACGTCCCCTGCTGGGGCGCGGGCTGGGACACCTCGGTGCTGACCGCGTCGGTCCACGCCGTCATGGCCGCCGTCAACCGCTGCGGGCAGGCCTCCTCGTGACGCCGACTCCGGTCCTGCGCGTGAGGGATGTGGACGTCGTGCGCGACGGCAATCCGATCCTGAGCGACGTGTCGCTGACGGTGCGGGCGGGCGAGCACTGGGCGCTGCTCGGCGCCAACGGGGCGGGCAAGAGCACCCTGCTCGGCCTCCTCGGGGCGCTCGCCCACCCCAGCCGGGGCACGGTCGAGGTGCTGGGCCACCGGCTGGGGCGGGTCGACATGCGCCAACTGCGCTCCTACGTCGGCCATGTCAGCCCTCGGCACGACCTGCGCTCCCCTCTCAAGGTGCGGGACGTCGTGCTGACCGGGCTGACCAACACCCTGGAGCGGGTTCCCCGTTGGCAGCCGACGCCCGAGCAGGTCGCGACGGCGGAACGTCTCATCGGTCTGCTCGGTCTCGGCGAGCGCGTCGAGGCCCGCTGGCCGACCCTGTCGCAGGGGGAACGGGGCCGAGCACTGATCGCCCGCGCGCTCATGCCCCGTCCACGGCTCCTGCTGCTGGACGAGCCGGCGACCGGCCTGGACGTCGCCGGCCGCGAACAGCTCATCGAACGCGTCGACGCGCTGCAGCACACGTACCCGGCTCTCGCGTCCGTCCTGGTCACCCACCATCTGGAGGAACTCCCTCCGGGGACGACCCACGTGATACTGCTGCGCGACGGGCGCTGTCTGGCCTCGGGCCCGGCCGGTGAGGTCCTGACCAGCGACCAGGTCAGCAAGTGCTTCGACCATCCGATCCGGCTCACCCGCGTGGACGGACGGTGGAGCGTACGGGCGGGCCGCCCGGCCGGAGCCGGACGCGACTGAGGTGGTGGCCGCGGTGGCGCGCGCCCGTCGGCGTACGCCACCGCGGCCGTCCCACGAGGCCCTCAGTCCGGCGGCGCAGTTGGTGGACACGGGGCCGCCGCCGCGCAGCGTGATGGAGCATCGCTCTGCGAAGAAGGTGTGAACGGCGGCCTGGCCGGCTCGACCGTCCTCGCCCGGCAAGAAGACCAGCTGTCCGCCACGCGACCGCACACCCAGCTTCCGAGAAGCGGCCGGACTCGGTGACCTCCGCACGCGCCTCCCCACCGCCGCCCTTTGCGCCTGCCGCGGGGCCCTGGTGGTCTGGTAGCGGACCGAGCGGCGCTCAGGCATGCTCACCCGCATGATTTCGGTGGTGCAGAACGTGGCGATCGACTGTTCGGATGCCTATGAGCTGGCTCGGTTCTGGAGCGAGGTGACCGGGTGTCCGCTGCATCCGCAGGACAGGCCGGGCGACCGGGAGACTCAGGTGATGCTTCCGGAGGGCCCGGTGCTGTACTTCAACCAGGTGCCGGAACCGAAGACGGTCAAGAACCGGATCCACTTGTGTCTTCGCCCGACGACCTCGCGCGAGGCGGAGATCGAGCGGCTGCTCGATCTCGGAGCCAGGCTGGTCGCTGATCGCCGGGAGCCCGAGGGCGCGGGCTGGGCCGTCCTCGCGGATCCTGAAGGCAATGAATTCTGCGTCCTACGCAGTGAGTCCGATCGCGCCGCGACCTCTTCGTAAGGCTCGGACGTTTGCGCCGAAAGCCCCGGGGCGACCGGTCACAGCCACTCGTCGAGTACTGCGGCCGACGTGGTCGCCTCGTGGCCTACGGCGAGCTTGTCCTGCTTTGCGGCCACGGCCCGGGGCGGCGCTCCAGCCGGGCGGTCCCCTGTCAGGAGTACGGCAGGATGATCACTCCGTCGGTGTCGGCGTGCAGGATGTCGCCGGACGCGAACGTGACGCCGCCGAAGGTCACCGGCACGTCGACGGCATCCGTCCCGCCTGAACTCCGAGGTCCATGCCGGCCAGGGCGGCGGTGTCCCGGCGGGCGCCGTACACCACGACGCCCGCCCAGCCGTTGCCCACCCGGCACCGGCATCATCCACCAGGTCAACATGGAGACCCTCGCCCGCGTCGTCCGGCAGGACGACCCAACGCGCTGGGAGTCGTCGGCTGGGGAGTGGGCGGCCTGGAGGGGCAGGCCGCGATGCTGGGCGAGCCGGTCACCATCCCGTATCCGCAGCGGCGGACTCCTGCCGTATGTGGTGCGCCGTGCGGTCGCGGCGTCCTGACCACACGCCGCGAACGCGCGGCCCACCCGGTGCACCCGTGCACACCGCTCGCGCACGAGTCAGCGACGGCACGTGGAAGGCGATGCAGCCGACGCCTCACTCAAGGCTCGGCGCGCCCGAATCCGGAGGAGCCGACGTCCTCACACGGACTCCTCCGCGTGCCGGCATACCGGGCAGGTCAACCGGCGAGCCGGCTCTTCGTGGATCACCTTGCCCGGATTCGCGGGCTCGCGCAGCTGCTTGCGCTCCGTGCGCACATGGTCGGCGCATACTCCCGCGCCGCAGACGGAGCAGACAGCGACGGCGGCGACCGTGCGATCCAGCTGTACGCATTCGTAGCAGTTCATTGACCGGGCCCTTCAGTCAGCGGGGGGAGCTGGACCGGATGCCCGGTCCAGCTCGTGTGGCACGTGCCGCCGCGTGTGGTGGCCGGGCCGCCGAGGCTAAGCGATCAGAGCCACCACCATGGCGATCAGCCCGATCGCCACCAGGGCCACCACCGCCATGATGAGGACGAGCGGCATCGCGCCCCAGCCCTTGCGCAGCTCGGGCTGCGGATGGGAGATGCCGGCCGTGCCACCTGCCTCGGCGGGTGGGGTCTCACCGGGTGGCACCCCGCTGCCGGGTTCGAGTCCTGGAGTTCGTGACGGCTCGGGATCAGGACTGGTCATGGCGCACCCTCCGGAGTCGTACGGGTCGTGTCCTTGTCCTCACCTGTGCGGAAGCCCTGCCAGAGGTGGCCCTTCCTTCACTGGTTGGGGCGGGCGGCGCTGATGTCGCCGAGCGCCGAGTCGGGATCGCGCTCGATGGCCAGGTCGCCGATGGAGATGATGCCCACCGGGTGACTTTCCTGGTCGACGACCGGTACCCGTCGGACGGAGTGCTCGCGCATCACCTGCACCGCGACGACCAGGTCGTCGTCGGGCCCGACGGTGACGAGGTCCTCGCTGCATGCCTGGGCCACGGTCGTACGGTCCGGGTCGCCGCCCTCGGCCACCGCGCGTACCACCAGGTCACGGTCGCTGACCAGCCCGCGCAGCCGCTCGCCCTCGGTGACCAGCACGGCACCGATGTTCTCGTCGCGCATCATCCGGGCCACCGCCTGGACTGAGGTCTGCGGCTCGACGGTCATCGGGTCGGCCGTCATGACGTCGCGGACATGCTGAGTCATGGGATCGTCCCTCCGTGGAGTGGGGCGGTGCCGTTCACCGCCGTGCAGTCGCCGAGTACCCGCAGCCGGGCGGCGCTCCCACGTCCGCGCCGATTGCTCGGGGGCCAGCAGGGTCAGTGCTGCCGCGACGACCTCACCCGCTTCGATCCGCAGCAGCCGCGGATCGGGGAGGTCGCCGTGGGGATCGCCGGGTGGGCCGGGTTTCCACAGGGCGACATGGCGTTCGCACGGGGGCGGGCCCCACAGGTGGGGGGAGACCGGCCCGAAGAGCGTCACGGACGGGGTGCCGTGGGCCACCGCGAGATGGGCCAGGCCGGTGTCGCCGCTGACGACGAGTGCGGCGTGGGCGACGAGCGCCGACAGCCGGTCGAACGGCAGGCCGCCCCGCAGCACGTCCCGCGCGGGCAGCGCCGAGCGGGCGGCCACGTCCGCGGCCAGGGCGCCCTCCTTCGGTCCCGCGGTGAGCACGACCCGGTGGCCGGTGCCGCGCAGCGTCCGCACCACGGTGGCGTAGCGCTCGGCCGGCCAGCGGCGGGAGGCGGCCTCCGCACCGGGATGGACGACCACGGCTCCCGGCGCGGGGGATGCCGTGGCCGGTGGCGGCAGCCGTACCTCGGCAGGGTCCGCGCTGATGCCGTACGCCCGGAGGAAGTCGCACCAGCGCTCGCGCTCGTGCGCCTCCGGTCGCCATACGGGAGGCCGGACGAGGCCGGGTTCCGGCTCGGCGTGGGCCAGCAGTCGGCGGGGGCCGAGGGCGGCCAGCGCGTCTCGGCTCTCGGGTCCGTTGCCGTGCAGGTCGATGGCCAGATCCGGGGGCGCCCCCGGCCAGTGGGTCAGGGACGGCACGGCACGGTTCGGTGCCTCGGCCGGGAGGACGGCGTCCACGGCGCCGGTGGCAAGGGCGGCCTCGGTGAGCGACGGCGGCAGCGCGAGGACGATGTGGTGCCGGGGGAAGGCTCTGCGGATGCCGCGCAGGGCGGGAACCCCGGCGAGCAGGTCGCCGAGTCCCAGCGCGCGCAGCACCAGCAGGCGGGGCCGGTGCGGTGGGGCGGTCACCGTCACCTCCGTCCGTCCGGCGCCGCCGGGGACGCGGCCACCGGCCGTGGGGCCAGCGCCGCACGCTCGGCGAGGCCCGTCGTGGAGCGGCCGTCGAGGTAGGGCAGCAGGACGACCTGGCCGCCCCAGCTCGCCACGAGCTCCGCCTCCGGCAGATCGACGCGGGCGTAGTCGCCGCCCTTGGCCCAGATGTGCGGGCGCAGTTCGCCGAGCAGCCGCTCCGGGGTGTCCTCGTCGAACACGGCGACCGCGTCGACGCACTCCAGGGCGCGCAGTACGCGGATCCGGTCCGCCAGCGGGACGAGCGGGCGGCCGTCCCCCTTGCGTCGGCGCACCGAGGCGTCGGAGTTGACGCACACCACCAGGCAGTCCCCGGTACGGCGGGCGGCCTGGAGCAACGCGACGTGACCGGCGTGCAGCAGGTCGAAGCAGCCGCCGGCGGCGACCACCGTCCCGCCCGCGGCCCGCACCCGGGCCGCCGTGCCCAACGCGTCGTCCGTGGAGGTGCGCTCGGGTGTGAGGGGCGGGTCCTGAGGCGTCGTCGTGGTGTGCGCTGCGGCGTCCCCCGCATAGGCGGCATCGGCGGCGCCCGTGGCATCCGCACTGTCCTCGGCGCTCATGGTGAGCGACCCGACACCTCCCTCGGCGACGTACCGGGTCGCGGCGTGCACGGCTCCCCGTACGGCGGTCTCGGTGAGTTCGCCGTCCGCGAGGAGCCCGGCGGCGGTGGCGGCGAACCGGTCGCCGGCGCCGCACGCATCGCCGTCGGCCGCGACCGGCGACGGCACCAGCAGCGGTGTCTCCCCGTGCGACAGCAGCGCCCCGCGCCCGCCCAGGGTCACCGCCACGGCGGCCGCCCGCCAGGCCCTGACCAGCGTGTCGGCGTCCCGGGCCGCCGTGTGCAGGGCGCCACCGTCCTCCGGCTCCGCGGTGCCCAGGGCGTCCGCGAAGCCGCGTGCCTCGGTGGCCGACGGCGTGACCAGCCGGACGTCGGGCAGGGGCTGTCGGCCGCGCGGATGCGGGTCCCAGACGACGGGCACCCGCCTGACCGCGTCGCCGAGCGCGTCGCGCAGCACGTCGGCGGTGCCGCGCCCGTAGTCGGCGACGAGTACGGCGTCGGCCTCGGCGATCGCCCGGCACGCCTCGTCGGTGGCCCGGCGGGCCCGGCCGTCGCCGTCGTCCAGGCGCAGCAGCGACCGTCCCCCGGCCAGCACCCGGGTCTTGCTGGACAGGGCGCCGGTCAGGGGCAGCGCGACCAGCTCGACCCGGCCGGCCAGGAGGCGGCGCAGGGACGCGCTGGCCGGGTCGTCCCCCAGAGCGGTGACGAGGGTGACGGGCCGGTCGTCGGCGGCGGCGAGGCAGGCCGCGAGCGCGGCGCCGCCCGGCCGGGTGGTGCGCCGGGCGCCGCTCACGACCGGTACGGGGGCGTCGGGGGCCAGTCGCTCGGCGCGGCCGGACAGGTCGTGGTCGAGCAGCGCGTCCCCGACGACGAGCAGCGGAGCCGGGCCGCTCATGGGCTCTCCTCCCCCGCGACGACCGGCCACCCTCGCGCGGAACTCCGGCCGGCACCAAGGCTCCGGTCGAAGGCCTCACAGAGCATGTGGACGGCCACCAGGTGCAGTTCCTGGACCGTGGCGGCGACGGCCGCGTCCACGCACAGGGCCTCGTCGGCGGCGACCGCCAGGGGGTTGGGCGCCGGGCCGGTCAGTGCCCACACCGTCACGCCGAGGCGGCGCGCCTCGGTGGCCGCGACGCGCAGGTTGGCGCTGGCGCCGCTGGTGGACAGCAGGATCAGGACGTCGCCGGCCCGGCCGTGCGCGGCGACCTGCCGGGCGAAGATCTCCTGGACTCCGTAGTCGTTGGCGATGGCCGTGGTGGCGGACGTGTCGGCGTGCAGCGCGAGCGCGGAGAACGGCGGGCGGTCGTCCCGGTAGCGGCCGACCAGTTCGGCCGTCAGGTGCTGGGCCTGTGCGGCGCTGCCTCCGTTGCCGGCGGCGAGCAGTCTTGCTCCGTCGCCCAGTCGCGCGGCGAGGCCGGCGCCCCAGTGCTCGACCAGGGGGACGGAGGCGCGAAAGCCCTCCAGTGCCTTCATCAGCTGGTCGCAGTGTGCGGTGTCGGCGGCGAGTTTCATCGGACGGCTCCCGAGAGCGCGGGGACGCAGGAGACGGCGCCGTAGACCCGGGACACGCGGTCGGCCACGGTGTCCCAGGTGTAGTGGGCGAGCACGCGTCGGCGTCCGAGGGTGCCGTAGCGGGCGAGCAGGGTCGGGTGGTCGAGCAGGTCGCGGACGGTGCCGCTGATGTCGTGGTCCTCCTCGGGCGGGACCAGGACACCGGTGACGCCGTCCATCACGGTGTCGAGCTGGCCGCCGACGGCGGTGGCGACGACGGGGGTGCCGCAGGCCATGGCCTCGACCGGCACGATGCCGAACGGCTCGTAGCGGGGCAGGGACAGCACGAGGTCGGCGCTGGACAGGAGCCGGGGCATCTCCTCGCGGCTCACCCCGCCGAGCAGCCGCACCCGGTCGGCCACCCCGTACTCGGCCGCGACCGCCCGCAGCCGCTCGGCCTCGGGTTCGGCGCAGAGAAGGGCGGGTTCGGGTCCGCCGGCGATGAGGAGTTCGGCGTGGGGCACACCGGCCAGGGCGCGGATCGCGCGGTCGAAGCCCTTGCGGGGCACGAGCCGGCCGACGGTGACCAGCCGCCGGGGCGCGTACGGCCCCCGTCGGGCGCCGCGGACCTGGCTGAACCGGCGGGGGTCCACCCCGCAGGGGACGACGGAGACGGTGTCGCGGGACAGGCCCATGGCCTCGAGTTCGCGTACCTCGTCCCGGCAGGTGGCGATGATCCGGGCGCACTCCCGGCCCACGGCTCGCTCGATCGCGATGCGGTCGGGCGGGCTGGTGTCGGCGGCGCCCTGGTGGCGCTTCTTCACGGTGCCGAGCGCGTGGTAGGTCTGCACGACGGGCACGCCCAGGGCGCGGGCGCCGTCGAGTGCCGCCATGCCGGACATCCAGAAGTGGGCGTGCACGACGTCGGGCGTCCACTGTTCCCACTCGCGGGCCAGCCATCGGCCGAACTCCGGTATGTGAGGGAGAAGTTCGTCCTTGGGAACCGGCGTCGGGGGTCCGGCGGGCACGTGGACGACGGTGAATCCGTCGGGGGTGGTGATCCGGTCCGGCAGCCGGTGGCTGTCCCGGCGCGTGTACACGACGACCTCCTGGCCGCGGCGGGCGAGTTGCCGGGCGAGCTGTGCGACGTAGACGTTCTGGCCCCCCGCGTCGGGTCCGCCGAGCGCGGCCAGGGGGCCGGCGTGCTCGGAGACCATGGCGACGCGTCCGGACGGAAGGCAGGTGGGGCTCATCGGGTGACCTCCTTGATCAGGCGTTCCCAGTCGTCCCGGAAGCGCCGCTCTCCGTAGCGGGCCTGTGCCGCGGCCCTGGCGGCCTCCCCTGTCAGCCGGGCGTGCACGGGATCGGCGAGGAATTCGCGTACGGCGTCCTGGAGTACGTCCAGCCGGTTCGAGACGACGCCGGCTCCCTCGGGTACGGCTTGGCGCACCTCGGTGGTGTCCAGGGCCACCACGGGCATGCCCAGGTACATGGCCTCCAACAGGGACAGGCCGAGGGACGTCCATCGGACGGGGTGGACGTAGAGGCGGCAGCGGGCCATCCGCGGATGCAGTGCGCTCTGCGGGAGGTCCCGGCAGCGGCAGAGTTCGGGGGGCAGTCCCAGGTGCTCGGCGAGCCCTTCGGTGCGCATGCCGAACACGTCCAGCGGCACCGTACGGGCGAAGTACGGCAGCAGGTCGGTGCCGGTGGTGCGGCCGCGCCGTACGGGCTCGTTGACGACGACCGCGGCGCGTCGTTCCTCGCCGGTCCACAGCTGTCCGGGGTCGATGATCCCGTGCTCGATCACGGTGGTCGGTGCCCGTCCGTTGTCCCACATCAGACGGTTGAAGTGGGTGACGTGGACGACGGGGATGTCGGAGCGGCCGGCCAGCGGGTGGCGGGTGTCCACGGCCGTCTCGTGCGGGCTGTTGTGCTCGACGTACACGGCGGGCACGTCGATGCCGGGGCGGCGGCCGGTCCACTCCCGGGCCAGTTCCAGCTCGTGCGGCCGTTGCAGCACCATCAGGTCGATGTCGGCCTCGCGCAGCTCGGCCGGGCTCAACTCCCTTACCGTGGGCGGCCATTGCCATGTCCGGGCCCGTCCCAGACCGTCCGGGCCCCGGTCGGGGGTGACGGGGACGAGGAAGGTGTACGGGCCCTGCACGAACGTGGTGAGCCACGAGCCGTGCACATGCCAGACAAGGGTGTTCATGCGCTCTCCTTGAGCAGTTTCTGCACCGCGCGCACCACGTCCTGGCCGGTGATCTCCTCCAGGCACGGATGGCCGGGTACGGGGCATTCGCGGGCCCTGCTGCCGGCGCACGGTGCCCGCTGGTCGCCGAGGAGCACGCTCGGCACGCCGTACGGCGCCCACCGTTCGGCCGGGACCACCGGCGCGAACAGCGAGACCACGGCGGTGCCGACGGCCGCCGCCAGGTGGGCGGGGCCGGTGTTGCCGCTCACCACGACGTCGGCCAGGCGCAGCACCCCGGCGAGAGTGGCCGGGGCGGTCCGGCCGCCGAGGTCCACCGCCGTGCCGCCGCTGACCTGCCGGGTGAGGTCCCTCTCGGCGGGACTGCCGGTGACGACGACGCGGTGGCCGGCGTCGGCGAGCAGGCTCACGGCCTCGGCGCAGCGTGCGGGGCTCCAGGCCCGTGCGGGCGCGCTGGCGCCGGGGTGCACCACGACGTAGGGGCCGTTGCCGGTCAGTGCGACGGTGTCGGGCGGCGGCAGGACCCGCAGCCGGCCGTCGTCCCCCGGGTGCGGCAGGAAGCCCATGGCGGCGGCGGTGTCCAGGGCGGCCTCGGCCTCGTGGCGGCCGGGGAGCCGCCGATGCCGTACGTCGAGGAGGCGGCCGGGGTGGTCGACGCTGTCGGCCCCGATCCGGCCGACGCCGGCGAGACGCAGCAACAGCGCGGTGGGCAGGGGGCTCTGGTGGAACGAGGTGAGGACGAGCGCGGTGTCGAACGCCTGCGCCGCCAGCCGCCGTACCAGTGCGTCGACGTCCGCCTCCTGGACGGTGGGCGGGTCGAACCCCTCCCACGGCGCCTCCCACACCATCACCTCGTCCACGCAGGGCAGCAACCGGGCCGCGGGTTCGCCGCGGGGACCGCACAGGAGTGTCACCCGGGAGCAGTGCGCCGCCACCGCGCGTATCGCGGGACCGGCGAGCAGGACGTCGCCGAAGCTGTCGAGCCGCACGACCAGCGCCTTCACGACCGGCCACCTCCCCCGGTCCCGGGTGCCTGGGCGAGGAGCCGGCGGACCGCCGTGAGCAGGTCGCGGGCGGTCTCCGGGGCCCGCCGGACCTCCTCGGGCAGCGTCGCCGCGTTGGGGACGAGCACGCCCCGGGCTCCTGCGGCGTGCGCGGCCCGGACGTCGGCGGCGATGTCGCCGATCACCACGCAGTCCCCGGGCGTGACGCGTAGGCGGCGGGCCGCCTCGACGACGAGTCCCGGCCGGGGTTTGCGGCAGGCGCAGCCGGCGTCGGGGAGATGCGGGCAGTACAGCCAGGTGCCGAGCCCGCCGAGCAGGGCGTCGGCCCGGTCGTTGACGCGGCGGACGTCGGCGTGCGTGAGCAGGCCGCGGCCGATGCCGGACTGGTTGCTGACCACGCCGGTCGCAACGCCCCGGGCCCGCAGCAGCTCCAGCGCCTCCCGCGCTCCGGGCATCGGCCGCACCAGCTCGGGGTCGCCGTTGTACGGGACGTCCTCGACGAGGGTGCCGTCCCGGTCGAAGAGGACTGCGGCGACGGGGGCCGGGCCGCGGAAGGAGGCGGCGTCCCCGAAGGGTTGGTGGAGCGCGGGGCGGTTCATGGTGCGCTCCCCGAGGGCGCGGTGCGCGGGACGGCGGTGCGCCGTGCCGCCGCGTGGGGCGCGGTGGGGTGTTGCGGGACGTCCAGCGGCTCGGCCCTCCGGTGGCGTATCAGGCCGCCCAGCCAGTACCCGACCGCGAGCGGGGGGATGACCGCGCTCGTGGCCGCCATGGTGACGATCTCGTCCGGGGTGCGGGGTCCCGGCCGGATGCGGGCCAGGGCGAACTCGGCCGTGCCGAGCGCCCATACGGCACCGGCGACGGCGGCGGTCCGCCCCCGGCCGGCCGGCGCGCAGCCGCAGGCGGCGAGCGCGGCCGCGGTCACCACCGCGTGCCGGGGCAGCCGTCCGCGGGGCGCCTCGGCCCGGGACCACCAGTCGCGGCCGTGCAGCCGGGTCATCAGCACGTCGTCCGCGTTGCCGCGCTGCGCCCGCAGCGACACCCAGCGATCGGCGGGGCGCACCGGATGCCGGGTCACGCGCCGGCCGCGCCGCAGCGTCCAGCCGGCTCCCAGCACGCGCAGGGCCAGGTCGGCGTCCTCCCGGAACGCGCGGGGGAACCGTTCGTCGAAGCCGCCGACGGCCGCCAGTGCCGCGGTCCGGTAGGCCATGTCCGCCGTCGCCCAGGCCGCTTGCTCCAGCCCGGCCGTGCCCCGCTCCCAGTCGGTGGGCCGGCGGTCCTCGGGCAGCGGGACGCGCAGGCGTCCCTGGATGCCGCCCGTGTCCGGGCCGGCCGCGCCGAGGTCGGCCGCGAGGCGGCGGGACCAGTCGGGCAGGACCTGGACGTCGTCGTCGAGGAAGACGGTCCAGGGCGTACGGACCGTGCGCCGGCCGGCGTTGCGGGCGGCCGCCGGGCCCCGTCCCGCGGTGCGCAGGGTGCGGAGCCGTCCGCGCAGTGCGCCGGCCGCGTCCAGCGGCAGCGGGCCGCCGGGCTCGGGGCGGTCGTCCACGACGACGACCTGCTCGGGCGGGTGATCCCGGGTGGCCGCGGCGAGTGCGCGCAGGCAGTCGGCGAGGCAGGGGCGGCCGATCGTCGGGATGACGACGCAGTAGGCGGCGGCGTCCGTCATGCGAACACCTCCTTCCGCCGGATCGCGAAGGGGCCGAGGGCGAGCAGGTCGACGGGCGCGGAGCCGAAGCACTCCAGGGCGTCCCGCGGATCGTCGACCATGGGCCGGCCGGCGGTGTTGAGGCTGGTGTTGACGACGACGGGCAGGCCGGTGCGGCGCTCGAATCCGTCGATCATGCGCGCGACGAGGGGCTCGTCCCGGCGGTCCACGGTCTGGATGCGGGCCGTGCCGTCCACGTGGACGACGGCCGGGATGCGGGTGCGCCACTCCTCGGCGACGTCGTGCACGAACAGCATGTAGGGGCTGGGCAGCGGTCCGTCGAAGAGTGCCGCGGCCCGCTCGGCCAGGACCATGGGCGCGACGGGGCGGAACTCCTCGCGGCCCTTCACGGCGTTGAGACGCTCCAGGTTCCGCGCGCGGCCGGGATGGGCGAGCAGCGAGCGGTGGCCGAGCGCCCGGGGGCCGTACTCGCTGCGGCCCTGGAACCAGGCCACGATGCCGTCCTCGGCGAGTTCGGCGGCGACGGTCGCGGCGATGTCGTCGGGTTCTTCGTAGGGCACGGCCGCGCGTTCCAGCCAGGCGCGCAGCTCGTCGTCGCTCCAGCCGCGGCCCAGGGCGGCGGTCGGCATGGCCTCGACGGCCTCCTTCTGGCCGGCGACGTGCAGCGCGGCGCCGAGTGCGGTGCCCGCGTCCCCGGCGGCGGGCTGCACCCACACGTGGCGGAAGGGCGTCTCGCGGTAAAGCCGGGTGTTGGCCACGCAGTTGAGGGCGACGCCGCCCGCGAGCGTCAGCACGTCCTCACCGGTACGGTCGTGCAGCCACCGCGCGAGCCCCAGCAGGACCTCCTCCAGACAGGCCTGCGCGCTGGCGGCGATGTCGGCGTGGTCCTGTGTCCAAGGGCCGCCCGCCGGGCGCGGCGGGACCAGCGACGCCCACGGCACGGGGCGGGCCCGGAAGCCGCCGTGACCGTCCAGGTGGACGTAGTCGCGCAACCGGTCCAGAAAGCGGGGCTCGCCGTAGGAGGCCAGCGCCATCACCTTGAACTCGTCGCTGCTGCGCAGGAATCCGAGGTGCTGGGTGAGGTCCTCGTAGAACAGGCCCATCGAGTCGGGCAGCGACTGCGAGCCCAGGACGGTGAGTTCCCGGTTCGCGTAGCGGCCGGCGAGGTGGGAGCCGCATTCGCCGCGGCCGTCCAGCACCAGCACGGCGCTGTCGGGGTACGGGCCGGCCTGCCCTGCGGAGGCGGCGTGCGCGACGTGGTGGCCGACGAAGCGGACCTTGTCCGGGTCGAGTCCCGGCAGCGCCTCGGCGAGGAACTCGGGAGCGCGGCGGGCGTATTCCTGGCGCAGGTGGTCCCAGGGGTCGTTCAGGCCCAACCACTCCGCCGGGCGGGCGAGTTCGGGGTCGTAAGAGTAGGCGACCGCGTCCAGGTCGGACGGGGTCAGGCCGGCCCGGTCCAGGCACCATCGGGCGGAGAGTTCGGGCAGTTCCCAGGCGGAGAAGGGGACGGGGCGCTTGCCGTGCTTGCGCCGGCTGAAGCGTTCCTCCTCGGCCGCCGCCACGATCCTGCCGTCCATGACGAGGGCGGCGGCGGGGTCGTGGAAGAGGGCGTTGATTCCCAGGACACGCATGCGATGCCTCCGTGCGGCGTACGGGGGTGAGGAGTGCGGGGTTCACGCCTGCGGGGCGGACCCGGGGTCCGGCTGTGCCGTGGCGAAGTAGGCGATGGTCTGCTTGACGCCTTCCTCCCAGGGCACGCGGGGCGTCCAGCCGAGCAGTTCACGGGCCAGGCCGGTGTCGGGACGGCGGCGCTGCGGATCGTCGGTGGGGCGGTCGACGTGGACGATCGTGGAGGAGGAGCCGGTCAGTTCGACCACGCGACGGGCGATCTCGCCGACCGTGACCTCGTCGCTGCCGCCGATGTTGACGGGGCGCACCGAGTGGCTCGCGGCCACGAGGAGGACGCCGTCGACCGTGTCGTCGACGTAGCACAGGGAGCGGGTCTGCCGGCCGTCCCCCGCCACCGTCAGTGGTTCGCCGGCCAGTGCCTGGCTGACGAACGTGGGGACGGCACGCCCGTCGTGCGGGCGCATGCGGGGGCCGTACGTGTTGAACAGGCGCACGATGCCCGCGTTCGCGCCCCTCGCCCGTACATGTGCGGTGACCAGTGCCTCGGCGAACCGTTTGGACTCGTCGTACACGCTGCGCGGCCCCACCGGGTTGACGTTGCCCCAGTAGTCCTCGCGCTGCGGATGCCGCAGGGGGTCGCCGTACACCTCGGACGTCGAGGCGAGCAGGAAACGCGCTCGGTCACGCTCCGCCACGGCCAGCATGTTGCGCGTTCCCAGGCTGCCGACGTCGAGCGTCTCCAGCGGCAGCCGGAGGTAGTCGGCGGGTGAGGCGGGGCACGCGAAGTGCAGGACCAGGTCGTACGGCCCCGGCAGCCGCTGGGCGGCGTCGGGCGAGGAGACGTCGCACTCGACGAACCGGAACCCGCGGCGCTCCGTGAGGTGGGCTACGTTCTCGCGTGACCCGGAGCACAGGTTGTCGGCGCAGTCGACTTCGACTTCCGAATCCAGCAGCCGCTCGCACAGATGGCTGCCGAGAAAACCGGCACCGCCCGTCACCAGAGCATGGCGCCATGTACATGGCAAAAGTTCGGTCATGGAAGTTCCTTCGTCCGCATCGACAACGCATCGGCGGTCGCACGCCCCGGCATACCGATCGGCGCGGTACGGGAGAACGCGGTACGGGAGATTTCGGGACAGCCGCGGAAGGCCTCAGCAGGCCCTCCGGCGCTGTCGCGTATGAAAGATCAGGTCGCGGATCGCGCTGAGCAGCAGGACCGCCCCGGTGGGTCGTCCACTTTCGGCAACGCGGTGACACGGGGTTCCCGTGCCGGTTCGTCTTCACACGCTGATTCCGACTCCACTATGCGACGGTTCGCAGCTCCTCGCGACTCCCGTGTGAGCCCGCCGACGGCGGGCACTCGGAGCCGCGGCGCGCCCGACCGGGCCGCCGCTGTCCAGGCTGGAGGTGGAGGACATGGGTCACGGTGGGAACGTCATCGACGAGCTGGTGACCGATCACCGCGAGGTCGAGGAGCTCTTCGGCCGCATCGAGGGGCTGCCGACCGGTGAGAAGGACCGCAAGGTGTATGCCGAGCAGGTCACGATGGAGCTGGTGCGGCACTCGGTCGCCGAGGAGGAGTACCTCTACCCGGCCGTGCGGGAGCACGTGGCGGGCGGGGACGCCATCGCCGACAAGGAGATCGACGATCACTCCAAGGCCGAGCAGATCATGAAGGACCTGGAGGGGTGCGACGCCGGCGACGCGGAGTTCGACCGGCTCATCGGGATGCTGATGAGTGAGGTCCGCTCGCACATCGCCGACGAGGAGCAGAACCTCTTCCCCAAGCTGCGCGCGGCGTGTCCCCCGCAGGCGCTGGACGACCTGGGCGACAAGGTGCGCATGGCGAAGAAGATGGCCCCGACCCGCCCGCACCCTTCGGCGCCGGACAAGCCGCCGGCCAACAAACTCCTGGCCCCGGGCGCCGGGCTGGTGGACCGCGTGCGCGACGCGCTGAGCGGCCGCGGCAAAAAGGACTGACCGCGAGAAGGAGTGATCGCGAGAAGGAGTGATCACGCCCCGGGGGACGCCCGTACGGTCCGGCCCGTCCGAGGGCTGTGAGCAAGCACACTCGACCACGAAACAGGGCATTCCCCCCGGCAGTTGACCCCTCGGGCGGCGGCGTGACAGGGCAGGCGCCGCCGCTCGGGGGGTCCTGTCTGTCACGATGGTCCGCGCCGTGACCGACTCGGTGGAACCTCCGCGCAGCGCAGCCGGTGATTCCGGTTCCCCGGTCCTCCTCCGACTCTCTGGTTCCGGGTACCGACTGTGTCTTCCACCCCTGCCCAGCCCTCACCTGCGCCGAAATCCGTCTCCGCCCAGCCCGGGCGCGCGTCCCGCGCGCCCTGGCGATCGCTGCGCTACCGCAGCATGCGCTGGTGGTCCGTCGCCAACTTTCTGTCGAACGCCGGCACCTGGATGCAGCTCACGGTCCAGAACCTGCTGGTCCTCGAGATCACCGGCTCCGCGGCGGCGACGGGACTCTCGATGTCGGTCCAGGCCGCTCCCGCCCTGTTCATGAGCCTGCTGGGCGGCACGGCCGTGGACCGCTGGCCCCTCAAGCTGACGGCCGCCGTCAGCCAGGCGCTGCTGGGCGCGGTCGCCTTCACCACGGCCGTACTGGTGGCGCTGGACCGGCTCGACATGACGTCCCTGATGGTGCTGGCCGCCGTGACGGGCATGATCGCCACCGTCGACGGCCCGGCGTGCGCCTTGCTGGGCAACGATCTCGTCCCCGTGGCGGACGTCCCCTCCGCCATCGGTGTCGGTGCGCTGGTGCACAACGCGGGGCGGCTCGTGGGCACCGCCCTGGCGGGGGTGACGATCGGCTTCCTCGGCACGGCGGCCGCGTACGCCGCGAACGGCCTGTCGTTCCTCTTCGTGACCGCGGTCATTCCCTTCCTGCGCCCGGCACCCGGCGCGGTTCGCCACGCCGCCCAGGTGCGCGCCGCGCCACGGGCCGGGAGGGGGCAGCCGGAGCCGGACATGACCGTGCGCCAGGGGCTGCTCTTCTTCGCGCGCCGGCCCCGTCTGGTCGCGCTCGCCGCCGTCACCGGGATCAGCTCGGTCTTCGGCCGCAACTACGGCCTCACCCTGGCCGTCCTCGTCACCGGACCGCTCGCGGGCGGCGCCGGCTCCTTCGGCACCGTCTCCACGGTCCTCGCCGTCGGCGGGATCCTGGGCGCCGTGCTCGGTGCCAGGCTGCGCCGGCCCTCCGTGCGGCTCGTGGGCACACTGGCGGCCGCGGGCGGACTGCTGCAGGTGGCGGCGGGGCTGTCCCCGTCGCTGGCGGTTCTGCTGGTGCTGGTGCTGCCGATGGCCGTCGTGGAGTCCGTCTCCGACACCGCGGGGACCGCCGTACTGCAGACCGACCCGCCCGTTCACCTGCGCGGACGTGTGCTCGGCGTGTGGAGCAGCATCGGCACCGTCTGGGGGCTCGGCGGCCCGCCGGCGCTGGGACTGCTCATGGAACTCGCGGGAGCCCGCGGAGCCCTTGTGGCAGGCGGACTGATCATCGCCGGCGCGATCGGCGCGGGCCTCGTCCTGCGGGCCCGCCGGACGCCGGCACCGGTGCCCCTGCCGACGAAGGACGGGGACGTGGGCCTGGCGGCGCTGGGCACGGCTGCCTGACGGGGCCCGGCACCGCATGGGAGGGGGCCGGGCCCGTGGGCCCGGCCCGGACGCCCGGACTCAAGGACGTCGGGGTCAGTCCTTGGTCAGCATGATGTCCTGCTTGTCCTGCACGGCGTGGAAGCGGGGCAGGGGCAGGCCGCCCACGGGGTGGAGTTCGACGATGGTGGCCTCGACGTACGCCTTGCCTGCCTTGAGGGGGGCCGAGGACGTGCCCGTCTGGGGCCTGCCGGTGTTCTCCCAGCTGTGCAGCTTGCCGTCGCACACGGCGCGGGTGCCGCCGATGCCGTACCGGACGTCGGAGGACCGCTGGCCGACGGTGGAGCTCACGAACGCGGGCCCCGAGGCGTCGGCGCAGCGGTAGGTGCCGGACACGGTGACGGTGCCGTCCGAGGCGATACGGCCCGTGTCGTCGATGGTCACGGTCTCCTTGGGGTCGGCGAGGGCCGCGGAGTCGGCCGGGGCCGACGGAGCGGCGACCAGCAGAAGCAGGGCGGCACCGGCGGCGGTGGCGAGGGCGGGGCGCAGGGGCATGGTATGACCTCCCGGATAATCGGAGTGGGGCCATCCACTGGTACCTGGCGGGTGCGCCCATGGCCGTGACCGTCACCCCTTCGGTGGCGAGTCCGCCCCGACCGTCGTGGATCGGTCAGAGTGTTGTCCGTGTGTTGTCACGGTTTACGGTCGGCCGTTCCGGTGAGTTCGGGGCGGGAGCATGGTCTACCCATATGGACGAACCACACGGCTCGTCCGTCCGATGTGGAGGTGCGCCATGTGTTCCCACCAGCCTTCGTGCCCTTCCTCCGATGGCCGAGCCCCCCATGTGGTGGCCGCACACCCCGAGCAGGGCTGGAGCCTGCTCTGCGACGGCGCGATTGTGTTCGACGACAGCGGTGAGCTGCTGCCCGACGGCCGCGTCGTCGCCCCCCACCGGGTGCCGGCCGAGCGGCTCGCCACGGCGGCGTGAGCGGAACCTGCGACGCGCGAGCGGAACCTCGACGCGCGAGCGGAACCTGCGACGCATGAGCAGCAACCGCCTCAGTACGGCGAAGCTCCTCGGCGGCATGGCGATCCCGTCGAGGCCCTACGACAGTACGGCGAACCCGTCGAGCTCCACCATCGCCTCCTCGTCCCACAGGCGTACGACCTCGACGACCGCCATCGCCGGATAGTCCCGGCCCGCCAACTGCCGCCAGATGCGGCCGAGTTCCGCGGCCTGGGCGCGGTACGCGGCGACGTCCGTGGCGTAGACCGTGACCCGGGCGAGGTCGGCAGCGGTGCCGCCGGCGGCGTCGAGCGCGGCCAGCAGATTGGCCAGGGCCCGCTCGAACTGCTCGGGCAGGGTGGCGCCGGTCACCTTGCCGTCCGCGTCGAGGGCGGTCTGACCGGCCAGGAAGACGACCCGTGAGCCGGTGGCGACGACCGCGTGGGAGAACCCGGCGGCCGGGGAGAGGTCGGGCGGGTTGACTCGCTCGGTGCTCACTGACCGGCCTCCAGGTTCGCGTACAACTCCTTGGCGATGATGCCCCGTTGGACCTCGCTGGCGCCCTCGTAGACGCGCGGCGCCCGCACCTCGCGGTAGAGGTGCTCCAGGAGGTGGCCGCGGCGCAGGGCGCGGGCGCCGTGCAGCTGGACGGCCTTGTCGACGACGTACTGCGCGGTCTCGGTGGCGAGCAGCTTCGCCATCGCGGCCCGCTTCGGGACGTCCGGGGCGCCTTCGTCGTACGCCGTCGCCGCCGCGTACACCATGAGACGGGCCGCCTCCGTGCGCAGGGCCATCTCGGCGACCTGGTGGGCGACCGTCTGAAGCTCCTTCAACTTGCCGCCGAACGCGTCCCGTCGGGCGGTGTGCGCGAGGGTCGCGTCCAAGGCCGCCTGGGCCATGCCGACGGCGAAGGCGCCGACGCTGGGCCGGAAGAGGTTGAGGGTGCCCATCGCGACCCGGAAGCCGCGGTCGGGCTCGCCGAGCATGTCGTCGGCGGTGACGGGGACGGCGTCGAACGTGAGGGTGCCGATGGGGTGCGGGGACAACATGTCGAGGCCCGCCCCGGTGAGGCCGGGGCGGTCGGCGGGGACCAGGAAGGCGGTGACGCCACGGGCGCCGGCGCCGGGGGTGGTGCGGGCGAAGACGGTGTAGAAGTCGGCCTCGGGGGCGTTGGAGATCCAGCACTTGTCGCCGGTGAGCCGCCAGCGGGCGGGGCCGTCGGGTTCGGCGGCGAGTGAGGCGACCGGCGAGTCCCCCGAGCTTGCCGGCGCCCCTGGTCCGCCCGCTTCCCCCGGCCGCGAGGCCTCCCGGTCCGCCCGCAGTTCCAGAGCCGCCGCGTCCGACCCGGCCCCCGGCTCGCTCAGCGCGAAGGCCGCCACCGCGCTGCCCTCGGCCACCCGGGCCAACCAGCGCTCCCGTTGGGCCGGCGTGCCGTACGCGTGGACCGGATGCGCGCCCAGCCCCTGCAGGGCGAGCGCGGTCTCCGCCTCCGTGCAGGCGTACGCCAGCGACTCCCGCATCAGGCACAGGTCGACCGCTCCCGAGGTGAACAGCCGCTCCAGCAGGCCCAGTTGACCGAGTTCGGTGACCAGCGGGCGGTTGACGTGCCCGGGTTCAGCCTTCTCGGCGAGCGGGCGCAGTCGTTCGGCGGCCAGCGTGCGCAGTTCGGCACACCATGCGGTTTGCGGCGGATCGAGTGAGAATGCGGGCATTGCCGACCTCCCTGCGGAGCCGTCCGCGACGGCCCCCTCGACGGACCCGTCGAATGAGCCCCTTCCGACGGTATCGCGCACCATTGACTGTCGTCACCAACACGATACGCTCCCTCTGCGAGCCCACCACGACGCCCACGAGGCAGCCCACAAGGCACCCACTAGGCAAGGGGGCGAACCGCCATGGCCGGTCTGCACCGCTCCGCCCACGTCGACACCTTCGCCCGCGAGCATCTGCCGCCACCCGACCAGTGGCCCGAGCTCCGCTTCGACCTTCCGCGGCTGAACTACGCCGATCGGCTCAACGCGGCCGCCGAGCTGCTCGCCGGCCCCGACGACGAGCGGCCCGTGTTCCACACCCCGTCCGGCGACACATGGACGTACGGCACACTGCGCGCCCGCGTCGACCGGCTCGCACATGTGCTCACCAACCACCTCGGCGTCGTCCCGGGCAACCGGGTGCTGCTGCGTGGCCCGACCACGCCGTGGCTGGCGGCCTGCTGGCTGGCGGTGCTGAAGGCCGGTGCGGTCGCCGTCACCGTGCTGGCCCAGCAGCGGCCGCACGAGCTGCGGACCATGTGCGAGATCGCCCAAGTACGGCACGCGCTGTGCGACGTCCGGGCCGTCGACGACCTCGCCAAGGCCGAGATACCGGGGCTGCGGATCGCGACGTACGGCGGTGACGCCCCCGACGACCTGCTGCGCCGCCCGGCGCCCGGCACGCCGTACCCCGCCGCCGACACAGCGGCCGACGACGTCGCGCTCATCGCCTTCACCTCCGGGACCACCGGACGGCCCAAGGGCTGTATGCACTTCCACCGGGATGTGCTCGCGATAGCGGACACCTTCTCGGAGCATGTGCTGCGCCCCCATGTGGGCGATGTCTTCGCCGGCAGTCCCCCGCTCGGCTTCACCTTCGGCCTCGGCGGGCTCGTCATCTTCCCGATGCGGGCCGGCGCCAGCGCCCTGCTCCTCGAACAGGCCGGTCCCAACCAGCTGTTGCCCGCGATCGCCGAGCACCGGGTGTCCGTGTTGTTCACCGCCCCGACGGCGTACCGCGCGATGCTCGACGCGCTCGACTCGCACGACATCTCCTCGCTGCGCCGCTGTGTCTCGGCCGGCGAGAACCTGCCAGCCGCCACCTGGGAGGCCTGGCACGAGCGGACCGGCCTGCGCATCATCAACGGCATCGGCGCCACCGAGCTGCTGCACATCTTCATCTCGGCGGCCGACGAGCACATCAGGCCCGGCACGACCGGGGTGCCGGTGCCGGGGTGGCACGCGCGCGTGGTCGACCACGAGGGCCGGGAACAGCCCGACGGGGAACCGGGTCTGCTCGCCGTGCGCGGGCCGGTCGGCTGCCGCTATCTCGCCGACCCCCGGCAGCGCGAATACGTGCGCGACGGCTGGAACATCACCGGCGACACCTACGTCCGGGAGAGTAACGGCTACTTCCGCTATGTCGCCCGCGCGGACGACATGATCATCTCGGCCGGTTACAACATCGCGGGCCCGGAGGTCGAGGAGGCCCTGCTGCGCCACCCGGACGTGCTGGAGACGGCGGTGGTGGGGCGGCCCGACGAGGCGCGCGGCCAGGTCGTGGTGGCGTACGCGGTGCTCAGGGAGGGCGCGCGGCGGGACGCGGAGGCGCTGCGCACGTTCGTCAAGAGCGAGCTGGCGCCGTACAAGTGTCCGCGCGAGATCGTCTTCCTGGACGCGCTGCCGCGCACCGCGACCGGCAAGCTCCAGCGTTTCCGGCTGCGCGCGGGTGGTGACCCGCAGGGTGACCAGCAGTGATCCGTACGACCTAAGATGATCAACGTGTCCGACCAGCATGCACCACGGTCTCTCATCGTCACGCTCTACGGCGCCTACGGCCGCCACATGCCCGGCCCGGTGCCGGTCGCCGAGCTGATCAGACTGCTGGCCGCGGTCGGCGTGGACGCCCCCTCCGTACGTTCCTCGGTGTCGCGCCTGAAGCGACGCGGGCTGCTGCGGCCGGCCCGTACGGTCCAGGGCGCGGCCGGGTACGAACTGTCGCCGGAAGCCCGCCAGTTGCTGGACGACGGCGACCGGCGCATCTACGCCACCGCGCCGCCCGAGGACGAGGGCTGGGTGCTGGCGGTGTTCTCGGTGCCGGAGTCCGAACGGCAGAAGCGGCACGTACTGCGCTCCCGGCTGGCCGGCCTGGGCTTCGGGACGGCGGCGCCGGGCGTGTGGATCGCTCCGGCGCGGCTGTACGAGGAGGCCCGGCACACCCTGCAGCGGCTGCGCCTGGAGGAGTACGTCGACTTCTTCCGCGGCGAACACCTCGGCTTCGCGCCGACCGCCGAGTCGGTCGCCCGCTGGTGGGACCTGGCCGCGATCGCCAAGGAGCACGAGGCGTTCCTCGACCGCCACGCGCGCGTGCTGCACGACTGGGAGCGCCGGCCGGACACCCCGCCCGAGGAGGCCTACCGCGACTACCTCCTCGCCCTCGACTCCTGGCGCCACCTCCCCTACACCGACCCCGGCCTGCCCGCCCGGCTGCTGCCCGAGGACTGGCCGGGCGCCCGCTCGGCGGCCGTCTTCCGGGGACTGCACGAGCGGCTGCGGGATGCGGGCGCCGCATACGCCGGCCTGTGACCTCGGGCACACCACGCGCCCCTAACGGAACCCTCAGGTTCCTCTGCACCTCTTCTCAAGTTTCTTACCTAGCGTCCATCAGGTCGTCGCCGGGTAAGAGATGAGGACTGTTGCGCATGACCACCACGCCCCGAAAGGGAGGCCCAAAGGCTCAGGGAGCCACCGTCTGGCTCACCGGTCTGCCGAGCGCGGGCAAGACGACCATCGCCCGCCTGCTCGGTGACCGGCTGAAGACGGAGGGACACCGCGTGGAGGTCCTCGACGGGGACGAGATCCGTCGTTTCCTCTCCGCCGGCCTCGGCTTCTCGCGGGCGGACCGCAACACCAACGTGCAGCGCATCGGCCTGGTCTCGGAGGTACTCGCGCGCAACGGCGTGCTGTCCGTCGTGCCGGTCATCGCCCCGTACGCCGACAGCCGCGAAGCCGTCCGCAAGCGGCACGAGGCGAGCGGGACGCCGTACATCGAGGTGCATGTGGCCACCCCCGTCGAGGTGTGCAGCGAGCGGGACGTGAAGGGGCTGTACGCCCGGCAGGCCGCGGGCGAGCTGACCGGGCTGACCGGTGTCGACGACCCGTACGAGCCGCCGGTGGACCCGTCGCTGGTCCTTCCCACGCAGGTCCAGACGCCCCGGGAGTCGGCCGACGCGGTGTACACCGTGCTGGCGGAGCGGGGGCTGGTGTGACGACGTTCGGTCTTTCTCACCTGGACGCCCTGGAGTCCGAGGCGGTGCACATCTTCCGCGAGGTGGCGGGTGAGTTCGAGCGGCCGGTGATCCTGTTCTCCGGCGGCAAGGACTCCATCGTCATGCTGCACCTCGCCTTGAAGGCGTTCGCGCCGGCGCCGGCGCCGTTCGCGCTGCTGCATGTGGACACCGGACACAACTTCCCCGAGGTCATCGACTACCGCGACCGTGTGGTGGCCGCACATGGGCTGCGGCTCCATGTGGCCTCCGTACAGGACTACATCGACCGGGGTGTGCTGCGCGAACGTCCCGACGGGACACGCAATCCCCTCCAGACACTGCCGCTGACCGAGAAGATCCAGAGCGAGAAGTTCGACGCGGTGTTCGGCGGCGGGCGGCGCGACGAGGAGAAGGCTCGGGCGAAGGAGCGGGTGTTCAGCCTGCGGGACGAGTTCTCGCAGTGGGATCCGCGCCGGCAGCGGCCCGAGCTGTGGAACCTGTACAACGGCCGCCACGCGCCCGGCGAGCACGTCCGTGTGTTCCCGCTGTCCAACTGGACCGAGCTGGACGTCTGGCAGTACATAGCCCGGGAGCGCATAGAGCTGCCGGACATCTACTACGCCCACCAGCGCGAGGTGTTCCAGCGGGGCGGCATGTGGCTGACGGCGGGTGACTGGGGCGGGCCGCGCGAGCACGAGGTTCCCGAGAAACGGCAGGTCCGCTATCGCACGGTCGGCGACATGTCCTGCACCGGTGCGGTGGACTCCGACGCCGACACCATCGAGAAGGTGATCGCCGAGATCGCCGCCTCCCGGCTGACCGAGCGGGGCGCCACCCGCGCCGACGACAAGCTCTCCGAGGCCGCGATGGAAGACCGTAAGCGCGAAGGGTATTTCTAGTCATGACCGTTGACACGCTTCGGTTCGCCACGGCGGGCTCCGTCGACGACGGCAAGTCCACCCTGGTCGGCCGGCTGCTGCACGACTCCAAGTCCGTGCTCGCCGACCAGCTGGAGGCGGTGGAGCTCGCCTCCCGCAACCGTGGTCAGGACACCCCCGACCTCGCGCTGCTGACGGACGGCCTGCGGGCCGAGCGGGAGCAGGGCATCACGATCGACGTGGCGTACCGCTACTTCGCCACCCCGCGACGCCGGTTCATCCTGGCCGACACGCCGGGCCATGTGCAGTACACACGCAACATGGTCACCGGCGCCTCCACCGCCGAGCTGGCGATCATCCTGGTCGACGCCCGCCACGGCGTCGTCGAACAGACCCGTCGGCACGCCGCCGTGGCCGCCCTGCTCCGGGTTCCGCATGTGGTCCTCGCCGTCAACAAGATGGACCTGGTCGGGTACGAGGAGCAGGCGTTCGACCGTATCGTCGAGGACTTCGCGGGCCATGCGGCCGAGCTGGACCTGCCCGGCTTCACGCCGATCCCGGTCTCGGCGCTCGTCGGTGACAACGTCGTGGAGCGCTCGGCCCACATGGACTGGTACGGCGGGCCGGCGCTCCTGGAGTTCCTGGAGAACGTCCCGGTCGGCACCGACCCGGCCGACGCCCCCGCCCGCTTCCCCGTCCAGTACGTCATCCGGCACGGCGAAGTCCGCCACTACGCCGGGCAGTTGGCGTCGGGGACGCTGCGGGTCGGCGACCGCGTCACCGTGCACCCGTCCGGCGGGACTTCCGAGATCACCGGCATCGACGTGCTCGGCAGGGACGTCGACGTGGCGTACGCACCGCAGTCGATCGGCGTGCGTCTCGCCGGCCAGCGGGACGTCGCGCGCGGCGACCTGATCACCGCGGGTGTCGACGTTCCGACGCTCACCCAGGAGGTACGGGCGGCGGTCTGCCATCTGGCCGACCGGCCGCTGAAGGCCGGTGACCGCGTGCTGGTCAGGCACACGACGCGGACCGTGAAGGCGATCGTCGAGGACCTGGCCGGCGCGGCCGAACTGACCGCGAACGATCTCGGCCGGATCACCTTGCGCACCGCCGAGCCGCTCGCGCTCGACGACTACGCGGTCTCCCGGCGCACCGGCGCGTTCCTCCTGATCGATCCCGCGGACGGCGCGACGCTGACCGCCGGGATGGTCGACCTGTAGAAGGCCGCCCTCACAGGCGGGGCGTACGCCCTCAGGTCCCGAGCGTCAGGCGGGGCTTGGGGGCGTCCGTGCGTCCCGTCTGCGGGCGGCGGCTGCCTGCCCGGTACGGAGCCGGCCAGACGACGCCCGGCCCGTCGTAGCCCTGCTCGGCCGCGGCGTGCAGCGTCCAGTGCGGGTCGTACAGGTGGGGCCGGGCGAGCGCGCACAGATCCGTACGGCCCGCCAGGATCAGGGAGTTGACGTCGTCCCAGGAGGAGATCGCGCCGACGGCGATCACCGGGAGACCGGTGGCGTGCCGGATCCGGTCCGCGTACGGGGTCTGGTACGACCGCCCGAACTCCGGCCGTTGGTCGGCCACGACCTGCCCCGTCGACACGTCGATCGCGTCGGCGCCGTGCGCGGCGAAGGCGCGGGCGATCTCGACGGCGTCCTCGGCCGTCGTCCCGCCGTCGGCCCAGTCCGTGGCGGAGATACGGACGGTCATGGGCCGTTCCTCGGGCCATACGCCCCGTACGGCGTCGAAGACCTCCAGCGGGAAGCGGAGCCGTTTGCCGAGGGAGCCGCCGTAGGCGTCGGTGCGGCGGTTGGTCAGCGGGGAGAGGAAGCCGGAGAGCAGATAGCCGTGCGCGCAGTGCAGTTCGAGCAGGTCGAAGCCGGCCCGGGCGGCACGCCAGGCGGCAGCCGTGAACTGCTCGCGGATGTCGGTGAGTTGGGCGCGGGTCAGCTCGCGCGGAGTCTGGCTGGACGGTTTGTAGGGGATCGGGGACGGGGCCACGAGCGGCCAGTTGCCATCCTCCAGGGGCTCGTCGATCCCCTCCCACATCAACTTGGTGGAGCCCTTGCGACCGCTGTGGCCGAGTTGCACGCCGATCGCGGTGCCGGGCGCCTGGGTGTGCACGAACCCGACGATCCGCCGCCAGACCTCGCCCTGTTTGCCGTTGTAGAGGCCGGCGCAGCCGGGGGTGATCCGTCCCTCGGGGCTGACGCACACCATCTCGGTCATCACCAGTCCGGCGCCGCCGAGGGCGCGGGCACCGAGGTGGACCAGATGGAAGTCGCCGGGAACGCCGTCCGTGGCCGAGTACATGTCCATCGGGGACACGACGACCCGGTTGCGCAGGGTCAGACCGCGCAGCCGGAACGGCGTGAACATCGGAGGCGTACCGGGCGGGCAGCCGAAGTCGCGCTCCACGGCCTCGGTGAAGTGGGCGTCGCGCAGGCGCAGGTTGTCGTGGGTGACGCGGCGGCTGCGGGTGAGGAGGTTGAAGGCGAACTGGCGGGGCCGCTGGTCGAGGTAGAGGCCGAGGTTCTCGAACCACTCCAGGCTGGCGCGGGCGGCACGCTGCGTGGAGGCGACGACGGGCTTGCGCTCCTCCTCGTACGCGCTGAGCGCGCTCGCGATGTCGGGCTGTTCCTCCAGGCAGGCGGCGAGCGCAAGGGCGTCCTCGACGGCGAGCTTGGTGCCGGAGCCGATGGAGAAGTGGGCGGTGTGGGCGGCGTCGCCGAGCAGGACGATGTTCTCGTGCGACCAGCGCTCGTTGACGACGGTGCGGAAGGTGGTCCACGCCGACTTGTTGGACTTCAGGGGCCGTCCGCGGAGCGCTTCCGCGAAGATCTTGGCGCAGCGCTCGACGGACTCCTGTTCGTCGAGTTCCGCGAACCCGGCCGCCTGCCAGACCTCTTCGCGCATCTCGACGATCACCGTGGAGGCGTCGGCCGCGTACGGGTAGCTGTGCAGTTGCATCACGCCGTGCTCGGTCTCGGCGATCTCGAAGCGGAAGGATTCGAAGGCGAAGTCCGCGGCCAGCCAGATGTAGCGGCAGTGGTGTTCGGCCACATGGGGGCGGAACACATGGGCGTAGGCCTCGCGGGTGGTGCTGTGCACACCGTCCGCGGCGATGACGAGGTCGTATGTCTCGGCGAGCCAGGCCGGGTACGGGGCCTCCGTCCGGAAGCGGAGCTCCACGCCGAGGTCGCGGCAGCGGTCGTGCAGGATTTCCAGGAGGCGTTTCCTGCCGAGGGCCGCGAAGCCGTGTCCTCCGGAGGTTTGGCGGGTGTTTCTGTGGACGATGTCGATGTCGTCCCAGCGGGTGAAGTGCTGTTGCAGGGCCTCGTAGACCACGGGGTCGGCGTGTTCGATGCCGCCGAGGGTTTCGTCGGAGAGGACCACTCCGAAGCCGAAGGTGTCGTCGGGGGCGTTGCGTTCCCAGACGGTTACTTCGCGGGACGGGTCGAGGCGTTTGAGGAGGGCGGCGGCGTACAGCCCTCCGGGGCCGCCGCCGATGATCGCGACTCGTAGGGGGTGGCTGGTCGTCGTCGGCGGCTGCGGGTTTGTGGGGGCTGGTCGCGCCCGCGCGGCGGTAGCCGCACATCCAATACCGCCCCGCGCCCCTGGGGTGGGGACAGTCCCCTGTGCCGAGAGCATCCCTACCTCCCCTGCCACTTCGGCGGACGCTTCTCCGTGAAAGCCGCGTGGAACTCCGCATAGTCCTCGCCGTTCATCAGGAGGGCCTGCGTCGACGCGTCCATCTCCACCGCCGCCGCCAGTGGCATGTCCAGCTCCGCCGTCAGCAACGCCTTCGTCTGGGCGTACGCCAAGGCCGGGCCCTCGGCCAGGCGGCGGGCGAGCGTCCCCGCGGCCTCGTCCGCCTTGCCCTCCTCCGTCAGCTCGCTGATTAGGCCGATGCGCTCGGCCTCCGGGGCGCGGACCGGCTCGCCCAGCATGAGCAGGCGGGTCGCGTGCCCGAGGCCGACGACGCGCGGCAGCAGATACGCCGCGCCCATGTCGCCGCCCGACAGGCCCACCCGGGTGAAGAGGAAAGCGAAGCGGGCGGTGGGGTCGGCCACCCGGAAGTCGGCCGCGAGTGCCAGGACCGCTCCGGCCCCGGCCGCCACCCCGTGCACCGCCGCGATCACCGGGAACGGGCACTCCCGTACGGCCCGCACGACCTGCCCGGTCATCCGGTTGAAGTCGAGAAGCTGGGCGGTGTCCATGGACAGGGTCGCGTCGATGATCTCGTCGACGTCGCCGCCGGAGCAGAAACCGCGGCCCTCGCCGGCCAGCACCAGGGCCCGTACCGCCCTCTCCCTCGACAGCTCCGCGAGCAGATCGCGCAGGTCGGCGTAGGCGCCGA
This sequence comes from Streptomyces sp. NPDC093591, assembly GCF_044764885.1. Taxonomy (NCBI): domain Bacteria; kingdom Bacillati; phylum Actinomycetota; class Actinomycetes; order Kitasatosporales; family Streptomycetaceae; genus Streptomyces; species Streptomyces sp. NPDC093591. The sequence continues at coordinate 368,705 of NZ_JBIWIY010000010.1, forward strand.
AGGTGAGCGCGTTGAGTTTCTCGGGGCGGGCGAGGGTGACGGTGGCGACCCCGTCGGCGTGCTCGACCCGCAGATGTTTCCAGTCGGAGGTGCGGGCGGCGGAGCCGGTGAAGGGACTCATGACGTGCGGCCTCCTCGGGCGGACGGCGGGCACTGCCTCACGGAGCTCTACCCCTCGAAGTTATCACCCAACTTTGACTGTCGTCACGAGTGCGCAATAGACCGTTCGGGTGTGACCTGGTCCCGTCACATCCGTCACGACTCCGCGACACCGCCGTAACGGCGGGATCAGCCGGGGGAGGCGGGCCGTTCACCCGGGTAAGCCGCCCAGCAGTCGGGGCCGAAGGTCCCGAACGGTGCCCTTCGGATGCCTCTGCCGGGTGGCGCCGTACCATTCATAAGGTTGAAAGCAGGACAGCCTGCTCATGAACGGACCCGCCTTGCAAGATCGCCCCGCAGCCTCCGCCTCCTGGCGCATCGCACTGCCGCACACCGTCGCGGCCGTGCCCGTCGCCCGCGCACTGGTCCGTACGGCGCTGGCCGAGCTGGAGCAGTCCGCCGACAGCGACACCGCGGAGCTGCTCACGGCGGAGCTGGTCGCGAACGCCGTGGAGCACACCGCGGGGAGCGGCCCGATAGAGCTGGTGGTGGAGCTGCTGCCGTCCGGCTGCCAGGTCGAGGTGCACGACCCGGACCCGGCACCGCCGGGCAACCTGACCCGGCCCGCCGTCGGCGAGCCCGATCCCTGGCAGGAGCACGGCCGCGGCCTGCTGCTGATCCGCGCCTTGAGCTCGTCCTGTGGCCACCGCCTCACCGACTCCGGCAAGGCGGTGTGGTTCCGGCTGCCGGTCATCCCAGCTCAGCGAAAGCCCACCTAGGGGCGTGGGGCTGTGTCGATTTGCGGCTCCGCCGCGTGGGCGCGACCAGCCACACACGGCCGGCAGCGGGCAGACCACCCGCACCCCCGCGGCGCTCCCCCCTGAAACTCAGGCCAGCGTGGCCACCAGAACCGCCTTGATCGTGTGCATCCGATTCTCCGCCTCGTCGAAGACCACCGAGTGCACCGACTCGAACACCTCGTCGGTCACCTCCAGCGACTCCAGCCCATGGGTCTCGAAGATCTCCTGCCCCACCTTCGTACCGAGGTCGTGGAAGGCCGGCAGGCAGTGCAGGAACTTGACGGCCGGGTTCCCGGTGGCGCGCAGGACGTCCATGGTCACCGCATACGGAGCGAGCGCGGCGATCCGCTCGTCCCAGACCTCCTTGGGCTCCCCCATGGAGACCCAGACGTCGGTGGCGACGAAGTCGGCGCCCGCCACGCCCTCCTCGACCGCCTCGGTGAGGGTGACGCGCGCCCCGCTGGCCCCGGCGAGTTCCCGGGCCCGGTCGACGATCTCCTGGGCGGGCCAGTAGCTCTTCGGCGCGACGATCCGTACGTCCATGCCGAGCAGGGCACCGGTGATCAGGTAGGAGTTGCCCATGTTGAAGCGGGCGTCGCCCAGGTAGGCGAAGGCGATCTCGTCCAGCGGCTTGCTGCTGTGCTCCGTCATCGTCAGCACGTCGGCGAGCATCTGGGTGGGGTGCCAGTCGTCGGTGAGGCCGTTGTAGACGGGCACGCCGGCGTACGCGGCCAGCTCCTCCACCTTCGCCTGGCTGTCCCCGCGGTACTCGATCCCGTCGTACATCCGCCCCAGCACGCGCGCGGTGTCCTTCACGGACTCCTTGTGGCCGATCTGCGAGCCGGACGGGTCGAGGTACGTCGTCGAGGCGCCCTGGTCGGCGGCCGCGACCTCGAACGCGCAGCGCGTGCGCGTCGAGGTCTTCGCGAAGATCAGCGCGATGTTCCTGCCCCGCAGGTACTGCGTCTCGGCCCCGGCCTTCTTGGCGGCCTTCAGCTCGGCGGCCAGCTCGATCAGTCCGCGGAACTCCTGCGCGGTGAAGTCGAGCTCCTTGAGGAAGTGGCGGCCGGCGAGGGCGGTCGGGACAGTCGCCATGGGGGCGCTCCAGAGGTACGTGAACAGGGACCCTGGAAGTCTATACGACCTTCAGCATTTCTATACGGCCTCACGTTCGACCGGACAGCTCATACAGCGCGGCCCGCCCCGCCCCCGCCCCAGCTCGCTGCCCGGGATCTCGATCACCTCGATGCCCTGCTTGCGCAGATGCGTGTTGGTGGTGGAGTTCCGCTCGTAGGCGACGACGACACCCGGCTCGACGGCCAGCACGTTGCAGCCGTCGTCCCACTGCTCGCGTTCGGCCGCGTGGACGTCCTGGGTCGCGGTCAGGACGCGGATCTCACTGAGGCCCAGGGCGGCGGCGATCGCGCGGTGCATGTGCTCCGGAGGATGGTCGGTGACCTTCAGCTCCTTGTCGCCGGCGCCCGGTTCGATGGTGTAGGAGCGGAGCATGCCGAGCCCGGCGTACTGGGTGAAGACATCGCCGTCGACCATCGTCATCACGGTGTCGAGGTGCATGAGGGCGCGCCGCTTGGGCATGTCGAGGGCCACGATCGTCTGGGCCGACCCGGCGGCGAACAGCTTGTGGGCGAGCATCTCGACGGCCTGCGGCGTGGTCCGTTCGCTCATCCCGATGAGGACCGCGCCGCTGCCGATCACCAGGACGTCCCCGCCCTCGATGGTGGAGGGGTAGTCGGCCTGCCCCTCGGACCAGACATGGAACGTTTCCTCACGGAACAGCGGGTGGTGCCGGTAGATCGCCTCGAAGTGCACGGTCTCGCGCTGGCGGGCGGGCCAGCGCATGGCGTTGACGGAGACGCCGTCGTAGATCCAGGCGGAGGTGTCGCGGGTGAAGAGGTGATTGGGGAGGGGCGCGAGGAGGAAGTCGTCGAGCTCCATGACGTGGAAGCGCACGGAGATCGGCTCGGGGTGCGCCTCCAGGAACTCCCGCTTGGTCATACCGCCGACGAGGGCCTCGGCGAGCTCGGCCGACGGCAGACCTTCGAAGGCCGCGCGGAGGTGGTCCGTGGCCAGGACCCCGTACTCCTTCTCGTCGAAGACCCGGTCCAGGACGAGCCCCCGGGCCGCCGGGATCTCCAGGGCCTCGGTGAGCAGGTCGCCGAAGAGGTGGACGGTGACCCCGCGGTCACGCAGGACGTCGGCGAACCCGTCGTGCTCGGCGCGCGCCCGGCGCACCCACAGCACGTCGTCGAAGAGCAGCGCGTCCTTGTTGCTGGGGGTGAGCCTTTTGAGCTCGAGATCCGGCCGGTGCAGGATGACGCGGCGCAGCCGCCCGGCCTCGGAGTCGACATGGAATCCCATGCCTCCATCCTGACCATCGGCGACCGAGTTCACCCCCTGCTCGACCGTTTCCGTTTTCGTCCCCTCGACGACAAGCGGCCACCACCCTTACGCGGTCCCGGCCACCGGTACGTCACCGGTGGCCGGGAACTCAACGGCGGCCACTCCCCGGCATCACGTCACAGCCGCGGGTCCACCGGCTCCGACTCCAGCGCCAGCACGCCGAACACCGCCTCGTGCACCCGCCACAGCGGCTCGCCGTCCGCCAGCCGGTCCAGCGCCTCCAGCCCGAGCGCGTACTCGCGGATGGCGAGGGACCGCTTGTGGTTGAGGAACCGCTGCCGCAGACGGGCCAGGTTGTCCGGGCGCGTGTACTCGGGACCGTAGATGATCCGCAGGTACTCGCGGCCCCGGCACTTGATGCCCGGCTGCACCAGGCGCCCCGCGTCACTCCTCACGACCGCACCGAGCGGCTTGACGACCATGCCCTCACCGCCGCGGCCGGTCATCTCCAGCCACCAGTCGACGCCGGCCTGGACCGACTCCGGGTCGCCGGTGTCGACGTACAGGCGCCGGGTCGTCCGGAGCAGGCCCGTGCTGTCGTGCTCCACCAGCCGGTCGAGGAGTGCGAGCTGCTCGTCGTGCGGGAGCGCGGCGAGGCTGCGCCCCTGGACCGCCAGGATCTGGAAGGGGGCCAGGCGTACGCCGTCCAGGCCGTCAGTCGTCCAGCAGTAGCGGCGGTACGCCTCCGTGAACGCGGCGGCGTCCGAGGCACGTTCGCGCTGGCGTGCCAGCAGCCCGGACACGTCGACGCCGCGCGCCGCGGCGCCCTCCAGGGCGGCCAGCGCACCGGGGAACACGGCCCCGGAGGCGGCGCCGACCGCCGCGTACTGCGAGCGCAGCAGGCCGGAGGCCTTGAGCGACCACGGCATCAGCTCGGCGTCGAGCAGCAGCCAGTCCGTCTCCAGCTCCGCCCAGAGACCAGCCTCGGTCACAGCGCCCCGGAGCCGCTCCAGGATCGTCTCCGTCACGGACTCGTCGTCGAAGAAGGGGCGACCGGTACGGGTGTACAGCGATCCGGTGGGGCCGTCGACCCCGAACCTCTTGCGCGCGACCTCCGCGTCCCGGCACACCAGGGCCACCGCCCGCGAACCCATGTGCTTCTCCTCGCACACGACCCGCTCGACCCCGTCCTCCTTGTACTGCGCGAAGGCCTCCGCCGGGTGCTCCAAGTACCCCTCGATGTGTGAGGTCGCCGTCGGTGCCATCGTCGGCGGGAGGTACGGCAGCAGGCGCGGGTCGACGGCGAAGCGGCTCATGACCTCCAGAGCCGCCGCCGCGTTCTCCTCACGGACGGACACCCGGCCGGCGTGCCGCGTCTCCACGACCCTGCGCCCGTGCACGTCCGCCAGGTCCAGCGGTCGCCCGTCGTGCCCGCCGGGTGCCTCCGTCCGCAGCGGCTTCGTCGGCTCGTACCAGACCTGCTCGGCCGGTACGTCGACCAGTTCCCGCTCCGGCCAGCGCAGCGCGGTCAGCTTGCCGCCGAAGACAGCACCGGTGTCCAGGCAGATGGTGTTGTTCAGCCATGTGGCCTCCGGCACCGGAGTGTGGCCGTACACCACAGCCGCCCGGCCCCGGTAGTCCTCCGCCCATGGGTAGCGCACCGGCAGCCCGAACTCGTCGGTCTCCCCGGTGGTGTCGCCGTACAGCGCGTGCGAGCGCACCCGCCCCGACGTACGCCCGTGGTACTTCTCGGGCAGACCGGCGTGGCAGACCACCAGCCGGCCGCCGTCGAGGACGTAGTGGCTGACGAGCCCGTCGATGAACTCCCGCACCTCGGCGCGGAACTCCTCGCTCTCGCCCTCCATCTGGTCGATGGTCTCGGCGAGTCCGTGGGTGTGCTGGACCTTGCGGCCCTTGAGGTAACGCCCGTATTTGTTCTCGTGGTTGCCCGGCACACACAGCGCGTTGCCCGACTTCACCATCGCCATCACGCGGCGCAGCACGCCCGGGCTGTTCGGGCCGCGGTCGACGAGGTCGCCGACGAAGACGGCGGTACGGCCGTCCGGGTGCACGCCGTCGACGTAGCCCAACTTGCCGAGCAGGGACTCCAGTTCGCTCGCACAGCCGTGGATGTCGCCGACGATGTCGAAGGGGCCGGTGAGGTGGGTCAGGTCGTTGAAGCGCTTCTCGGTGACGACGGTGGCGTTCTCGACGTCCTCGACGCCCCGCAGGACGTGCACCTTGCGGAAGCCCTCGCGCTCCAGGTGCCGGAGCGAGCGGCGCAGTTCACGGGTGTGCCGCTGGATGACCCGGCGCGGCATGTCGGCCCGGTCGGTGCGGCTCGCGTTGCGCTCGGCGCACACCTCCTCCGGCACGTCGAGCACGATGGCTATCGGCAGCACGTCGTACTGCTTGGCCAGGTCGACCAGCTGCCGCCGGGCGTCCTGCTGCACGCTGGTGGCGTCGACGACCGTACGACGGCCGGCGGCCAGGCGCTTGCCCGCGATGTAGTGCAGGACGTCGAAGGCGTCCCGGGTCGCGCTCTGGTCGTTCTCGTCGTCGGAGACCAGGCCGCGGCAGAAGTCGGAGGAGATGACCTCCGTGGGCTTGAAGTGCCGGCGGGCGAAGGTGGACTTGCCGGAGCCGGAGGCGCCGACGAGTACGACGAGGGAGAGGTCGGTGACGGGCAGGACCCGCCCCTCGGACGTCCGGGTGGTCTCGCTCATGCGGCCTTCGCCTCCTTCTCGTCGTTCACGCTGCTCTGCATGCTGAAAACGGCCATCTGCGTGGGCGGCCCCACCTCCGGGTCGTCGGGTCCCACGGGCACGAACTCCACGCCGTACCCGTGCCGTTCGGCCACCGCTTCCGCCCAGGCCCGGAACTCCTCGCGGGTCCACTCGAAGCGGTGGTCGCCGTGCCGGACGTGCCCGGCCGGGAGGGACTCCCAGCGGACGTTGTACTCGACGTTCGGGGTCGTCACCAGAACCGTCCGCGGGCGGGCGGAGCCGAACACCGCGTACTCCAGGGCGGGCAGCCGCGGCAGGTCGAGGTGCTCGATGACCTCGCTGAGGACGGCGGCGTCGTAGCCCTTGAGCCGGCTGTCGGTGTAGGCGAGGGAGCTCTGGAAGAGCTTCACCCGCGAGGCCTGCCGCTCCCCCATCCGGTCCAGCTTCAGCCGCCGTCCGGCGATGGTCAGCGCCCTCATCGACACGTCCACGCCCACGATCTCGGTGTACGCGGGGTCCTTGAGCAGCGCCTGCACCAACTGCCCCTGCCCGCATCCGAGATCGAGCACCCGGGCGGCTCCGGACGCCTTCAGCGCGGCCATGATCGCGTCCCGCCGCTGCACGGCGAGCGGCGTCGGCTTCTCCTCCCCCTCGCTCTCCTCCTCGACGGCGTTGTCGATGTCCTCGACCTCGCTGTCGTCGGCCTCCGCGAGCCGCACGAGCTCCAGCCGCTCCATCGCCTGCCGGGTCAGCGACCAGCGGCGCGACAGATACCGGCTGGTGATCACCTTCTGCTCCGGGTGCCGGGGGAGCCAGCCCTCACCGGCCCGCAGCAGCTTGTCGACCTCGTCGGAGGAGACCCAGTAGTGCTTGGCGTCGTCGAGGACGGGGAGCAGGACGTACAGGTGGCGCAGGGCCTCGGCGAGGGTCAGCGCGTCCGACTCCAGGACGAGACGGACGTAGCGCGAGTCGCCCCACTGCGGGAACTCGGTGTCCAGCGGCACCGGCTCGGCGGTCACCGCCCAGCCGAGCGGCTCGAACAGCCGCCGTACGAGCTCCGGGCCGCCTCGGGCCGGCAGTGCGGGCACCTCGATCCGCAGCGGCAGTGGCTGCGCGGCGCGCTCGGGCCGGGCGTTGCACACGCCCCGCAGCGCGCTGGAGAAGACGGCGCTCAGTGCCACGGCCAGCAGCGAGGAGGCCGCGTACGGACGGTCGTTGACGTACTGAGCGAGCGCCGCGTCGGGCGCTCCGCCCCGGCCCTTGCCCTTGCCGCGCCGGACCAGTGCCACGGCATCGACCTCCAGCAGCAACGCCGCCGTGCAGCGCTCGGCGTCCGCCTCCGGGTAGAGGACGTGCGCCTTGCCGTAGGAAGTGGAGAACGCCTGCGATTTCTCGGGGTGCTTGTGCAACAGGTAGCCGAGATCGGTGGCGGGGCGTTCCGGCGTGCCGGTGGTACTGATCGTCAGGAACACGGTGGTTGCCTCGAAAGTGGTCTGAACTGCGGACACCACAACGTACAGCCCGCCGCCCGGCCGTACGCAGGCATTTTTGCTGGCCACCGCCAGGGCGGGCGGTGGAGCGGCGTCTCGGTGATCCTGAAGACGACGGTAAATAAAAGGCTGTTGAGAACCGGAAAAGAATCACCGATTCCGCTCGACCGCGGCGAAGGCCAAGCCCGGGTAATCCCTCGGCAATTCCACGGCACACACCACCGCACCCGCGAAAAGGAGTCCTCCATGACGGATCTCCGCAGGGCCGGACAGCGCCTCGGGCAGCGCGTCCGTGCCATCGCTGCCCGAGGCGTGGCGTGGCCTACGACAGCTGCGACTGAACCCGCGAGGAGATGAGCTCCAGGTGGTCCAGATCGTCGAGGTCGAGGAGCTGGAGGTAGATCCGCCGCGACCCGATCTCCTGGTACCGGCCGATCTTCTCCACGACCTCGTCCGGGGAGCCGGCGAGCCCGTTGAGCTTCAGCTCGTCCACCTCGCGTCCGATCGCGGCGGCGCGACGGGCGACCTCCTGGTCGTCCTTGCCGACGCACACGACGAGGGCGTTGGAGTAGACGAGCTCCTCCCCCTTGCGGCCGGCCTCCTCGGCGGCGGCCCGCACGCGCCCGAACTGCCGCTCGCTGTCCTCGACCGAGGCGAACGGCATGTTGAACTCGTCGGCGTACTTCGCGGCCAGCCGCGGCGTACGGGTGGCGCCGTGCCCGCCGATCAGGACCGGAATGCGGTCCTGGGCGGGCTTGGGCAGGGCGGGCGAGTCGCTGAGGTCGTAGTACTTCCCGTGGAAGTCGAAGGTCTCACCGACCTCGGTCGCCCACAGCCCGGTGACGATCGCGAGCTGCTCCTCCAGCCGCCCGAACTTCTCCTTCGGGAACGGGATGCCGTACGCCTGGTGCTCCTCCTCGAACCACCCGGCTCCCAGGCCGAGTTCGACACGGCCGCCGGACATCTGGTCGACCTGGGCGACCTGGATGGCGAGCACGCCGGGCAGTCGGAAGGTGCCGGCGGTCATCAGGGTCCCGAGGCGAATCCGCTTGGTCTCCCGCGCGAGGCCGGCGAGCGTGATCCAGGCGTCCGTGGGGCCGGGAAGACCATCCACGGAACCCATCTTCAGATAATGATCCGACCGGAAGAAGGCATCGAAGCCAAGGTCCTCGGTGGCCTTCGCCACGGTGAGGAGCGTGTCGTAGGTGGCGCCCTGCTGGGGCTCGGTGAAGATGCGAAGATCCATACGTCCATCCTGCACGCCGCGCCACCCGTGGACCGAACCGGTCCCCCGGCCGTCCGCGTCCCCGGTCGGGTGAATTCCGTCCACCCCGTTGCCGCCCCCCGCCCGGGCCAGTGACCGCCCCCGACGGTGATCGTTGGCTCGGTCGGAGCCGGACCGCCCGGCCCCCGCCCCGGCCGTCGAGCGCCGGACGCGTCACCGTGTCGGCCCGCTTCCATCGCGGGCCGGAGGCCGAGGAGGCCGTCATGTCCGAGAACTTCCCGCCACAGCAGGGCGGCGGCACCGGCCAGCCGAAAGGACTGCTACAGCAGATGGAGGAGCTGATGGCGGCCCTGAACGCGGACCTGTCGGCCCTCGACGCGGATCTGCAGTCGACCGGGGGGTCCGGGCGCGGGCACCTGCAGGACGGGGAGACGGCCTGACTCCGTCGGCTGGGCCGGGTCTGCGGGGTACCCGGCGCGGGGGCTGGGCGGGGGTACGTCGCGCAGCCCGGCGCTGACGGGGCGCCGCCCGCGCCCACCCGTGCCGCCCCAGCACAGCCGCGAGTAGGGCTCGGACAGGACGGTCCGCGGCTGGGGCGGCGACTGCACGCGGCTGAGGCGTGGAACGGCCCGCAGTCGCCCGCGGCGGGAAGGGGACGGGCCGGGGGGTGTCCGCCCGCAGAGTCGGGCGTCAAGAAACAGCACCTCCAGCCCAACGCCCACCGCCCGACCGAGGACGGACACCCCCCGGCCCGGCCCCGCCCCACAACCCAACCCAAGGCCGTACCCGCACCCCCCC
>NZ_JBIWIY010000011.1:0-8178 GCF_044764885.1 Streptomyces sp. NPDC093591
GGGGGGGGGGGGGCGGGGCGGGGGGGTGTCCGTCCTCGGTCCGGTGGTGGGCCTTGGGCTGGAGGTGCCGTTTGTTGACACCGGACTCTGCGGGCGGACACCCCCCGACCCGTCCCCTTCCCGCCGTACGCGACTGCGGGCCCGTGGGGCTACGCGCCATTCCCGGCCAGCCACAGCAGCCCGCGCCGCCGCAGCCGCGTAGCTGCGGGCAGTCGTGCCGCTGGGGCGGCACGGGTGGGCGCAGCGGCACCCCGTAGCGCCGGGCCGCGCGACCCACCCCGACCAGCGGCAGTGCTGGGTGCCTGTGAACGGGGGCGGCGTTGGTCCTTGCTTTCCCGGGAACGGGCGTGGAGGGCGAAACACCGCCTCAGACCGGCCAAGTCGGGAGAGGATTGAGCGGGGGCGTCGTGGCGTACGTATCGTCTTTTGAGGGGTCACGGCACGGCGGGCGAGAGGCGGCTACGGGCGATGACTCACGGTATGCACACGGACACGCACCCCCCTTACCTCGACGGCGGCCGGAGCTGGCGTGATGTCGCCGGCCAGTACGCGCTACTGCCGCTCCGCGTCTTTCTCGGCGTCACCTTCATCTACGCAGGCCTGGACAAACTCACCGACAGCGCGTTCATGAAGGACGCCGGGTCGGGCTCGATCGGCGACATGATGCGGGCCGTTCGTGATTCCTCGGCCATTCCGGCCATGGTCGACATGGCCCTGGAGAACCCTGTCGCCTTTGGCTATGCCATCGCCATCGGTGAGGTTGCCGTCGGTATCGGCACGCTGGTCGGTCTGCTCGCCCGTGCGGCGGCGCTCGGTGGTGCGCTCATCTCGCTGAGTCTGTGGTTGACGGTGAGCTGGGCCTCCGATCCGTACTACTACGGCAATGATCTGGCCTATTTGATGGCATGGCTGCCGCTCGTGCTCGCGGGTGCGCCGATGTTTTCGCTGGACGCCGCACTTCGCGCGCGGCGACGGCGGCGGGTGGGGGGTTATCGGTAGCCGTCGTTGGCGGGGTGTCGGTCAGTGTCAGTGGTGTGGGTCCGGTTGAGGCTCCGGGGGTGTCGGGTGGGGAGTGTGGGGCGGGCGATGGCGTTTGCGTATCGCCCGTGTCAGGACCGCTGTCGCGCCTGACAGGCACAGGCCGCCCACGACCAGCGGGATCACCACGAACCACGGCGTCTCCCAGGCGTCGCCCGCGTCACCGGCGTAGATGATGCCCGCGAGGGTCAGGAAGGTGCCGGCGACCAGCCTGCCGGGCTGGAACTCATGACGTAGCACGGCTCACCTCCGCCTGTCCCGCGCCGACGCTGAGCTCGAGGTCCAGCGTGCCTGCCTCCTTGGTGCCCGTGGCCGGTGTCAGCGTCAGCTCCTTGTGCTTGCCCGGTGCCACGTCCACGTCCTGCTCGTCGTCGCCCGGCAGTTGGATGTCTCCCACCCCTACGTCGATGCTCACCTCCACGGTCACGTCCTTGGGGACGATCACCTTCAGTCGGCCCACGCCCACGTCTGCCCTCGTCGTCACCGTCTGGCCCTCGGTGAGCTCCAAGCGGGACAGGTCCAGGGTGCCGACGCCGGTGCCGAGGTCGTACTGCGGCTGTACGTCCGCCACGGCCGCCGGTCGCCAGTTCCGCTCGACCCAGTGCGTGCTGATGTCCTTGGGCAGCGCGGCCGAGGCGGCCAGGAGGCCTGCTGTGATGACCGCCAGGAATATGGAGCCCGCTCCCGTGCGGCCCAGGAACGCGCTGACCGCTATGCCCAGCCCGAAGACGAGCAGCGCGCAGGACAGGCCGGTCTGCAGGCTGGTGCCGAGCGCGTGGTCCTCCCACGTCGCGCTGGTGCCGAGGGAGCCCGCGAGCAGGGCCAGCAGGAACACCGAGCCGCCGATTCCACGGGGGCCGCGCGGCTTCGGCTGAGGGGGGCGCCGGGCGCGTATGTCCTGGCGGCTGCTCCAGGTGGTGCCGAGGCTGATGTTGACGGCTGCCGCGATGTCGCGGTCGCGGGAGTCGCGAGGGCCCCAGAGATAGCCCGTGCCGCCGTCGTGCGTGCCGTCCTTGACGATGGGGTCGCGCCACCAGGAGGGGTAGGCGGCAGGGACCGGTGGAGCCTGGGCCTCGGGTGGGGCGTCGGCGACGGCCTGGGCGGCGAGCGGGTCGGGGTCGGGAGTGGCACGGTGCCGCGACCAGTAGCCGGCGCCTGCCACGAGGAGGGAGAGGACGACGGCGAAGGCCAGGACACCGCCGTTCTTCAGCAGCGTCAGGAACACGCCGCAGCCGACCAGCGCGAACAGCACGGCCGTCAGCGCCTGGCCGTCGACCCGGCCGGTCAGCAGCTTGCGCACCTCGTTCTCGTCCTCGTCGTCGTACGGGACGAAGAGCCAGGCGAAGCCGTAGAAGATGAGGCCGATGCCGCCGGTCGCGGAGAGCACGGCGAGGGTGATTCGGAAGATCACCGGGTCCATGTCGCACTGCCGGCCGAGCCCCGCGCACACCCCGGCCAGCATCTTGTACCGCCGGTCGCGCCGGAACTTGTGCGGCGGGTCGGGTGCGCCCGCTTCGGCGGACGCTGTTGTTTCTGCGCCCGCGTGCGCGCGCGGTTCCTCACCCACGGCGCTCGCGGGTGCCGGGCCGGACTGGGTGCCCGCGGTGGGCACGGCGTCCGGCTCGGGCACGGAGTCCGCGGCGGGCTGGTGATCTGTCATGTGTCCATGGTGACGGGCGGGTCGGCGTGGCGGGAGTCGGAATGACCCTGGTCGGACCCTGATATCGGCCCTGAGGGGGGTGCGGGGGAAGAGCGCGAGGTGGAGGGGTTCGAAGATCAGGGGAGTCTCGGGGGTCGACCCTGATGCCCTGCTGCTCCCGCCGTGTGAACATCGATGGCATGCCGGAAGCCGCAGCAGCGCCACTCGTCGAACCGCGGCCGCCGCGCAAGCTCTACCGCAGCAGCGACGGACGCTGGCTCGGGGGCGTGGCGCGGGGGCTCGCCGGACATCTCGGCCTGCCCGTCATCTGGGTGCGACTCGTCTTCGTCGGCCTGTTCATGGCGGACGGCCTCGGCGCGCTGCTGTACGCCGCCTTCTGGTTCTTCGTGCCGCTCGGCGTCGGCGGGGTCGACGCTCAGCGGCCCTCTCCCTTCGCCACCGAGACCGCGGCCGACGGCCGCCGCAGACTCGTCGCCCGCAAGCCGGACAAGGGGCAGATCGTCGCGCTGCTCCTCATGGTCGTGGTGGCGATGGTCTTCGTCGGCAGCGTGGACCTGGGCAACGGCGCCAAGGCCTACCTCCTGCCCGCCGTGCTGGTCGGCGCGGGCGTCGCCCTGGTCTGGCGCCAGGCGGACAACGCCCGCCGGGCCCGCTGGATGGAGGTCGGGCGGCGTCGGCGCACCCTGACGCTGCTGCGCGCCGCGGGCGGCGTCGTCCTGGTCACGGCCGGCGTCTCCGGCATCTTCGTCCTGCAGGGCTCCGCCGACCACCTCGGCTCCGTCCTGCAGGCGGCCCTGGCGGTCCTCGTCGGTATAACGCTCCTCGCAGGCCCGTACCTGGTCCGGATGACCCAGGACCTCTCCGAGGAACGCCTGATGCGCATCCGTGCCCAGGAGCGCGCCGAGGTCGCCGCGCACGTCCACGACTCGGTGTTGCACACCCTGACCCTGATCCAGCGCAACGCGGAGAACGCGAACGAGGTCCGCCGCCTCGCCCGCGCCCAGGAGCGCGACCTGCGCACCTGGCTCTACAAACCCGAGGGCACCGGCAAGGACGAGGCCGACGAACCCACCCACCTCGCCGACGCGGTCCGGCGCAACGCTGCCGAGATCGAGGACAAACACGGCGTCCCCATAGAGGTCGTGGTCGTCGGCGACTGCCCGCTCGACGAGAAAATCGGCGCACAGATGCAGGCCGCGCGCGAGGCGATGGTGAACGCCGCGAAGTACGGTGGCGAGGGCGGCGCCGTGCAGGTCTACGCCGAGGTGGAGGGGAAGACCGTCTTCGTGTCCGTCCGGGACCGCGGTCCGGGCTTCGACCTCGACTCGATACCCGCCGACCGCATGGGCGTCAGAGAATCGATCATCGGCCGCATGGAGCGCAACGGCGGCACGGCCCGGCTGAGGGCGGTGCCCGGCGGCGGTACAGAGGTCGAGCTGGAGATGGAGAGGGCGGAGAAGACGTCATGAGCGACCCGACCGAGGCGAACGAGCCTGTGGAGTCGACCGGCGGGAGCGCGGGCGAGCGGCACGTGCGCGTGGTCCTCGTCGACGACCACCGCATGTTCCGTACGGGAGTCCAGGCCGAGATCGGCCGCACCGAGCAGACCGGTGTCGAAGTCGTCGGCGAGGCCGCGGACGTCGACCAGGCGGTCACGGTCATCACCGCGACCCGGCCCGAGGTCGTCCTCCTCGACGTACACCTTCCGGGTGGCGGCGGGGTGGAAGTCCTGCGTCGCTGCGCCCCGTTGATGGCGGACGCCGAGCAGCCCGTCCGCTTCCTCGCGCTGTCGGTCTCGGACGCGGCGGAGGATGTGATCGGGGTGATCCGGGGTGGTGCGCGCGGATACGTCACGAAGACGATCACCGGTACGGATCTGGTCGACTCCATCTTCCGGGTCCAGGAGGGCGACGCGGTCTTCTCGCCGCGTCTGGCCGGGTTCGTCCTGGACGCCTTCGCGTCGACGGACGCGCCGCCGGTCGACGAGGACCTCGACCGGCTCACTCAGCGCGAGCGGGAGGTGCTGCGGCTGATCGCGCGGGGGTACGCGTACAAGGAGATCGCCAAGCAGCTCTTCATCTCCGTCAAGACGGTCGAGTCCCATGTTTCGGCGGTGCTGAGGAAGCTCCAGTTGTCGAACCGGCATGAGCTGACGCGGTGGGCGACGGCACGGCGCCTGGTGTGAGCCCGGGCCCGGGCAGCGCTCCCTGCCCCTGCCCCGGTCCCGGCCCGCTCGCTCACACCACCCGCGTGGCCCCCGCGAACGGCATCTCGTCGAGCGGGGCCACCCGGACCGGTGCGGACGGGTTCGGGGCGTGGATCATCTGGCCGTTGCCGATGTAGAGGCCCACGTGGCTGATGCTGGAGTAGAAGAACACCAGGTCACCCGGGAGTAGTTCGGCGCGGGAGACACGGCGGCCGGAGTCGATCTGGGCGTAGGTCGTGCGGGGAAGGGAAATGCCGGCCGAGCGGTAGGCGGCCTGGGTGAGGCCGGAGCAGTCGAAGGCGTCCGGGCCGGTCGCGCCCCAGACGTAGGGGCTGCCGATCTTGGTGTGGGCGTAGGAAATCGCGGCTGCCGCACGGGAGTTGGGTGCCTGGACGGTGGCGGAGCCGGGGGCCGTCAAGGCGTCGCGGTTGCCCGTCGAATTGCGTGCGGCGCGGGCTGCGTCGGCTGCGCCTGCTCCGAGCCGGGCCCGCTCCTCGGCGGTCAGTCGGGCGAGCAGGCTTCGGGCCTCGTCCAGCTTGCCGGTGATCGTGTTCTTGTGGCTTCGCAGTTCGGCCTGGCGGGACTTCAGGGAGGTCAGCTCGACGCGTGCGGCTCCGCGTAGCTGTTCGATCTCGCGGATTTGCTCACGGACGCTTGCGACGGATGCCGCCTGACGGTGGCCGGCGCGTTCGGCGAACTCCGCTCCGTCGAGATACCGGTCGGGGTTGGCGGAGAGCGCGAGCTGCAGGGACGGGTCGAGGCCGCCGTCGCGGTACTGCGCCGCGGCCATCGAACCCAGCGCCTCCCGTGCCGAGTTCAGTTTCTCCGTCTTGCGGGCGGCCTCGTCCTGCAGTGTCCTGATCCGCCGTTCGGCCGTGTCCGCCTTCTCCTTCGCGCCGTTGTACTTCTCGGTGGCGACCTCCGCCTCCTGGTACAGCTTGTCCACCTTCGCCTTGACCTGCTCCGGTGTCAGCTGCGGCTCGGCGTGTCCGGTCCCGTCGAACCCCGTCGCCGTCGCCGCGCCCGCCAGGGCGATCGTCCATGCCGTGCGGGCCGTATTGCCGCCGGCCGAGCGTTGACGGGGTTTGCGGTGCGCTGCCACGTGGACTGCACGTCCTTTCGTACGACCGCCTACGACCGCCTCGTCCCGTACGGGCGCCTGGGGGAGCGGCCGTAGGACGCCCGGGGGTGCCGGGGGGCGGGTTGCGCGTCCGGCGGCGGCCCACACAGGGGGAGCGGGTCGCCGCCGGACTTCCTCGGCGGTGGTGTCCGACTGCCGCCCCTGGCCCGGGCGGCGGTGGGGAGCCGGTCACCTGGTGGAGGACGCTAAACCTGGCTGTGCCGGGTCGGTAACGCGTTGTACGGAAGTGCCGGGAGCGGACCGCGGGATGACCGTAAGTGAGCGTGATCCCGGGATGGGGTCGTCGTGTTCACGCAGTGTGCTGACCGATGTGGCGGTTTCCGGGGGCGTGGGGGTGGCGGGGTGCTATGGGGCGCCCGCATATATGCGAGATCGGTAGGAGGGTTCGGTAGGGGGTGGGGTGAGGTTGGGGTTGGGGTGAGGTTGGGGTTGGGATGGGGCGAGTGTGGGGTGAGTGGGGTACGTCGAGTGGGGCGGTGTCGGGTGGTTGTCCGGCGCTCATTAGGCTCCGGCTCCATGGACGTACTCATCCATCTCTTCGTCGGCCTGCACATCATCGGGATCGCCGCGCTGCTCGGGGGTTTCTTCACTCAGATGAAGGCGATGGGCCAGGGCACCGCCCGGTTCGTCCCCGCGATGCTGCACGGTGCACTGACCATGCTGGTCACCGGGGTGATCCTCGTCGGTCTCAATCAGGCGGACGACCAGTCCGTCAACAACATCAAGATCGGCGTGAAGCTGGCGCTGCTGGTTGTGATTCTCGGGCTCGTGTATGTGAAGCGGGACGACGAGACGGTGGACAAGAGGCTGTTCGGGGTGGTGGGGCTGCTGAGCACGGCGAACGTCTTCATCGCTGTGTTGTGGACCTGATGTCGGAGCCGGGGGTCGGCCCGGGGGCGGGTGCGGTGTAGGCCCGTAGGGCGGCTGCGGTGACCGCCAGCCATGCCGCCACCGCGATCCACAGCAGTACGTCGCCGGGGGTCTTGAGCCACGGGACGTCCACGGTGGCGGCGACGGAGAGTGTTGCCGCGGCGGTCATTCCCATCGGGAACACGGTGGCCCAGCGGCGTACGTCGTAGCGAGGCCGGGGCCATGCGATCTCGGCGATGAGCAGGGCGGCGTACCAGGCGAGGTCGAGTACCAGCAGGGCGACGGTCACCGTGCGCAGGGCGCTGTCGGCGTCGTCGTTCCAGAGGTACAGGCGGGCGCTGTCGGCGGCGATGAGCTTCGAACCGGCGAGCGCGGAGATGGCGAGGGCGCCGCCCGCCACCCAGTGGTCGCCGGGGCCGTGGGCGACTTGGCGTAGGTCGAAGCGGGTCAGGGCGATGACGTAGAGCAGCAGGCCGAGCCAGAAGAGTGCGAGTGCTGTGTGGGCGAGCCATGCCGTGGCCTCGGACGCGGCGAGTGTGGCGCCCAGGACGGCCAGGCCCTGGGTGGCCACGCAGCCCAGGAACACCGCGCCGGGCATGCGGGGGTGCCAGTGGCGTACGACCTGGACGAGGAGGACCGGCCAGAGCAGGGCCGCCAGGGCCAGGAGCGCCTTGGCGAGGGGCTGCCAGCCGAGGGTGGTGAAACGGGTGCCCAGGACGGTTGTCGCGGCGATGGCGGTCAGGGCTGCCGGAGTGGCTGCCTCCTTCAGCCACCTGTCCCGGTCCCGCAGGAGTCGGGTGAGGAAGTCGCCGGCCAGGGCCAGCCAGGTTGCGCAGGCCAGGGTGAGGGTGATCCGGGACAGGGTTTCGTGGCCCGTCTGGTGCAGGGCCACCGACAGGATGCCGGTTGCCATGACGGCGGCGCCGGCTGTGGGGGGACGTTGCGACCACCAGGTGTGGAGGGGGGAGGTGGAGGTGGTTGCGGCGGTGGTGGTGGCGGGCATGGGGGCGATGCTAGGGAGCTTCGGGTGGGGCGGGGGGCGGGCACGCGCGTGTTGCCTCCGGCGGTTGGGCCGGGGGTGCCTGCGGCGGCCTGTTGCTGTGGGGTGGGGGTTCGTGTAGCGCGTGGGGGTGGGGTGTGGGTCGGGGCCGTGGCGGGGGGGGGGGGGGGGGGGGGGGGGGGGGGGGGGGGGGGGGGGGGGGGGGGGGGGGGGTGGTGGTGGTGGGGGGGGGGGGCGCCCCCCCCCCCGCCCCCCACCCCCAC